>CAZCMD010000005.1:0-69249 GCA_964499695.1 uncultured Desulfatiglans sp.
CGCCGCTAAAGCTTCCGCCTTCGATTGATAACTATGGCGGGACAAGATGGTTGTTACAGAAGCTAAGACGGACAAGTCCGGTGTCATCCTGGGGCTTCCATCATTGCAAGTCCTTAATGGTCCGGTTTTGTATTAAAAAAGAAATTGAAATTTTTCCTTATATAAACCAGAATATGTGCCGATATGACTGTCACATATATTTGAATCGAAAAGTCCTGTTTATATCATGGATAAATGCCGTCAAAGTAATAAAATAATCTTAACAATTAAAAGGTAAGACAGTGGAAGAAAACAAACGATATTCTTTAGAAGAACAGTTAAAAAAAATGATTGAAAATTCCATCCAGAAAAAAGAGGAAAAAGAGAAGCCTGTAACCAGAACCGGGACCGGTAATATTATCCGCCGCAGGGCCGGTGAAAAAGATACACGTTTTTCCGCCCAAAAGACCAGGACAACCGAATAAACAACCGGAACCGCGAATTAAAACAGCGGTTACGATTCCGGCGGCTATTCCTTTTACCAGAGATTAGCCGCCTGTGGCACATCTTTGCGTTCAAGCAGATGTATCGCATCATTGACACAGCTTGAACGGCAGATACCGCACCCGTAACACCGCTTTTGATCGATCATTATCTTTTGGTTGGCTGCGCTGTATCCTATGGCCCCGAACTGGCACACTCGCATGCATTCACGGCAGCCAGTGCAAAGATCAGGATCTGGCTCTGCCACATACTCGGCCCTGAAGAGCATGGGGAACTTGTATGCAAAGGTTGCCTTCATGGCACCGCAGTCAGAACGGTCACAATTGCATAACCCGGCAATAAACGGTGTCACAAAGGTCCATACCGTATGGCACAGCCCCTCCTCTTCATACTTTCTGAAATTGGCAAGGGCCTCCTCTTTAGTCAATATTTCAAGGCCATCGTTACTGGGGCCTGACTCGTAATCAGATGATATCTCCTTCATGAGCTTAAATAATTCTCCCCCGTTTGGCCCCATACTCAGGCAATAACAGTATCGCTGTTCTGTGCCCAGGAAACTCTTCCGGCAGATGCATTCAATACGGACAATGCTGTTTACAAATTCCATGATCTTTTCAACATCTTCTATGGGAAGCACCTGCCCGTAATGGAGCTTTTTCATCTTGCCCACGAAAAAGGGCATTATGAGGTTCGATATGAATTTATTTTGAGATGCCTGGTTAAGTTTTTCAAAGGTACTGGAAATATTTCCACCATTATTTGAGGTGAATTCTTTAAGAAACTTTCGTCTTTTAAGGTCGCTTAAAAGATCTTCCGAGTAGTTTTTGGCCTGTAAATACCATTTCTTACCTTCACCATGCTTATGACAGAACTCACACATATCTCCTCCTGTCTATAAAAGCCTTGCTTTAAGGTTTTTTATAAATTTCTTTTTGGCTTCTTCATCCTTATTAACATGCTTTTTGACTTCCTTCCACGTATTCGGGCAGTCTTTATATTCCACCTCAACCAGCCCATGGATTGCCTGGTCTATCTCTTTTTTATTATCCTTTGTGATCTCTATCCCCGCCTCTTCAAGGATATCCTTCATGTGCCTCAGATAACATGACATATTGAGCCTCTTTAATTAAATTTGAAAAATTATATATGACCCTGTCTCATACATGCTGCATTATAATACTATCCCGGTTTTAATTACAATCTATTCATCCCCTCTTCCCTTGATAGAGTCAGGATTTTTCACTTGACAGGGGTATATCAGGATGGCCATTATATCCATAAATAGAAAGAGAAAGGTAAAGACTTAGAGGGGCAAACGCCCTGCGGAAAGGGAGATAGAAAAATAGAGATGGGAACAGAAAAAAACAATAAGAAATATTTTACAGGATGCGCCCTGTGTTATCACAGTTGCGGGGTTGAGGTAACTGTAGAGGATGGAAAGGTTGTCAAGGTTGAGGGGCAGAAGTCGCACCCGGTGAACAAAGGGATGCTATGCCCCAAAGGTGAAACCATGATCGAGCACCTTTACCACACTGACAGGCTCAAGTACCCCATGAAAAAGGTAAATGGCGAATTCAAAAGGATATCCTGGGAACAGGCGATCACAGAGATCGGTGAGAAACTCAACCGGCTCAAGGCCGAATATGGCCCGGCTGCCCTTGCATTTTTCTGCGGCTCCATCGGTGTTGAGAACCTTGAGATGGTATCCCTCTCCCACAGGTTCAAGGGGGCATTCGGCTCCCCCAACTTCTTTTCAGTTGAGAGCATATGTTACAGGATGAGGATCAGGGCAAGGCAGATCACATTCGGTAAGTACCCTGTTGAGGAGATGGATTCGAAACTCTATCTACTATGGGGGCACAACCCTGATGCATCGGATTTTCCCCTTTCAATGGCCATTGATGAAAACATGAAAAAGGGCGCAAAGGTGATTGTCATAGACCCGAGGCGTATTCCATTGGCCGACGTGGCGGAGATGTACCTCCCCATAAGGCCGGGCACAGACGGAGCGCTTGCACTTGCAATGATGAATGTAATCATAAATGAAAGGCTTTATGACAAAGAGTTTGTTGACAAGTGGACCTTAGGCTTTGATAAACTAGTGCCACATGTGCAGCAGTACACACCTGAATGGGCAGAGAAGATTACATATATAAAGGCGGATGACATAAGGAAACTTGCACGCCGTTTTGCCACCACAAAGGGGGCGGCCATATTCCATGGCACCTGCACCCAGGATCAGTGTGCAAACGGCACGCAGAACGACAGGGCACTTTCCATACTTCAGGTACTGACCGGAAACATCAATGTGCCTGGTGGGTGGGTGATAAGCCCGAGGCTAAAGCTTCAGGATGTAAGCCTCCCATTCCCCGGAAAGCCATTAGGGGCTGAGGAATATCCGCTTTTCTATGAACTCTGGGGAAGGACAAGCCCATATGCGGTCATGAATATGGTCCCTGAAAGCGTACCCTCAAAGATCCGCGCCTTTTTTGTTGCAGGGGGTAACCCGCTTGTCACAATGCCTGACACCAATGCACTCACTGAGGCATTCAAGAGGCTTGACCTCCTTGTTGTGTATGACCAGTTCCTGACTGAGACAGCAGCCCTTGCCCACTATGTTCTTCCTGCAAGCAATCAGCTTGAGTTCTGGGGACTTGCCTACAATTATAATGTGTGCCACTGTGTCCCGTACCTCATGCTCAGACAACCGGTCATTGGCCCCTATTATGAGTGCCGCTCCATGAGAGAGGTCTATACCGACCTTGCAAAGGTATGCGGATTTGCGGACAAGTTCCAATGGAAAGAGGATTTTGAGGTAGTTCAAAAGGAGCTTGAGCCATGCTCCCTGAGCTTTGATTTTTTACGTGAACACCCTGAAGGGGCCATATATCAGAAAAAAGAATATACCCTTGGCGAGCGCTCATTTGCTACACCATCAGGCAAGATAGAAATCTACAGTCAGGCATTTAAAGATGCAGGGTGGGAGCCTTTGCCAGTATACCGCGAACCTGACAAGAGCCCGCAGGGCTCTTTATGGGCAGAGCTGGGAGAAAAATATCCCCTTGTCCTTGCAACCGGGACCCGTGACTTTTATTACAATGGGAGCATGCTACATAATATGAAGACGCTGAAGCAGCGCTCTCCTCACCCGAAAGCGGAGCTAGGCCCTGAAACCGCTGCAAAATACAAAGTTAACGATGGTGACGATGTTATTGTTGAAACCGACAGGGGCTATGTAAGGATGAAGGCAGGTGTGAGTGACAGGATCATGGAAGGGGTGGTGCTTGTACCGCACGGGTGGCCCGGAGAGGGTAACTGTAACAGACTTACCGACTGTAACTGCAGGGAACCCATAATGGGATACCCCCAGTGGAAAGGTCTCCTGTGCAGTATCAGGAAGGCGTAAGAATCTGAATATCCATGTAACGGGTGAATGTAACGATTTCTCTATATCCTGCTATCCTCTTGCAGGTGTGCGGGTAGTCTGCGTTCACCCTTTTAGTCTTACATCTGCCTGCGGTGATAAGCAATAGTACAGGTCAACTAAATAAAAGGCATCTCATAAAAAACTAAAATAGACCGGCCTTAATTCCTGCCTTATATACAACACACTAAAACTCTAATAGCTCAAATATGCTGCATGATATTTGCATTATCAGAATATAAAATATTAAAAAGAATCATGAATATTGTAAGATGTTGAATTAATAATATTTTTGTAATTCACGGAAAGATGCTGACATAAAAAGGTGTATTAAAATAGTACATTGTTGCGCAGTAATATGTACAGTTAACAGGAAAGGGGTGTTACTCCATGAGGATTAAAGACATTAAAAAACAGATATCAGATATCAGGGTCCGGGCCGGATATTATCTTCTGACAGTGATTTTTGTTACAGGGTTACTTATGATTAATGCATGCAATGGCGGATCAGGATCATCCGGGGATACCCCACCTGCTGTTATCAATAATGGTGATCCTGTTCAGGGTGATGAAGATGATGAAACCGATGATGAAGGAGATAGTGCATCCACTGTTTATACGTGGGACCCTTCAGAATTCACACATGTCTATGATGTCGGGCCCGGTAAAACCTATACCGAACCCGGGGATGTCCCGTGGGAGAGCCTTACGCCCTCCACCCTTGTGCGTATCTACTATCGTAACACACACCCTATCAGGCAAAGTGGGTAATCAATGTGGCAGCAACTGCTGAAGCGCCTGTGGTTATCCTTGGCATTAAAGAAGGGGGGCAGAGGCCAATCATAAGCGGCGATGGTGCTGTTACCCGTAACGAACTGGATTACTGGAACGAGGTGAGGAATATAATAAAGGTTGGAGGATCAAGCATCCCTGACAACCCTGGCGGTCCATCATATATCTATATTCAGGGCCTTGATATCAGGAGCGGCCGGCCCGGATATGAGTTTACAGATGACAGCGGCACCACACAGGAATACAGCTCCAATGCCGCTGCTATCCATATCGAGGAAGGATCTGACATCACAATCCATGACTGCCTGATTCATGATGCGGCAAACGGCCTGTTTTCAAGCTCTGCCTCTTCACGTATCATGATCAGCGGAAACTATATTTACGATAATGGTATTGAAGGCAGCATATACGAACACAACTCCTATACGGAAAGCCTTGGTATTGTGTTTGAATACAACCACTATGGCCCGCTCAGGTCCGGCTGCCTCGGAAACAACCTCAAGGATCGTTCATCCGGCACTGTTATCAGGTACAACTGGATAGAGTCAGGTAACCGCCAGCTTGACCTTGTTGAGACCGATTACGATCACATCGCAAACGACCCTGCCTATGATGAGACCTTTGTATATGGTAATGTGCTCATTGAACCTGATGGGGCTGGCAACAGCCAGATCATGCATTATGGTGGTGATGGCGGCGACACGGAAATGTACCGAAGGGGCACACTCTATTTTTATCACAACACGGTTGTCTCCACCCGCAGCGGTAACACCACGCTCATGCGCTTAAGCACCGTTGATGTGACTGCCCTGGTATTCGGCAATATTATCTATGCATCAGCCGGGGGTGAATACCTTGCTATAACAAGCGGGAATGGACAGACCGAGCTTGAAAATAACTGGCTACCTACAGGCTGGGTGCTTACACACGAAGCAGGCCTTGATACTGATGCAACAGTGGCTGATATGGGAAACACGGAAGGAAGTACACCGGGATTTATAGATTTTAATGCTCAGGATTTTCATCTTTCAGCAGGTTCTCTGGCCAGAGGTAATGCAGGCACCCTGCCCGCAGATGTGGTGAACTATCCTGTGGAATACCAGTATGTCCGGCACCAATCCATTGAAGTGCGGCCATCCGGTTCTATTTCTGATATAGGGGCCTTTGGGTATTGATTATGAAAACGATCAGCCATCAGCGTTCAGCTATCAGCATAAGATATAAGAAAGTATTTGACTGGTAGCTGATAACCGAATGCTGAATGCTTAATTATAAAATTACCTCTTTGTGGATGGACACTTGCTATCCTGTAAGAGGATGTTACTGGTAGCTATCTCTTTTTTATCCTGATGCTTCCGCTGAAACTCTCCAGTGATAATTCAGGGCCGCCTTTACCAACAATCCCTTTAATATCTTTGTTGTCTATCTTGCCAGAGATGGTTATTTCATAGTCAGTATTTATGCTTCCACTAAAGGTCTTGGCGTTAAGGCTAAACTCTGAATCAGCCGGGAGTTCCATATTTATATTCCCGCTGACCGTTTTATAATAATGTTCACCCTGGCCCAGTATGTAATTTGCCATTATGCTGCCGCTTATTGTTTCAGCCCTGGCCTCTTTCACCTCTGAACCTGATGTGATATCAATATCACCGCTTACGCTTTTTGAGGCTAAGGCTCCCTGGATTTCATTCACCGATATTCTACCTGAAACCGTTTCAGCTTTTGTATCACCAGCAACCCCTTCAAGATATATGCTGCCACTGACATCCTTTGCTGTTACATCCTTTCCAGCACTGACCACCTTTATCTCCCCGCTTACAGTCTTTGCAGAAAGATTGCCATTGATAGAGGTAACTCTGATCGCACCGCTTACTGATTCCAGAGTGACTTCCGCATTATCCGGTACTATCAATTCATAGTACACAGACCCGTAATTCCCATTGAAACCGGAAAAGAAATTAAAATGAAAAGATTTATCATATTCGGTATTTATGCTTATGCGGCTATCATGGGAATCTATATCCACATGGATATTTTCAAGCTCTTCATGAGAGTCAGCCCTTTTTATTGCCTCAATCTTTACCTCATTCTTATCCCATGTGGTCACAACAATATCGCCGGATATATTTTTTACACTCACCTCACCATCCCTTTCAAGGGGATACTGTTTGTTGATCACCTCTTCGACATCGGCATATGCACAGAGCGGAAATAGAGCCAATAAAATAAACAACACAGAGATGCTAACCGACCTTACCTTTTTCATTTTATTCTCTCCTTTTTAAATGCATAAAATCAGGTTTTAAAAATTCTGGCCTTCTATCCCGGCATGCTGTTTACACAGTGCGGATCTATACGGGAGGGGTATAGTGTTATCTGCAATGCCTCTTCGCCCTGTTCAACATCAGCCGGGATAGCAGGCTGAACGGGTGATGAAATAAACGACACCCGTGTTAGTCCTTGAATTTTACTCCAGATATTTATTACGTAGACGGGTTCTTGTCCCGCCATAGCCTTGGCGACGGCGGATAAAACCCGTCTCTACAAATGTGATTCCTGTATGAATGGTAGAAAGAAAAGCATAATGTGTGCCATATCAGGCACACATTGGTTTTACATTAAATATCAGCATGTTGGATGATTGATCAAATTAAAATAGTCAGAATGGATTATATTAAAATGGTTTCTAAAGCCACATAGTAGCGATAATACTCACTCACCGATGATCTTTACCAGCACCCGTTTCTTTCTTCTGCCGTCAAACTCACCATAAAAGATCTGCTCCCAGGGGCCAAAGTCCAGCCTGCCATCGGTTATGGCAACAACCACCTCTCTCCCCATGATCTGCCTTTTCATGTGGGCGTCCGCATTGTCCTCGCCAACATTATGCCGGTACTGTGAAACAGGTTCATGGGGTGCAAGCTGTTCAAGCCATTTTTCATAATCATGGTGCAGGCCTGACTCATCATCGTTAATAAAGACCGAGGCAGTGATATGCATTGCGTTACAGAGTAAAAGCCCTTCTCTTACGCCGCTTTCCCTGAGGCATTCCTCAATATCGGGCGTGATATTGATAAATGCCCTGCGGGTGGCCACATTAAACCACAGCTCTTTTCTGTATGACTTCATAAGATTTCCAGTACCTCATACTCCTGTAGCCCGCCCGGGGTGTTAACCTTTACCTCATCTCCAACTTCACTACCGAGAAGCGCCATACCTATGGGGGATTTTACAGAGATCTTCCCGTTATCCGGGTCAGATTCATATGGCCCTAAAAGCTGATACTGTACCTCCTCTTCCGTTTCCATATTATAAAGGAGCACGATCCTGCCAAAAACAACCCTGTCTTTTGGACCTTTCTCAAAATCTATTACCTCTGCCTTGCCTATAACCGATTCCAGTTCATTTATCTTGCCCTCAAGAAAGGACTGCTTTTCCTTTGCTGCATGGTATTCTGCATTCTCACTCAGGTCCCCATGTTTTCTGGCCTCTTCGATCGCCCGAATATTTTCCGGTCGCTCAACCTTTTTTATGTGTGCAAGCTCTTCCTTAACCTTATCAAGACCTTCCTTTGTAAACGGAATCCTCTCCATAAATTCTCCTATTTGAAATAATTAGTATCCATCCAGAAAGAAGAAAAACCCGGATGCAGCTTTCAGCTGTCAGCGATCAGCCTTCAGCTAAATCGTTTTTAAAATGCCTTTTGCTGAATGCTAAAGGGTGAATGCTAAAATCCAAAAACGACACTTTTTGAATGTGCACCAGTTAGATAATCAGCTCCAGACAGTGTAAATGAATTAAAAATATTAATAATTTCATGCATCACTATTTACCATTATTTTTACGGACATAAACATCATTCAATACCTCAGGGTCAATGGCAAGGTCCGTCTCTCCCACCTTGAGCACAAAGGCGGGGAAGGTCTGGTGAACCTTAACCTCCTGGCCGGGGGTAATGCCAAGGTCTGTCAGCCTGTCAAGACGCGAATGGTGTTTTGTTGAGACATAAACTACCACCCCTGCTTCCCCTGACTTAAGCCTGTTAAGGGGCATAATAACAGGCTGTATATTCTGTTCTGCCCTTTTACAGCAAGCGCCCGGAGGTATATGCCTGCCATGCGGGCACTCACGCGGGTGACCGAGCAGTGTGCATATGGCATCAAGGGCCTCATGGCTCAGGCAGTGTTCAAGGCTGCATGCAGTCTCTTCCATGGGTGCATCATCTATCACCATGACATCGGTGAAAAGCCTTTCAGCAAGCCTGTGTGCCCTTATGAGTTTTTTTGCAATCTCCTCACCCTTCTGGGTAAGGTTTATCTCCTCTTTAACCTCAAATATGTAATCATCATCTATAAGCCTATCGATTACATCCCCTGTTACCCTTGGGGTTTCTATTTTCAGGAGATCAGACCTCTTAACAGAACCTATCTCTTTTCCGCACCAGATGGATTCGATGATTTCATCTATCTCTTCTTTTGTCAGTAACATCTTTAACTCCTTTGGCCGCCTTTTTTATCCACTCTATGATACCGGATCTCTCTACAGTGCTGTATCCGCAGTTCGGGCAGCAGATGGTCTTGCAGTTTTTATTGATTGCGCATCCCTTGCACTCGTTTTGATCAGGATCAAATTCATATCCACAGAGTGCACATTTCATAGGGTTACCCCGAGAGCACGCAGAATAAAATTAAACAACCCCCCGAATAAAAAGGCAAAGACAAATATAAATGATACTATCAGAGAGGCTGTCTTTATGCCCCGCTCCTTGATCATTATAAACATATTGGCTATGCAGGGCACAAAAAGGGTAATGGTAACAAGGGCCACGAGCATCTGGATAGGGTCCAGATTACCTTCCTTTACAACAAGCACTGCCGCATAATCCCTTCTTAAAAAACCCATCACAAAGGCACCTGCAACCTCCTTTGGAAGCCCCAGCAGGTTCACCACAACAGGTGCGGCTATCTTCTGGATCAGGGTAAGGGCGCCCAGTTTCTCAAGGGTAAAGAGTATGATTGTCCCGAGCATGAACAGGGGCACAGCCTCTTTAAGATACCACTCAATGCGCGCAAAGGTTTTTATAATTATGTTAGATAACTTGGGTATCCGTATAGGGGGTGTCTCAAGTATGAAATCGGATTTTTTCCCCGGTATTACTATTGACGATAAAAAGCCGACCACAAAGATTACACATATAATGACGGCGGCCCAGATGATGGTGGCCCAGGGGGATATGGTTGATGTCCCGCCAAAGATCACGCCCAGTTGAGCAGAGCAGGGAACAGCAAGTGCAAGGAGCAGGGTGACAATTATCCTTTCCTTTTTACTGGGGAGTATCCTTGCCGTAAGGGTTGCCATGGTCGCACAACCCAGGCCCAGTATCATGGGGAGCACCGCAGTGCCATTAAGGCCGATTATCCTGAAGAGCCTGTTCACCATTATGGCAAGCCTGGGGAGATATCCTGAATCTTCCATAAGACCAAAGATCAGGAAAAAGAAGCCGACAATGGGGAGCACAATTGCAATGGCATAGGTGAAGGCCATTGTAAAAATACCATATTCACCGATCAGGAATTCCCGTATGAGCGCATTACCTGTTACTGAATGGACAACCCTTGTTAAAAACGGGTTGATATATTCACCGAATACAACGCTCTCCATAAAATCAACACAGGTGCCTGCACCGAATTCACCTACTATTTTATAGGTAATATAGAGGACCGCAAGCAGGATAGGTATGCCCCATACAGGGTGCATGGAAAGCCTGCCAAATGTCTGGAGTATATTGTGATCCCTGGCCTTTTCATCCTTTGTCTGTACCTCTTTTAATATTTCATCCACCTTTGCCACCCGGCGCTTATTAATAAGGTAGCTTAAAGGAGTCGGGCTTGTGGACTGCAATGAGGCTCTTATGGCTCTTACCCTGTCAATAGCCTCTTTTCCGAACCTTGATAAAAACCATTCCTCTATGCCCTGTTCTCCGGCAATGAGCATTATGGCTATGGCCCTAGATATCTTTTCAGGGATTAACTCCTGGATCTGGCTGATTCCGGATTCCAGAACTTCACCATAATCCACTGTTACCTTTGGTTTGACAGGGTTTGCAATGCCCTTTATTAGTCCGTGTATCCCCTCCCTGTGCGTGGCAACAGTTGGGATTACCTCTGTCCCTAAGATCTCTCCGAGTTTTTTTGAATCTATATTAATACCCCTGCTTTGCGCCTCATCAATCATATTGATGTCCAGTATAAAGGGGATCTCCATTTCAGAAAGCTGTATGCTTATGGAAAGACCCCTGCGCAGGTTTTTTGAATCCGCTACCTGTACAACGATCTCCGCCTTTTCGTTTAAGAGGATGTCACGGGTAACCTTCTCATCTTCAGACTGGGGTATAAGACTGTTGGTGCCGGGGGTATCAATAACCAGATACTTTTTCTTGCCGCCAAAACGGGAGAATGCACGGGACACCTCAACGGTTGTACCGGGGTAGTTGGATACGGTTACATACTTCCCGGTCAGGAGCCCGAAGATTACACTTTTCCCGACATTGGGATTACCGACAAGTATGATCTTGTCTTTCTCCATGTAATCAAGCTGCTTTTTAGTATCATGACCGCTCGGGCTCAATACGGATCCTCCTGAACATCCTTATACAATGAAAAACCGGATCGATAAGTAAAAACTGATCGATCCGGATAGGGTTAAAACAAAAAAGTTATTTTTAAAACCGGTGCCAGATTATAGGTAGGTAAGTATCCTATGTCAAGTAATTAGCCTTATCTTCAGGGGCATGCCTGTATCATGATCTTTTAGCCGTAGGCAGCATCACCTGTGGGTGAGTCAAGAAGAAATCCCCTTTTTTGATCCATGATTTCAGTATCTCTGCAACCTCGATAGCCCTCACATATGAAGAAAGAGGGACAGTCGGGATCTCTTTGCCATTAAATTTGATCGCACCGCTTTTGAGCTGAGCATAGTTTACCATGGAAAGGGTCTTTGACTCACCATTGGGGTAGTCACTGCTGTAATCCACGACCCGTGTGTAAATATCCTCATCGGCTACACCCGTAAACTTTGCCATATCTTCATTGAGTATGGGTATTGGAACACCGAGACCAATATTAATACTGCATCCATAGCCCAGCATGCTTACACCGGCAATCCATTTCGGGTCCATCTGCTTCATATCGCCCATTACCATGAGTGTACCTGCACCTGATAATGGTGTGCCGTTTTTTGCCCTCTCTGCATTCGGGTTATGCTGTGTGCCGGGGCCTACAATATAACCCTCTGCCCCTCCCAGAAAGATCCTTGTCCCCATACCCAGTGTAAGGTAATAGGGATCATTGAAGAGCGGGCTTACGCAGCCAGCAGTTGCATAGTTTGCATTTCCGGCCTTTGGTTTCAGGACACCCATGTATGTATAGATGGTCTTTGCGCTCATGTTTATCGCACAGTTATAATTCTGATAGGCATTTCTGGGGTTCAGCATGGTAGCGTAGGGCAGATCGGAAAGGGTCACCTTTTTTTCATATTCCTTTCTCGGATAGCAGTCAGTACCATAGGATGTTGCCCTCAGGGTCACCTTTTTACCTGCGATAAGGTCATGTATTACATGGCCTCCGCCATACTTGAATTGCCCGGGATATACCCCGTTTAAGGGATCATCCTCCGCAACCTCTGTTGCCCCAATGTATGCATCGACTGCCGCAATACCACCATAAGCAGGGACATTGTTGAACCATACCTTTGATGCCCTGATTGCCGGTTTTGTGTGGCCAAAGTTAATAAATGCACCGGAGGAACACATGGGTGAAAAGGTCCCTGTTGTGACAACATCGATCTCTGCTGCAGCAGCGCTCGCGCCCTTCTTTTTTACGATCTCTGTCATCTCATCAGCCCTGACAACTACTGCCTTTCCTGACCTGATCTTTTTATTTATCTCTTCTATCGTCCTGGTCGTCTTTTTACTGGCCACCTTTTAACACCTCCGGGATCATATTGTTATGACATAAAAAAATCTGCCCCATTGAGGCAGCGGGGAGCAATGATAGTTCCAAAACATGGATAAGACAAGCAAAAGTTTATGTCGAAAGACCCTTGGAGATGAGGTGCATGTTGTTTGCTTGACATTTACCTACCCTTTTTATAAGCATTAAACCTTTCCCGGCTAACCATGACAATTTGTGAGGTACATCCCCGGGAAAAAGCTGTTCATTATTCCATGGAGAAGTGTATGGGTAACACTGTATATGCGGGAAATATCAGGATAGACGAAAAAGGGCCATTCTTTATCATTGCCGGGCCATGCGTAATAGAGTCGGAAGAGATAACCATGAGGGTAGCCTCATTTTTAAAGGAGACATCCGAGAAGCTTGATATCCCGATCATATTCAAGACATCCTATGACAAGGCAAACAGGACATCGGTTACCTCATACCGTGGGCCGGGCATAGAAAAGGGCCTTGAGATCATCATGAAGGTTAAAGAAAAGACAGGTCTTCCGGTACTTTCTGACATCCATAGCCTGGATGAGGTGGATAAAGCTGCCGCAGTGCTGGATGTGCTTCAGATACCTGCCTTATTAAGCAGACAGACAGACCTCCTTTTAAAGGCGGGTAAATCAGGAAAGACGGTCAATATCAAGAAGGGTCAGTTTATTTCCCCCCTTGATTTTGAACAGGCGGTAAAAAAGGTGCTCTCAACAGGGAACAGAAATATCATGCTCACGGAAAGGGGCACATTCTTTGGGTACAATAATCTCGTTGTGGATTTCAGGGCTATCCCCATCATGAAAAACTTCGGATTCCCAGTTGTCTTTGACGCCACCCACAGTGTACAGCTCCCGGGTGGTGACGGTACAAGCTCAGGTGGCGAAAGGAAATATGCTGCATACCTCGCCCGGGCAGCAGTGGCTGCGGGTGCTAACGGTGTGTTCATGGAGGTGCACCCTGACCCTGATAATGCACTGTGTGACGGCCCTAACTCTTTACCCCTTGAAGAGGTAAAACCGCTTATGATACTGCTCAAGGATATCCACTCCCTTGTGAGCTGATCACTGGAGAAATGAATTATGGTAGAAGAAAAGGCAAAGAGGATTGAGCTCCTTGTACTTGATGTGGACGGCGTAATGACGGACGGCCGCATAGTGATGAATGACCTGGGGCAAGAAATAAAATTTTTCAATGTAAGGGACGGACACGGTATAAGGCTTTTACTTTATGCAGGCATTGACGTGGCCATTATTACCGGGAGGGAGTCCGAGGCAGTGAGGTTCAGGGCGGCTGACCTGGGAATTACAATGGTCTATCAGGGGGTCAAGGACAAGGAAGGAATATGTAAAAAGATAATGGCGGAAAAGGGCCTTGAAAAGGATCAGGTCTGCTGCATGGGTGATGATCTTCCTGATTTACCCATGTTAAGGTGTGCGGGCCTTCCTGTTGCTGTGGCAGATGCCACTATTGAAACCCGTGATGCAGCTCTTTACATAACAAAGGCCCCGGGTGGTTATGGAGCGGTAAGGGAGATGTGCGAGATCATCCTCAAGGCAAAGGGGGCATGGCCGGAAATTAAAGGAATTAATGAAAAAACCAAATTAGGCTTTACATAGTAAAAATGTATCTGGTATAATTATTGCAGTATGGCAAGGCTCCCTAAAAAATCGCTGCCATTAATCGGGGTTGTTCTTCTGTTGTCTCTCATCGGATTTTTTCTTGTAAAAACCGATAAAGGAGAATCAGAGAAGGAGATACCTGAGGTGACAGTCCCGAAAGCGGATATCAGCTCAGAAAATTTTGTGATTACTGAGACTGATCCCGATAAAGGTACTAAACTGACACTTGAGGCTGATGAGGGTAGTTTTTCTACTGAAAAGGATGATGAAATCGGTCGCTTCAAGGGGTTCAGGCTGAAATACCAGACAAAAGAGGCCCTTGATTTTGAATTCGAAGGAAAAAGCGGGGAGATCAATAGGGCAAAAAATGAGATCAACCTCACTGGTGGGCTTAAGGGTAAAACAGCAGATGGTTATCTCATATACACCGAGCGAATAACGATTCAACTGAAAGATAACTGTATTAAATCCGATGAGGCTGTTACCGTAGAGGGGCCTTTTTTCAGGATAACCGGCAGGGGTTTATATATGGATCTGGAAAAGAAAACACTGGAAATACTCAAAGATGTAAATTCGGTCTTTGATACAGGGGCCCTTGATTAATGAAACAGTTACACAATATCTTACTGATATTCATACCATTATTTATATTGCTGCCCGGTAGTGCTTATCCGGAGACAAAAAAAATAAAAAATATCTTTGGCACCCAGGACGGGGAGATAAAAATAGAGTCTATCTCCTATAAAATGTACATGAAAGAGTCAAAGGCAACCTTTAATGGTGATGTAAGGCTTGATGGTTTTAAGGTTGAAGGTGATGATATTACCATGTCCTGTCAGAAGCTTGAGTTGTATTTGAAAAATACAGGCAAGGATACTTCTATACAATCAAACGACATAGAAAAGATTATTGCTACAGAATCAATAGTAATCAAACGTTCAGATGGAAGTTATGCAACAGCAGAAAAGGCGGAATATGTTATAGAATCCGGAAAGATAATCCTTACAGGGAACCCTTATTTTAAATATAGCAAAGGCGGTGAAGGGCATGGCCTAAAGATTACATATGATATAAAAGAAGAAAGTTTTAGTGTTGAAGGAACAAAAGAGGATAAGGCAACATTATCCCGAACCGGAAAGGATGAAAGGTAACAATATTGTCTATACCGGTTGAAAAATTAGAGGCAAGGGATGTTGCCAAGATATATAAGGGTAAAAGGGTAGTTGATAAGATAAATATCAGCATAGAAAGGGGTAGTATTGTCGGGCTCCTGGGCCCGAACGGTGCAGGAAAGACAACCACCTTTTACATGATGATAGGACGGGTAAGGCCGGATGAGGGAAGCATCCTGCTCGACGGCAATGATATAACAGATGATCCCATGTATATGAGGGCAAGGAAGGGGATAAGTTATCTGCCCCAGGAGCCGTCTGTTTTTAGAAAACTGACCGTTTATGAGAATATACTTGCGGTTGTAGAAGGAAACAATTATTCTTCAACCGAAATAAAAGAGAGGGTGAACAGGTTTCTTAACGATCTGGACATAAAACACCTGGCAGGGCAGAAGGCATCGTCCCTTTCAGGCGGAGAAAGAAGAAGGCTGGAGATCTCAAGGGCGCTTGTATCGGAACCCAGGTTCATGCTGCTGGATGAGCCCTTTGCCGGGATAGACCCGCTGATTATTAATGATATAAAACAGATCATAAGGCGGCTAAAGGAAAAGGGGATAGGGATAATAATCACGGATCACAATGTAAGAGAGACCCTTGATGTATGTGATGCCGCTTATCTGGTTAAACAGGGGAATATAGTTGAATACGGGTCGCCCGGGGATATACTGAACAGCAAGGTTGCAAGGGATGTATATCTGGGTGAAGACTTTAATATGTAATGACAACACTAATGGATTAAAAACAAGGTCAAATGGCGCTTCAACTTAAACAATCTCTAAGCCTCTCCCAGCAGCTCATAATGACCCCGCAGCTGCAGCAGGCAATTAAACTCTTACAGCTCTCAAGGCTTGAACTGCTTGAAACCATTACACAGGAAATGGAGACAAACCCGCTCCTTGATGAACAGTCACAAGGGGATACGGAAGGCGATAATATCGAGATCGTTGAAGATGCCATTTCTTCACCCGAAGAACAGCCGGCAAAAGAGGTCACCATAGATGAAAATGCCACAAACGATACTGTAGACTGGGAGACCTATATCTCGGAATATAACACAGGATGGGCAGACACCCCCTACCAGGGTAAGGAGGCCCCTGCCTTTGAAAACATGAATCAGGAGAAGACAAGCCTTAACTCTCACCTGATGTGGCAACTTTCGCTGAGTCATCTGGATGATAAACAGAAGGAGATAGGCATTCAGATTATAGGGAATATAGATGAGGATGGCTATCTCCAGATATCCATGGAGGAGCTTTGTGAGGCAACCGGATGCACTGAAGAGGAGATTGTTTATACCCTTAATGCAATACAGAATTTTGATCCGATCGGGGTCTGCGCAAGGGATACAAGGGAATGCCTCCTTATCCAGGCCAGGTTCCAGAATCTAACGGGTACGATTGTCGAAAAGATAATCATGGATCATATGGACAACCTGGAAAACAAGCGGTACGACAAGATAGCAAAGAGTCTTTCCATAGGCATGCCGGAGGTATATAAGGCGGTTGAAATAATCACCAATCTCGAACCGAAACCGGGCAGGCTTTACAGTGAAGACGATACAATATATATAAGCCCGGATATCTATGTGTTCAAGGTGGGGGATGATTATGAGATCGTGTTGAATGAGGACGGTCTGCCCAAGCTTAAAATAAACAGCTACTACAAGGAGATACTAAATGATAACGGGGCATCTCCCGGTGATGAAAAGACAAAGGAGTATATCCTTGATAAGATGAAATCGGCTGCGTGGCTGATCAAAAGTATTCATCAGAGACAGAGAACCATCTATAAGGTAACGGAGAGCATAGTCCAGTTTCAGAGGAAATTTTTTGATCACGGGGTAACGCACCTTAAACCCCTTGTATTAAGGGATGTGGCCGAGCATATACAGATGCATGAATCTACAATAAGCAGGGTGACCACCAATAAATATGTCCACACCCCCCAGGGGGTTTTTGAGCTGAAATATTTTTTTAACAGTGCAATCAACAGCATGGAAGGTGATTCTATTGCATCTGAAAGCGTTAAGGAGCACATCAGAAACATCATAAAGTCAGAAAATAAAAGCAATCCATACAGTGACCAGGAGGTTGCTGATATGCTTAAAAATCATAATATTGATGTTGCCCGAAGGACTGTGGCAAAATACAGGGAAACCCTTGGAATTTTGCCATCAAGAAAAAGACGGGAACTGTTTTAATGATTATATTGATTTCAAACTGATCGGGAACAGGGTATTATACAGGTTAAAAGGACATTCCCGGCTTATTAACAAAAACTCTACAGGAGGTATTCTATGGACATCACCGTAACGTTCAGACACATTGACTCAACAGAAAGTCTAAAAGAGTACGCAGAAGAAAAATTATCTAAAATAGGTAAATATTTTGATTTTCCAGTAGAAGCTCATGTTGTGCTTACAGCCGAAAAATTCAGAAGAATGGCTGATGTGACCATAAATGTAAACGGCACGGTAATAAAGGCAGAAGAGGTAACCGAAGATATGTACGCTGCCATAGACCAGGTTATGGATAAAATAGAGATCCAGGTCAAAAGGTACAGGGAAAAGATAAGAAGCAGACGGAGTAAAACAGAGGGATCGCTTACTGGCGGACAGGGTGATGAGACTGGTGAATCAGCAGCAGATGAGCCGGATATTAAGATAGAAAAGCTGGTTGCCAAACCAATGGATGCAGAAGAGGCAGCCATGCAACTCACTATTTCCCTGCAGGATTTTCTGGTATTCAGAAATCCCAGGTCCGGGGATATAAATGTAATTTACAAAAGAAAGGACGGGAATCTTGGGTTGATAGAACCGGCAGCATAACGTATAGATACTGAACGGCTGTTCAGGATCTGCCGGGGAAAGGGCATACTCTAAAAAAGTGCGGCCCTTTCCTGCTATCTCTGAAAATAAATGAAAAACCTTTGAAAAAATATTATGAAACTATCAGACCTTTTGGATATAAAAAATATTAATATTGCCATGAAGGCAACGAACAAAAATCTGGCTATCGAAGAGCTGGCAGGCTTGATTGTTGAGTCAAACCCTTCCATAAAAAGGGATGACCTGATCAAAATCCTGCTGGAAAGGGAAAGATTGGGCAGCACAGGTATTGGTGACGGGGTTGCCATACCCCATGGCAAGGTTCCCGGGATCATGGAGCCTATTATCTCCTTTGGAAGGAGCGAGAAGGGGATTGATTTTGATTCCATGGACGGGCAGCCCGCATACCTGTTTTTTCTACTTGTTGCGCCTGAAAATTCAGCCAATATCCATTTGAAGGCCCTTGCGAAGATAGCCAAAATATTAAAAAACCAATTATTTCGTAAACAATTGCTTGAGGCTAAAACCAGAGAAGCTATATATAAAGTTATAATAAATGATGATGAGGAACTCTGACAGACTGCATAACAGAGGCGCTGGCTAAAGGTAATAGAAGCAGGTCTTTTGCCAGATGACCCTCTTCTATAATAACTATTAAAATAAAAGAACAAACAGGACAGACCATGATAGGCTTATTAATTGTTACACATTGTGACCTTGGGAAGGAATTCTTGAATGCCGCGGAATTTATCGTCGGGAGCGTGCAGGGTGCTGGTTATATTTCAATTATCCAGACCTCAGACTCAGAGGCGATCCACAGGGCAATAGCTGAAAAAATTACCTCTCTTAATACCGGAGATGGGGTGATAATATTAACAGATATGTTCGGCGGCACACCCTCAAACATAAGCCTGTCATTTTTAAAGGATGAAATGGTGGAGGTCATAACAGGAGTGAACCTCCCGATGGTGCTGGCCATTGCCCAGAACAGAGAGGGGTGCACCCTGAGTGCACTGGCAAAAAAGGCGCAGGAGGCAGCCAAAATGGGGATTTCCCTTGCGGGAAACCTCCTTAAATGACCTTCAGGTTTACGGGCGCGTGTGTGGATTACAGCCTGAAAAAGGAATGGCCTGATTTTAAGGCATATGCAGATCAGGTTATTGAAATTGAAAGGGCCTCTTTTCCTGTGCCATGGAGTGAAAGGTCTTTTGAAGAGGAGATAAACAGGGGTATCTCAAATTTATGGGCACTGGTCTCCGAGCAAAAGGTTTATGCATATATCTGTTTCTGGATGTTCGATAAAGAGATACACATACTTAACTTTGCTGTACATCCGGATAAAAGGAGGCAGGGCCTTGGCAGGTATCTTTTAATGATGGTAATTGATACCGGTAAGACCAGCGGAATAGAAAATATATGGCTTGAGGTCAGGCAGTCAAATAGCCCGGCCCTCTCCATTTATAAAAAATTCGGGTTTAATGATGTGGGCCGCAGGAAGGGCTATTACAGTGATTCTCAGGAGGATGCTATTATAATGGCACTTGATCTGACAGAAAACACTGTTCATGGTGTAAACGGTTCATAATTATGCCGGACCAATCAGAACCCGTTAAATGGTTCAGGCTTGAAGGAGGAAAAAAGGTAGTTCCTTAAGTCTCACAGGCCTAAATTATGGCTTATGTATTAATAATTATATTTTCAGGAGGAAGGAAATGACTATAAAGGTTGGAATAAACGGTTTTGGGCGGATAGGCAGGATGGTCTTCAGGGCCGGGCTTGCAAAGAAGGGAGTGGAATTTGTAGCTATTAATGATCTTACAGATACAAAAACACTGGCGCATCTCTTAAAATATGACTCAACAGCAGGAATACTTGATGCGGATATCAAATGCACGGATAAATCCCTGATAGTTAACGGTAAAGAAATAAAGGTCTATGCGGAAAAAGACCCTGCTAAAATTCCCTGGGGTGACGTAGCTGCTGAATATGTCGTTGAAAGCACGGGGCTCTTTACAGAAAGATCAAAGGCCGCTGTTCACCTTGAGGCCGGCGCAAGCAAGGTAATAATCTCTGCCCCGGCAGAAAAACCTGATATTACTATTGTTATGGGTGTAAACCAGACAGAGTATGATCCCCAGAAGCACAATATAATATCAAATGCCTCATGTACGACAAACTGCCTTGCCCCTGTATGCAAGGTTCTTCTGGATAATTTCGGTATAGAAAAGGGGCTCATGACAACCACCCATGCGTATACCGGGGATCAGAGGCTTCTTGATTTTCCGCACAAGGATTTGAGAAGGGCCAGGGCCGCAGCACTCTCAATGGTTCCGACAACAACGGGCGCAGCAAAGGCGGTTTCACTGGTGCTGCCCAAGCTATCCGGAAAGCTTAACGGCCTTGCAATCAGGGTACCTACCCCGAATGTATCGGTTGTTGACCTTGTTGCACAGCTCAGCCGTACAGCAACGGTGGATGAGGTGAACAAGGCCCTGAAAGAGGCTGCGGAAGGCCCGTTAAAGGGTATACTTGGCTATTGTGATCTGCCGCTTGTATCCATTGATTTTAACGGGACATCTGTATCATCCACTGTTGATGCCATGTCAACAATGGCGGTTGGCGGTGACATGATAAAGGTGCTCTCATGGTATGACAATGAATACGGCTACTCATGCAGGGTTGTGGATCTTATTAATTATATGGCAGGCTGTTAAAAATTAATGGAGATGTATCATGTCTGAACGTACACCAATGATCGCTGGAAACTGGAAGATGAACCTGGGATTAAAAGAATCCCGTGATCTGGTAAAATCAATTGCAGAAGGGATAAAGGCAGTGGGTGATGTTGATGTGCTTGTTGCCCCGCCATTTATCAATATACCGGCAGTTAAAAGTGCTATTGGCAAAAGCGGTATCCTTTTGGCTGCCCAGAATATGTATCATGAAAAAAACGGGGCATATACCGGTGAGGTTGCACCCCAGATGCTTCTGGAAAATGGCTGTACCCATGTAATACTGGGCCATTCCGAAAGAAGGAACATTTTTGGCGAGACAAGTGAAACGGTCAACAAAAAGGTTGAGGCGGCCATTAAGGCGGGGCTCATCCCCATTGTGTGTATTGGTGAAACCATCAAGGAAAGGGAGGCTGGAAAGACCTTTGATATTTTAGGAGCACAACTGGAAGGTTCCCTTGCCTATTTTATCTCAAAGGAGAGCATTTCCCAGAGTACGATAATCGCATATGAGCCGGTCTGGGCAATCGGCACAGGGCTTACCGCAACACCAGAGCAGGCCCAGGAGGTGCATAAGTTTATCAGGGCATGGCTCAAGGACAGGTTTGACAAAGAGAGTTCCGATACAATACGGATACTGTATGGCGGGAGCGTAAAACCGGAAAACGCCCCTGATCTTATGTCAATGCCGGATATTGATGGTGCCCTGGTCGGGGGGGCAAGCCTTACCGCCGCCTCTTTTCTGGGGATTATCAAATACAAATAATTTATAATCTATAACCGGGGGCTTAATTTGCTAACAGCCCCTGGTTATAAACAAATACAGGTCGTAAAAAAATTTTTATTGATTTTTTTAAATTTAAAACATATATTTCCGAATTCTTTTAGGATAGGTATTAATAAAAAACCTCACGATTTCAGGTGAGTAGCAGGGATAAAAAAATGATACTAGTAGTAATATTACATGTAATTGTTTGTATTGCCCTTATTTTAATAGTCCTTTTACAGAAGGGCAAGGGTGCAGACATGGGAGCAGCCTTTGGAGGCTCAAGCCAGGCGGTATTCGGGGGTGCAGGTGCCTCTTCCTTTTTATCAAAGATAACAACAGCTGCTGCTATTGTATTTGTGATTACATGTTTACTGCTTACAGTCCTTGGAAAGAATAGAAGTGAATCCATCATGGATGGGGCGCAGGTTAAGACCCCTGCTGCACAGACCGGGAGCGCTTCAACCGGGGATAAGCAGGCAGAAAAGAAATAAGGTTTTTTAAATGCCGAAGTGGTGGAATTGGTAGACACACTATCTTGAGGGGGTAGCGGGGAGACCCGTGCGGGTTCAAATCCCGCCTTCGGCACCATATATATAATATAAGCCGTAATCTTAACAGGTTACGGCTTATTTATTTCTAACCAAGTATGGCCTTTAAATCCTTATCCGGTGTAGAGATGGGCATAATGTTGAAATTCTTAATTAGCACATCCAGTACATTTGGTGTAATAAACGCGGGTAGAGATGGCCCGAGTCTTATATTCTTTATTCCCAGATGAAGGAGCGCAAGTAAAACACAAACGGCCTTCTGTTCATACCATGAAATAATAAGTGACAGAGGCAGATCATTTACACCTACCTTAAAAGTACTGGCGAGGGCTGAAGCTATCTGGATAGCAGAGTATGCATCATTACACTGCCCCGCATCCAACAGCCTTGGAATACCGCCGATATCACCAAGCTCCTTATCAAAAAAGCGATATTTACCACAGGCGAGCGTTAATACGATACAGTCTCTGGGAACCTTTTCTACAAATTCGGTATAGTAATTACGTCCGGGTTTTGCCCCGTCACACCCGGCCACCAGAAAGAAATGGCGTATCGCCCCTTTTTTAACTGCCTCAATAACTTTGTCTGCCACACCAAGTACAGCGTTTCGCGCAAAACCGACAGTAACCTCTTTTTCAACGTAATCATCTATAAAGCCGGGCAGTTCAAGCGCCCTGTCAATAACCGGTTTAAAATCATGGCCCTGAATATGGGGGATATCAGGCCATCCGACCATGCCACTCGTAAACAGGTTTTCCTTGTAAACCTTTTGAGGCAGCTGGATACAATTGGTTGTCATAAGGATTGCACCGGGAAAGTCCACAAATTCCTTTTGCTGTTTTTGCCATGCTGTACCGAATTGCCCGTAGAAATGGGGATACCTGTTTTTCAGCTTTGGATATCCATGGGTGGCAAGCATTTCACCGTGTGTGTAAATATATATGCCCTTTCCCTCGGTCTGTTTTAATATCTCCTCAAGATCTTTTAAATCATGACCTGATAAGAGGATGGCCTTTCCTTTTTTATGACCAAGAGGGACCTTTGTGGGGACCGGATGCCCATATGTCTCTGTGTTGCCTGCATCAAGGAGCTTCATGGACTTGTATGCTGCTTCACCGCACCTTAACGCCATTTTTATCCATTCATCAATGCCCAGGTCATTACCCTGTATCGCGGCAAGGGCCTCATGTACATATGCATAAACACTGTCATCTTCCTGCCCTAATATCAGGGCATGGTCTGTGTATGCACTGACCCCTTTTATTCCATAAAGAACAGTATGTTTCAGAGAGAGTATGTCCGGGTTATCGGCAGGGTATGACTTTATACCAACCTGTTCTGCCTGTTTGATCAGCGCCTGATAATCATTTTGAGGCAGGAAAGTTGCCGCACCTTCCGGCCATATTGCCTTTATACCTGATGATTCAATCTGGTTTTTAAGACGCTCACGCAGGCTTACTGATTCATTAATCAGCCTGACAAACCGGGCAGGATCAAAATCAACATTTGTGAGGGTAGAAAAGGCAGCCTTGACAGTAAATACGTTAACATCTTTATCTACTATCCCGGCTTTTCGCCCTTTAGTTGCCACCTGAGACAAACCCATAAGGGAGTAGAGCAGCAAATCCTGCAGGGCTGCCACTTCAGGTAATTTTCCACATACACCCTGTACCGTGCAACCAGTGCCTTTTGCTGTCTGTTCGCATTGATAACAGAACATATTTGCCTCCTTTTTTTTATATACTCTAGTGTCGCCTCATGCGTAAGTTGTCATCTCGACTGCAAGGAGAGATCTTGATTTTAAGCAATTTTCAAAGATTTCTCTCGTTGGTCGAAATGACATGCAGGGACATTACATCCTTGACATGACATTACTATACTCTATTCAAGCCGTTTAAAATAATACTTAACTGCCATATCGCCATAACCCATCTTACCGTCTGCAGAGGGTTTTATCTTCTCCATGCCGGGCATCGCCATCTTGTCATACTGCGGTTCAAGTATAAGTGTGTCTGCATCTTCCATATAACACTTGAAGGTCATGGTCCCCAGCATAGGAAATGCAGCTATCTTATGGTGAACAATCAGCTCTTCTCCTGTGAATTCATATGTACCGGCATCGGCCATGAACGAACGGTTTGCAGCATTGGGTTGTTCACCCGGTGCAGGTTTTGGTGTAAAATCGCGGATGGCACTGTAATGCTTTTTCATAATATAGATCATGAACTGTGCGTCATCCCTGTTTCTCCTGTTTTCTCCAATCCCCACATCCATGTTTTTTAAGCTCCATACACCCTGGATTTTATTAGCATCGGCCTTAATTACCTTTTTTGGTTCTCCTGCCTGGACAGTTAAAAAGGAAAAAACAATCAATAGAAATAGGATAAAAATTGGACGCTTCATAGCATTTCTCCTTCATTTAAAATTTAGTATGGTTAATAATAAAAAAACTTCTTAACAAAATACACCCTCCTCCTGATTTATGGAAGTATTTTATTGATACAAAACAACTGTAAAATATCCCTGTAAAGCAAAGTCATTATTTAAAAGTCAGATATGTTAAAAAAATAATCTTATTCGCTATTGTTTGCCAGAAATATCTCATCTATATTCACATAAAACATAATGGGAGGATCTCATATGGGTATACCCAAGTCCGAAAGGCTGCTCTCCCTGGATATCTTCAGGGGGATAACTATCATGGGGATGATTCTTGTAAATAATCCCGGTTCCCGTTCGGCTGTCTATTCACCGTTGCAGCATGCCAGGTGGTTTGGCTGCACCCCGACTGATCTTATCTTTCCCTTTTTCATTTTTATCACCGGTGTGACAACCGTCTTTTCTCTGGGCAGATACAAGGATGCCGGGATTAAAGCAGATGTGTATCTCAGGGTGTTGAGAAGAAGTTTGATCCTTTTTTTTCTTGGGTTATTTTATGACGGGTTTCCCTATTTTGATTTGAGCACAATACGAATCCCCGGGGTACTGCAAAGGATTGCCCTTGTTTATTTTTTTACCTCCCTCATCTTTTTACATTTTAAAAGAGAACATATCCTTTATGTGATTATCGCTCTTTTATTAGGCTACTGGGGCTTAATGACCCTTGTGCCTGTGCCAGGCACAGGCACACCCAGCCTGGAGCCCTCTGCCAATCTGGGTGCATGGCTTGACAGGCTGCTTCTGGATGGGCATCTCTGGGCCTTTTCAAAGACATGGGACCCTGAAGGTTTGCTTGGCACCCTGCCTGCAATAGGAACCTCGTTAATAGGTCTATCTGCCGGGTATCTCCTTAACAGTTCAACTGACAAGGCGATAAAAACAGTCCGGTTATTTTTATACGGGACCCTTCTCATGGCCCTTGGCTATATCTGGAATTTCTGGTTCCCCATAGGTAAAAGTCTCTGGACAAGTTCCTATGTCTGTTTAACAGGTGGCTTAGTGCTGCTGTTTTTAGGGTTCTGCTTTTGGACAATAGATGTAAACAATAAGAAATGGTGGATAAAGCCATTTCATATCATGGGGACAAACGCAATTGCCGCATATTTCCTCTCAAGTCTCGTAGCAAAATGCCTTTATCTGATAAAAACTACAGACACCGCCGGTAATACAGTAGTGTTAAAAGATATGATCTATAATAATATCTTAATGCCGATAGCGCGCCCCATAAATGCCTCTCTGCTTTTTGCCCTCTGTTATGTGCTCTTTTGGCTCTTTATAATGTGGCTTTTTTACAGGCGAAATATTTTTATTAAAGTATAAATGGATGTTTATGAAACTCATTTATATGCTGATTATTTTACTATTGGTTCAACCGTTAGACCTCTTTGCATCAGAATCAATAAAAAGGCTGATCGATCGAATCCTGCCCGGACATGGGGAGAGCTTTGTTATCGAGACGATTACTGCCCCTGATAACCAGAATGTATATGAGGTTGAGGGCCTTAACGGGAAGATAGTCCTGCGTGGTGATAGCCCTCTGTCACAGGCCGTAGCATTCAACTGGTATCTTAAAAACTGTGTGCGCATCTCTGTCTCGTGGTATGCGGATGACCCCGTGGCAATCCCAAAAAAACTGCCTGTACCGGTAAATAAGGTACATAAGAGCACAAGGCTTAAGCAGAGGTTCTTTCTGAACTATTGCACCTTCGGTTACACCATGCCCTTCTGGCAATGGCATGACTGGGAAAGGTTTATAGACTGGATGGCACTAAACGGTATCAGCATGCCGCTTGCGCAGAATGGAAATGAGTATGTCTGGCAGAAGGTGTGGAGAGGTTTCGGGCTCAATGATGATGGGATCCGCTCATACTTTACCGGGCCTGCCCATCTGCCCTGGCACAGGATGGTAAATATTGATAAATGGGAAGGCCCGTTACCGCAATCATTTATAGAGGGCCAGCATGACCTGCAAAAGAAAATCCTTGCGCGGGAAAGAGAATTGGGGATGAGGCCCGTGCTGTGTGCATTCTCAGGTCATGTGCCAGAGGCATTAAAGGTGCATCACCCTGAATTCAGGATCGGGCGCATTGCCCCGGGATGGGGAGGCTTTGGGCCTGATTATACCTGCCACTTTCTTGACCCGCTTGATCCGGTCTTTAAAGAGATACAGGTAAAATTCCTGAAAGAACAGGAGAAGGAATACGGTACAAATCATTATTACGGCACAGACCCATTTAATGAGATAAAACCCCCGAGCTGGGAGCCCTCCTATCTTGCAAGTGTCTCAAAGGCAATCTATGACGGTTTGATTAGTGCTGATCCTGAGGCTGTATGGCTTCAGATGGCATGGACATTCTTTTATGATAAAGAACACTGGAACAATGAAAGACTCTCTACCATGATCCGGGCCGTCCCACCTGGACGTATGGTGCTCATCGATTATGTGTGCGAGAACGAGGAGATATTCAGAAGTACAAAGGCATTTTACGGCGCACCTTTCATCTGGAGCTATCTCGGGAATTTTGGCGGAAATACCCACCTTGTAGGCCCCATAAATAAGATCAACCAGCGTCTCACAACAGCAATGAATGACACTTCCCTAATAAACCTTGCCGGTGTGGGCGCAACACTTGAAGGTCTTAATAATCCTGTGGTGTACGAACTCCTATTAGATCGTGTGTGGCAGGGCGAACAGATGGATATAAATAGATGGATCAAAAACAACTCTCATGCTCGCGCAGGCGGAGAGGATGTAAATGTGGAAAAGGCATGGGCGATCCTCGCTGAAAAGGTGCTTGTGGATAACACAAACCCGATACTGGGTCACGGGGTAATTTTTCAGTCAAGCAATCCGTCCCTTAACGAGACCGGAGACTGGAAGACCAACCCTGCTATTGATTATGATAACATAGACCTTTTGCGTGCATGGGAGCTGCTCCTCATGGCTGACACTCCCTCCCGAAAAAATTCCGCATACAGGCGCGACCTTCTGGATGTAACGCGCCAGTGCCTGGGTAATCTCGGCATGGCGCTGATTAAAAAATGGCCAAAGCATATGAGAAAAAGGATATAAAAGCCTTTGAGGAGGCGGCAGAAATATTTATGGCACTGGGGCGTGACATTGATATGCTGCTTTCAACACGAAGCGAGTTCACGCTAGGTAAATGGATCAGTGATGCGAAATCATGGGCGGCTCGCGATACAGAAAAGGCCTACTATGAGAAGAATGCACGGACCATCATCACCATATGGGGTGGTAACGGAGAGCTACTCGATTATGCAAACAGGCAGTGGAGCGGGTTGATGGGGGATTACTATCTTCCGCGCTGGCAGATCTTTCTAGATGCGATACTTACAGAGTTAAAGGGAGTAAAGGCGGTTGATCGCAAGGCCCTGGAAAAGAGGTGGCGTGATCATGAGATGCGGTTTGTAAAGAGTGTTACAGACAGCTATGCACATAAACCTGATGGAGATTGTTATTCCATGAGTCTTGCGTTATATAAAAAATACTGCGTCCGATGATTTGAAAGTATTCGGCGTTCAAGGTTAAAACATAATATTGTTGAAATAGCTATTTTGCTGGAACCCCTCCCCCTTGATGGGGGAGGCTGGGAGAGGGTGAAAAGAATCAGCGCATGGAAATCTACTCCATATAACTAAATAATTTCTCCCCCTCCCTGATCCCTCCCACCAGGGGAGGGAACCAAATAAAAGAGAAATTTATTAAGTCAACCTTATCGAGAATAAAATCCCTTGTTTATTAAAAGGATACAGGAATGAATACCAATAGAATCTACAACACATATCTGAAAAAGATACTGATACTTTTTATATTACTGAGCTGTTTACTGACAACCGTAAACGCCCAACAGAAAAATGAACATGCCGGACTCATAATAGAAAGCAAGGTGTTCCCTTTTATCACCTCCCTGAAAAACAGGCCAGAGGTATTAAAAATATTAATTGAAAACCGTGAGCTAAAAAGGTTAGCGAATCAGCATAAGGACCGTATCAAGATTGCCTTAAAACAGTGTAACGATACAGTCTGTTATGCAAATGCCATTAAGTGGACCCAGGATGAGGTAACTGCTGCTGGCAATGAACTGATTAAACTCTCCGGGCAAAATGAACAATTCAGGATACTCATCTCAGCACTCAGGGCATCAGGGTCTTATAATCTCTATGCCTCATACAATGATCCTGAATTTATCAAGGCAGCATGGAATAATGTGGCAGAGGGAGTGACCCATATCCTTGATGTCTATATCAGGGGCAAACAACCCTTTTATGCTGCAACAGACTCCATCTCATTTGCACCTGATGATGAAGGGTTCATTAAAAGTATAAAAGCCTTGCTTGAAAGTGAATCAACAGACATGGATAGCAATGCCTTTTTTGAGGTGCCGGTTAATATGGCCATAAATGCCCTTATCCTGAACAAACGGGATGAGGCGGCACGCTATGAGCCACTTGAAGAAGGCATGAATAAAACCGCTTTTGAAAACATCAGAAATATAAACTGGAAAAATTATCCATACAGCATGATCCTTGTACCCGGAAAAGGGCCTGAAAAGGAGGGCATTACCATTGACCCTCAGAACATTATCAGGTGCAGGATGGCAGCAGAATATTTTATAAAGGGGGCTGCACCCTTTATTATTGTTTCAGGCGGCCATGTAAGCCCCAGTCAGACTCCCTTTTGCGAGGCGGTAGAGATGAAAAAATATATGGTGAAGGAGCTTTCTATTCCGGAGGATGCTGTATTTATAGAGCCCCATGCGCGCCATACTACAACCAATATGAGGAACACAGCCCGCATGATCTACCGCTTTAATATGCCCGCTAACAAAAAGATCGTTATTATTACTGATTCAGGCCAGAACGGATTTATAGACAAGATGGAAAAAAGGTTTATGACGGAGCTTGGGTGTGTTCCTTACCGTGAACTTAAAAAATTGAGCGAGAACACAAGCGAGTATCTGCCTGACAGGAATGCCCTCCAGTGCAATCCAATAGACCCCCTTGATCCATAATCACCTTTTAAGCCTCTTTCTGAAATCCGAGGGGCTTTTAAGTGTGATACTGCGAAAACTCCTGCTGAAACTGTAGATGGAATTGAACCCGCACTTGTCCGCTATCCTTGAGACAGGGAGATCGGAGTTGTGGAGCAGGGCGCATGCCCTTTGTACGCGTGTCCTCCTGATGAATTCGCCCAGGCTGATATTTACCGCATCCCTGAACCTGCTCCTTAAACGGCTCTGGGATATGGCAAGTGTCTCTGCAAGGTCAGAGATGCTAACCGGCTTTTCTATATTGTTATAGACATAATTCATAACACGCTGGATAAACGAACGGTCCGGGTGATCCGGCCCCTGTTTTTTCTTAACCCCTTTTATAACGGTCTGCTGCCTTTTAAGGAGGCTCACAAGCAGGAGCCCCAGTTCAAGCGGGGCCTCTGAACCGTCTACAAGCCCTTTTTCATACCAGAGGCTGAACATCTGAATAAGGTCTCTGAGCTTTTCCTGTTCAAATTCATTGAATGTAAAAGGGATGCCCTTCATGGGCTGTAGCTGGGATGCCTCCCTGAGCTCAAAGGTGGTAAAAAGCCATGAGACATTCGCAGGATTACTGAACCGCGTATAATAGTGGCTCTGGTATGGAAAGATCAGCATGCCCTGCCCCGGCTTAAGCCGCAGGAGCTCACCGTCAACGATCACATGGCCCGGTTCCCTGATAACAAATATCAGCACAAAACGGTGGTGTATCTCCTTCTCCGCTTCAAGCTGCCTTGTCCTGTGGAACTGAAGGATATTCTCAGGGAGCAGGGTCAGGCCCGCCTGAATCCCTGCAAAGTAATTATCAGGCTCATTGTACTTTTTCAGTAGTTCCTGAATGCTGTTATCCATAATAAAAAGTCGGATATGTTAAAAAAATGATCTTTCTCGCTATTGTTTGCCAAAATTAACTCATTTATAGTCCCTTTCAAAACTTTTTAAAAGAAATAAAATGGTCAGAGAGAGTCTAATAGAAAAAAACTCCTGGCTGAAATCGGGTCAAAAGAGCGCTTCAGGCCGGATGAAAAGGTCAGGGTCATTGTTGTCCCAAGCTTTCCGGAACTGGGGCGCCTTGCCGCTCTCCGTTTTCTTGAATGGGTCTCTCTCAATCCTGGAGGAGTGGTCTCTTTACCCACAGGAAAGACACCTGAGCATTTTATATACTGGGTAAAATACTATCTCAATAACTGGGATCATAGGGATACAGCGGCTGACCTCGCGGGCCGTGGATTGGGGGAGGTTAAAAGACCAACCACCTGCAATCTTACATTTGTACAGATGGATGAGTTCTACCCCATTGATTCAGAGCAGAGAAACAGCTTCTGTCATTATGTCAGGGAGTTCTATATAAAGGGGTTTGGTCTTGATCCTGACAGGGCCATGCTGATTGACTGCAACCTTATCGGGCTTGCTTCAGGAGAAAGATTATCCGATATCTGGCCCGGGGGAGACATCGATCTCGGTCTTCGTGAGAGGATGCCTGTTACACCCCTTGAAAAACGTCAGAAAGAGGTCATAAGTGCGGTTGACAAGTGGTGCGATGCCTATGAAAAACAGATAGAAGCACTGGGGGGTATAGGGTTTTTCCTGGGCGGTATCGGACCGGGCGGGGATATCGCCTTTAATATCAGGGGAAGCGCACATGATTCAAAAACCCGCCTCACAATGACAAATTATGAGACACAGGCAGCGGCTGCAAATGATCTTGGGGGTATTGAGACAGCGGCAAAGCGGGCCGTGATAACAGTGGGTCTTGGTACCATCACAAAAAATCCGGAGTGTGTTGCAATTATCATGGCTGCCGGGGAGGCAAAATCACGGGTTGTCGCAAATGCTGTTCAGAGCGGGCATAATCAGGAGTATCCGGCAACAGCTTTGCACAGGTTAACAAACTCCGTCTTTTACCTGACAGAGGGGGCCGCAAAGAATTTAAAGACAAGGCATATCAGCAGCCTGAAAAAACAGGGGAGTTTAAGCGAGGTACAGATAAGAAAGGCGGTGATCGATCTCTCCATCTTCCTGAAAAAACCCTTTCATGAGCTTAGCGCTGATGACTTCATGCAGGACAAGATATGCGCCATGGCCATTGAGCAGGGTGAAAAGGTAACAGGCTGCACCGCCAGGGTACGCGAATGGCTTATGGATGCAGTAAAGAGGGGCCTCTCTGATCGTTCCGCTATTAACTGGCTCCATACAGAACCCCATCATGATGATATCTTACTCGGATACCTTTCGGGTGTTATAGGTGATCTTGAAGAGAGTTCACAAAGACATTCATTCGCCGCATTTACCAGCGGGTTCACGTCTGTTATCGGTTCATATCTAATGGGAAGGGTTGATAGCCTGATGCAGGCAATGGAGGAGAAGGTAAATATTCCCGCAGGGCTGCCGGTGGATGAGGTTATTAAACTGTTTTTAGAGGGGCATAATAGTAACAACCCCCGGATAATGGCAAAGGCAGAAAATATCCATTTGTATAACTCCCTGTGCGAGGTATATAAAACAGAAGAACGAAAAACCATGCATGAAAAGCTCCTGTTGATAAAGGCATATCTGACAGAAGCATACCCAGGGCAAAAAGACCCACCCGAGATCCAACTGTTAAAAGGCATGATGCGCGAATGGGAAAGCAACCTCTGCTGGGGTGCATTCAACAGGTTCTCATCAAAGACACATCATTTACGGCTTGGTTTTTATAAAGGGGATATCTTTAATGTCCCTCCATCAAGGGAAAGAGATGTGTATCCGGTTGTCAACCTGATCTCATGGGTTGCCCCGGATATCATGTCAGTCGCCTTTGACCCTGAGGGAAGCGGCCCGGATACCCATTACAAGGTATTGCAAGTGGTGGCTGATGCCATCCGCGTACAGAAGGAACACGGTATCCGGACACCAGGAAGAATATGGGGATACAGAAATGTATGGTACCGTTTTCACCCGGCTGAGGCCAATCTCTTTTTACCTGTTTCAGGGGCAGGCATGAAACGGGCAGGTAACCTGTTTATGGATTTTTTCAGGACACAGAAAGAGGCATCATTTCCAAGCCCGGAATATAAGGGGCCATTCAGTGAATATGCAGCGCTTATTCAGCGGGAGCAGTATGATTGGCTCATAACCTGCCTTGGTAAAGAGTGGTTTGCAGGGCATGAAGACCCGAAAATCCGCGCTGCAATTGGTTTTGTTTTTCTGAGAGAGATGAACACTGAAGAGTTGTTATTAAGGGCAAGGACCATCCGTAAAAAATATGAGCCGGATAATCTTTGCATGCCAGGGATATAGCGCATGAAAAAGAGAAAGATCATTGCCGTGATTGATATAGGTGCAGGCCGCGGGGCAAAGACAGCTCTCTTTGATCTTCAGGGTAACTGCCTCTTAAAGGGGTTCTGCCGGTCAGTGCATACGGAAGATCGGGAGAGGTAATGGTTGACAGGCTTGTAAAACACTTTAAAAAACTAATAGACAGATCATTCCATTCATCTGATGATCTTATTGCCCTTGGAGTTGATATGCCGGGCGTGATATCTGACGGCCAGGTGTATATATGCTCGAACCTGCCATTTCTCGCAGGTGTAAATATAGGGGCACTCTTTGAGCAAAGGTTCACCTGCCCGGTGGTCATCATCAATGATGGTGAGAGCGGCGGGCTTATGGAGTGGCGTGTGCGTAAAAAGGAGCTTCTTTACTGGGTTATAGGTGGTGGATGGGGCGGGGCCTGGATCAATGCGGAGGGAGGTGTAACCTGCAAGGGTGATTTCTGTGAGGCGCGTGACAGGGCTCTTTTTCTTGTGAATGAACCGGGGTATGCTACAGGGATATCAGAAAAAATGCTTGGTGAGATATTTGAAGAATATGGCCTCTCTCCTGCGCTGGTTCTGCGGGTGTATCCTTGTCTACATGGCCCTGTTCGGGACAGGAAAGCTGATATTCGGTCAGTGGCTTATGGGGCTGGGATTTCTTGTCCTCGCAGCCTGTGCAGGGTTAATCATATACATTGATCTGAACAGGCGCGGGTGGAAGAGTGTGATGGAATAAACCTTCAGGATGGGTTATTAACCCATCCTGCTTCTACTTTGTAGATGGTTTGATCTTTGGCAATGCTATAGCTTCTCTAATTACCCTGAAGAAGAAAGAGCAGCTACCATCTCCGGTAAAATTCATGAGTTTGATTAGCAGATTTTATGTTTATCCAGTGCGATATATTCTGCGATTTCAGAAGCCCTATCAATAGCCAGCAGTGACCAGAAAATTTTCAATTATGGACTCTTTTTAATATTTTATTTTTTACCTCTTTATGCTCAATTCCCTGACCCTGTGCCAGTTGACTAAGAGATGTCTGGACATCAGTCAAAAGCTCAAGCTTTTCCTGCATGTTTTCATATTCAACAGCATCCATTAAAACAGCAACACCTTTACCATGCTGTGTGATGATAACAGGCCTTTTCGTGTCACGGACCTGCTTGATATAGTTTGCGATTCCAGTCCTTACCTCAGATAACGGTTTAATATCCTGATCAATTTTTAAACGTTGCATTTTGCACCTCATAATTATCTATTTTACGTACAATATATCGTACATTATTTAGTACTTGTAAGCAGTTTCTTTTGACATAACTGGTGCTTTATAAATCCTCTATTTCCCGCCTAATATCCCCAATACCCCCCGTTTGAAAAACAGGTTTTGATCTTTGATTATAAAATATTTTGAAATATCAGGATCATTCAACCCTTTCTCCAACAGCTTGCTGATTTGTGATTTGTTTTCTTCTGATTGCCGGGCATGTCTGATGTAATCCTGAAAATTCAGATCAACCTCAATCTCGAAAGTCTTTTTAATTTCAATATCTCGTTGTGTATAAAGGGTTTTGATGAATTCTTTGCTCAGGGTTTTATGATGGCTTATATCTACCTCACGCTCAAAGTCCAACAAAGTATCCTGAACAGATATCTCACAAAAACGGAAATAAGCTTCCTGGTATTCTTTATTTTTTGTAACTGACCTACTGCTGAAATTTTGGGCCTGTTTATCAAATTGTCTTTTTACTATTTCATGTAGCTTAGTCATACACTATTTCATATGCATTGTAAGGTTAACATAGAATTCAGCGGTTTTGTAAGCGGCGAAGTCGCTGGAAAAATCAGCTGAAATGTTTTGTTATGCAATTTTATTACATACGATATATCTTAAGCAATGTGTATGTTCCCCAGCATCACCATGGTTTTCCGGATCGTTTATAATATTTTCTTCAATTATCTCAAATTTATGAAAATGACTTCTGATGTCTTCGCTAGAAAAATAGTGCACTGGCCTACCAGGTTTACTTTCAAAAGTATATTTCTCCACTTCCGTGCCCTTCCCATAACTTTCTTCTTTATCGGAAAAAACGACAAAAAAACAAATTCCACCAATTTTTAATTCCTGATAGCATTTATTGATAAAAAACTCCCGTTCCTTTTCTCTAAAAAGATGAAGCAAATTAAAACAATATATAGCATCAAACGACTCTCGACCAAAATCAATATCAAGACAAGAGCCAAGCATCATTTTTGTCTTTAGATCATTTTCTTTTGCGATGGCACATGCTTTTTTTGAAATTTCTACACCACAAACTTCATAGCCTTGCGAAGAAAGAAAATTGGTATGCCTTCCGTATCCGGCGCCTGGTACGAGTATCTTTTTTACTTCATACTTTTTAAAAAAATCTATCGCACGATATATGGTTTGACTTGGGCTATCACCCCATATTTTATTTTCATCTTCAAATCGTTTTTCCCAATAGGAATTTAAATTATCTAAGTAGTTATTCATATTACTCGCTCTCTATTTATTCGTTCAACCAATGATTATATGGTTTCTGTTTATCTTCTTAGTTCCAATAAACTTTTCCGGTAAAAAGAACCACTTTCAGTTATCTTCTAACTGTTTATCATGCTTTTTTACAGGGTAAAAAGAAAACTGTCTTTTCTAAAAAACGCTATTTAAAAAAGGGTTTTGAAGCAGGTAATACTTGCTTTGCCCCGAGTATTTAAATCAATCAATATTTTTTCTGAAATGTCTGTTTTGAATAGAAACGTGTGCAACTGTATATCAATCTGAATCTGGTTTCAACAGGTTATTATGTGTAGTTCTTTGTTGCATACGCAGGCTATATAAACCCGCCGCTGCACCGTTGTTCTCTTTGGAACTTAACTATGTTCATCCAGTTCATTTTTGAGCCAGCAGGTTAATCCTTCGGAAGGTCTCAAAACATCTGCCGTCATCATGTTTGGTTTCTTCAATCATCCTTTTGACAACAAATGCCCGGAAAGGCTTTTTGTCCTGTTCCGCAACACATATGATAAAGGGTACCAGACTCGGCTGGTCTATCCATTTTATTAAGGCATTTGTATCCGGGAAGAACCTGTCAGCGTTTTCTCCCCAGACCTCGGCATTAATAAAGCCGCTGTTCTTAATGATTTCTCTGTACTCCTCAACCGGCGGCATAAACCAGGGCCATGAAAAATCCATAAAGTATTTTGAGAAACCGGGCAATGCTATAGCTTCTCTAATAACCCTGAAGAAGAAAGAACAGTTTCCATCTCCTGCAAAGTTAAATCGCACAACACCTTTTGGCCGTAATGCACGCTTGACGTTATCAAGAAGGTGGTAATGGTCCTTTACCCAGTGTAGAGTAGCATTTGAGAAGATAATATCGAAGTCCCGGTCAAATGCGAGATCATTGATATCCATCAGGATAAATCGCAGGTTTTCGCTCTCTCTTGTAATTGCAGTTTCAATCATACCCCGTGATGCATCTATGCCGATGACCTCACCTTTGGGGACAAGGTTGGAAAGCCTGGCAGTCAAAACACCATCACCACACCCAAGGTCAAGGATTCTCTCTGTGCCTTTAAGTTTAAACTCTTCAACGATCCTCTCTCCCCATTCTTTTTGATGAGAGGAGGCTTGCTCGTATTTCTTGCCATCAAATTCGTATGCCATATTTTTTGTCTGCAGAAAATAAATTTACTTTAATGCGTGGAGTAAAGCGAAATACCTTTCCTCTCACCATATCGATATTACATATATTGTACTCAAATTCATTATAAGGACAAGCACTTAATTAATGGGTGCAGTTAATGAACTTGACACCTTTTCCCTTACACTTTATACTCCCTTTTAAAATTAAGTTATTATTAATAAAGGAGAATTTTTGAATGGGAAAGTACGGTAAGTATATCGTCACTGAATTCTATGACAAATTCCAGCTCCCGGAAGAAAGGGCCTGGGAAAAGGCAATTATGGGTCGTGGCCCGCTTGAAGATGGTCTCAGGCGTATGATGGAACATATGGTCTGGATGGACTCCAATGTTATCCCTGGCGCATTTTATGCTGAGGCCGTATGGTTCTGGCCCCCTTCTATAACAGGCCGTGTAATAACCCCGCCAAAGCCGGGCGAGGAAGACAAGCATGGCATCCCGCCACATGCACACACATTTCCTGAGCTTCTTTCCTATTATGGAACAGATATGAATAACCCCAGGAATATTGGTTGCCAGATCGAGATATGGCTTGAGGGTGAAAAATATGTGTTTGATAAATCCTTTGTCCTGTATATCCCGGAGAATGTAGTGCATTGTCCCCTGAAGATGCATAATATGACAATGCCTCTTTTCCATTTCACAATGGGACCTGGAGAAAGCTATACGTAATTATGAAGTAATTATTGTGTAACGATATTATAAATCTGAATAATAAAGTGAGATAAAATATGTCAGAACAAAAATATACAAAATATTTTATATTTGATGATAAAAAAGGCCTTAAGCTCCCATCATACAGGTTGAATACCGACTCGAAAAAGATAATAAGAATGACCCATATAGATGCTGATACGGTTAAGGGTGCGACCTTTTATAATGAAATGATGTGGATACTACCCGGGTTTGATAAAGACTGTAAGGATAAGAAACCGAATTTCAAGGAGGAGCATACCCATGATTTCGGCGAGCTTATGTGCTTTTACGGCCTGAATTATGAAAATGTCATGGACCTTGGTGCAGAGATAGAGTTTTCTATTGATGGTGAAACACATATCATCAAAGAGAGCTTTACCGCATTTATACCGCCGGGTGTAAAACACGGCCCCCTTACCATCAGGAATGTTACACGGCCCATTGCGCACATGATAGCCTGCACAACCGGGAGATATAAGTAGTATTACCTTATTAAGGGTAAACACGGAGAGGTTGAGTCAGTTATGTCTCAACCTTTTTTGTCCTTAATAAAATATAACCAGCAAGGAGGAAATAAAATGAAAAATGTAGAGATGAATCTTGAAGGAAATATCCTGACAATAAAGGTGGATATTACAAAGGAATTCGGACCCTCTTCATCAGGGAAGACCATTATTATTGCAACAACCGAAGGAAATATCGCTATTCCTGACAAAGATGATGTTAAGATCGGCCTGAACGTATATAAGAAGAAATAGCCGATCTTTACGTTTATCAAAGCTCTTCGTAGGGTGGCCTTTTACAGGTCACCTGGCTTTTCAGGATTTTTTGTTCCCACGGTGACCGTGGTAACGAAAGGTATTTAGTTTGCCTACCCTTCATGCAGATATCTTATAATTTTATAGCCTGCCTTCATATGCCTCCATGGCCTCATTTAAAAGGTCCGCCTCCATGTGGCTGTATCTTGGGGAAAAGTGGAACAGTGTAAATTTCTTAACCTCTGCTGCCCTTGCTACCCTGCCTGCCTCAGCCGCTGTAAGATGGTACTTTTCTTTTGCGGCTTTGTTATCCTGTTCTGAAAAGGCAGCCTCAATGAACAGGTGATCAGAACCCCTTGCAAGGTCTATTATCTTTTCAATGTTTTCATTGCTCCCGATCACATCGGTAATATAGGTGATCTTCTGGCCCGGCGTTATGGTGGCGATTTTTTCCGCAAGGCTGCCAAGGGTGAACCTTACTTTTTCAGGTGTCTTATCCCTTTCTCCTTTTGTTACAAAAAAATCCCCATCCTCTGGGCTTCCTTCGTATATCTCCTTCTTAAAGGCGGTAAGCCAGGGGCCAGTATCAAGATTGAGCCTTTTCAACTCCTCTTTGTTAATATTTACATGAAAATTTTCCTCTAATGTAAGACCCAGGCATGGTATCCTGTGGTCAAGCAGTACACCCCTTACTCTGAACCCTTGTGTTTCATACAGGATGTTGTCAGCAATATTCGTCATCACCGGATCACCCGGTCTGAAGCCTTCACGACACAGATATTTTTGAGTAACCATTTTATCTTCATGGACTTCTGTTACATTTAAAGTAAGGTTATATTCATATTCCTGTACTAGATTCCATACATACCCGTTGAGTTTTCCCTCCATATGCCTGAAAAAATCGGGCGGCCCGAAAAGATGCAGCTCACTGTCTCTGCCCAGGAAGATCCTCAGAAGCTTGTCAAATCCAGTGAAATGGTCCATGTGGGCATGGGTGACAAATGCATGGGTTATCTTTAATAAATCCCTCGGGGTGAGGGGAATAATCTCTCCAAGGTCAAACATGAGCGCCCTTTTTTCATATAAAAAGGGGATAAAGAGCCCCGGATCAGAAAAGGGGTCATTAACAAGTCTGGGGTAAAAAGATGGCTTCATTGAAATTCGCTGTTATTATTTCAGGTTATCATCAAAGATTCTTGTATTATCTATCACCTATCTTTATATTGTTCAAGAAATCCATATTAAAAATTGTTGGTAGCTAGATGAACTCATCCGAACAGAATAGGTTTGATATAAAATCAGGAGATTTCAAAAAGGAATTTCCAACTGAACCGGGCGTCTACATATTCAGGGACAGTGCTGAAAGGGTTATTTATGTAGGAAAGGCCAAAAACATCAGGAACAGGGTCTCCTCATACTTTAACTCCCCTGCTGACATGACACCTAAGACTGTCATGATGGTATCAAAGGCAAGATATCTGGAATTCATACTCACCTCCTCAGAGAATGAGGCCTTTTTACTTGAAAGCTCCCTTATTAAAAAGCATATACCCAGGTACAACATTGTCCTGCGTGATGACAAACAGTATCCATACCTCAAGATACCGACAGATGAACCTTACCCAAGGCTTGAGTTTGTAAGAAGACTTAAAAATGACGGGGCAGTCTATTTTGGTCCCTATTCTTCAGCCGGGGCGCTCAGGGATACCACAAGGCTCATAAACAGGATATTCAGGCTCAGGAAATGCTCAAAGGGCCATATGGCCACAAGGTCAAGACCCTGCCTCAATTTCCAGTTAAATAGATGCCTTGCCCCATGCACCCATGATGTTTCAATAGACGAATATGCTGCGATCGTTAAAAACGTCAGGCTTTTTCTGGAGGGGAGGAGCAAAGAGCTTATAAAACAGCTTGAAGCTGATATGAAAAGGTATGCATCAGAGGAAAACTATGAGGATGCAGCCAGGGTAAGGGATCAGATAAAGGCAGTCCTTAAAACGATTGAGACCCAGAATGTCTCATCAACCAGGGGTGAAGACCAGGACATAATAGGTGTAGCCCAGAAAAACGGGATATCCCAGGTGGTTATATTCTTTTCCAGAAAAGGGGTAATCACCGGTAGCAGGGATTTCAGGTTTGAGAACAAGGAGGTTACACCCTCTGAGGTGATCGAGGCATTCCTGAAACAGTATTATCGTGAAGACGGGTACGTGCCAAAAAGTATACTAATTTCCCACCCGATTGAAGAACTTGAGCCCATTTCAGGTTGGCTTTCTTATCTTGCAAAAAAAAAAATAACCATAACCTGCCCGGTTCGAGGGAAAAGGGCCGGCATGGTAAAACTAGCAGTAAAAAACGCCGAAAGTATCCTGAATAGATCAGAAAATCGGAGTCCGGTTGATATCCTTGAGATGGCAAAAACAGCCTTAAATCTTATAAAGGTACCCTATAAAATTGAGGCAATGGACATATCAAATATACAGGGTAGCCAGGCGGTTGGTACGATTGTTGCATTTGTAGAGGGCAGACCCCATAAGGAGGGGTACAGGAATTTCAGGATCAAGGATGTGAAGGGCATTGATGATTATGAGATGATGTCAGAGATGGTTAAAAGGCGCCTTTTACACGGTGATCTCCCTGACCTCTTTATAATAGATGGAGGAAAGGGTCATCTGATGGCAGTAAGCCGTGTTTTATCAGAACTGCCGTCGGGCATTGAACATCCGGCCCTTGTAGCCGTTGCGAAGGAGAGGGAGCAGGGTGTTACGGGTGACAAGCTCTATCTTCCAGGCAGGAAGAATCCCCTGCGGCTTAACAGTGATCATCCTGTGCTCCTTTTGATTATGGGAATAAGGGATGAGGTGCACAGGAGGGCGGTAACCTATCATCGTAAACTGAGAAAGAAGGAGACCATAAAATCCGCCCTTGATAGAATACCGGGCATCGGACCTTCAAAGAGAAACCTGCTTTTAAAGGCGTTCGGCAGCCTGGAGGCAATAAAAGAGGCAAGCGAAGAAGAGCTTATTAAGGTGAAAGGGATAACAAAAGTAATAGCAAAGATGATTAAAGAGCTGTTTTCTACCCGCGGTGAAGGCTGATTCTGAAAACAAAATATTATGGTTGACAATCATTTTTGCTTTATGTTAACTATCCTCCAACTTCTGTTGATAATTAATCGTAAGTTGCATCTTCGCTGACTCAATCAATAAAGTTGTAAAAAAAGGAAAAAGTATTGTGGCTTTCAAAAAGGTAACAATAGTAATTCTTCCGGACGGCGTTAATTCCGTCAAACAGATAAAGATTCCGAAGATGTTTATAGGGTTAGTCATTATCTGTATTATCTCCGGCCTTTCCGTCTTAGGTTGGGCTTGTAATGATTACTGTCGTATTAAATCACAGATACCTCTCAATGCACAGCTCCAGGAAGAGAATAGACAACAGAAGGCCCAGCTTGCCTCTCTCTCAAACAAGATAGACAAGATCAATACCAAGATGGTCGAGCTTAAAAAGTTTGATAACAAGCTCAAGATTATGGTGAATCTTGAACCAGGTGATGACAGTACCCCGTTCTTAGGTGTTGGTGGCTCTGATCCCAGTCTTATGAATGCCGAATATTCTATTGAAAAGGCACATCAGAAACTTGTCAGGCTGATGCACCAGTCACTTGATAATCTGAATACTGAGATTGCTGTCCAGACACAGGAAAAGACCGAGCTTTATAATTTTCTTGATAGTCGAAAATCCATGTTTGCATGTACGCCTTCCATATGGCCCACAAAGGGGTGGGTCAGTTCGAAGTTCGGTTACAGGATTTCACCCTTCACCAACGAAAAGGAATTTCATAACGGCCTGGATGTGGCAGCAAAAGCCGGGTCACCCATTATTGCCCCGGCTGATGGCATTATCTCGGGCATTGAAAAGACCTATGGCTATGGGAATCTGCTAACGGTTAATCACGGGTATGGTCTTAAAACAAGATATGCCCACCTCTCAAAGATACTTGTTAAAAAAGGGCAGGCTATAAAACGCGGGGATACCATAGCAGAAATAGGTAACACAGGCCGTTCAACAGGCCCCCACCTCCACTACGAGATATTCCTTGAGGGGGTTCCGGTAGATCCAGGCCGCTATATACTTAATTAGTGTGCATCCGGAAAGAAGCAAAACCTGGAAGAAGCTTTCAGCAGTCAACGATCATCTTTCTTCAGCCTGTTCTAACCAATCTAACCAAAGGTAGATATCAACGAGCATCGAGGCGGTTCTCCTTTGTACATTTATCTGTCTCCCTTTTCGGCACGGTAGAGCCCCTTCTATAATAGAAGGTACCTTGAGTTCTATGTTTTTTCCTGCCGGGGCATCCTCATCAAATAAAAAAATATAACGATTTATTGTTTTGGATAATTATGTTAAGAAAGTGTTCTTATCGAAGCAGAAAGGATATTTATCAGAATATATTGGTATAGAGATCATGATTGGTAATCTTGTAAAGAAAATTTTTGGCAGTAAAAATGATCGGGATCTGAAGAGAATACAACCCATCGTTGAAAGTATAAATTCATATGAACCTTTGTTCAAATCCCTGACGGACGACCAGCTCAGGGAAAAAACCAACGAATTTAAAGAGAGGCTTAAAAACGGGGCCACCCTTGATGAGCTGTTACCGGAGGCATTTGCTGCTGTAAGGGAGGCATCAGTAAGGGTGCTGAACATGCGGCATTATGATGTGCAGCTTATTGGAGGTATTGTTCTGCATGAAGGCAGTATATCCGAAATGAAGACCGGTGAAGGTAAAACCCTTGCGGCCACCCTGCCCCTCTATCTGAACGCCCTCACAGGAAGAGGGGTTCACCTTATCACTGTAAACGATTACCTTGCAAGGCGCGATTCAGAATGGATGGGCGGCATATACAGGATGCTCGGCATGACTGTCGGTGTGATCGTTCATGGCATGACAGATAAAGAGAGAAAACAGGCATATGCATGTGATATCACCTACGGAACAAACAATGAATTTGGCTTTGATTACCTCAGGGACAACATGAAATTTGATGTGAATGACCTTGTCCAGCGCGATTACTATTATACTATTGTGGATGAGGTTGACAGCATCCTTATTGATGAGGCCCGTACACCCCTTATCATAAGCGGCCCTGTGGAGCACAGTGAAAACAAGATATTCATGGAGGCCAAGCCCTTTGTCATTAACCTGAAAAAGAAGCAGAGTTCTGTGATCAGGACGTTGCTGAATGATGCCAGGGAACGTTTGAATAACGGTGATACGGATGAAGAGATCATCCAGATCCTCCTGAGGGTAAAGAGGGGTGATCCGAAAAATCCGGGGTTTCTTGATCTTATGGCCAAAAACCACTCCCTTGGTAAACGCATTGATAATGAAGAAAGTGCGATGAGGAGCCAGAAGCTGCTTCCTGAGCTGGATAAGGAGCTTTACTGTATCATAGACGAGAGGAACAGTTCGGTTGAGCTGACAGAAAAAGGGATAAAGTATCTCTCTGAAAGCGGGGCAGGGGATTTTTCCATCCCGGACATAGAGGAAGAGAGCTACAATATAAGGGAAAATAAAGAACTGGATGACATGGAAAAGGCGGAAAAGCTCAGGGAGCTTGAAGCGGGCTATATGCGCACATCAGAGCTTCTCCATGCGACTCAGCAGCTTATCAAGGCATACTGGCTTTTTGAAAAGGATGTCCAGTATGTGATAAAGGATGATGAGATTCTTATTGTTGATGAGTTTACAGGCCGTATGATGCCCGGAAGAAGATGGAGCGACGGCCTGCATCAGGCTGTTGAGGCCAAGGAGGGAGTAAAGGTTGCAGAAGAAAACCAGACACTTGCCACCGTAACCTTTCAGAATTTTTTCAGGATGTATGAAAAGCTCGCAGGCATGACAGGTACTGCGGACACAGAGGCAGAGGAGTTTCACAATATCTATAAGCTGGGTGTTAATGTTATCCCGACAAACAAGGATATGATCCGCAAAGATTTCGCTGATGTCATATACAAGACAGAGCGGGAAAAATTTAATGCTGTTGTCCAGGAGATAAAGGAGCTTTATGAAAAGGGCCAGCCCGTGCTGGTTGGTACTATCTCCATAGAAAAATCCGAGGTCCTTTCCAAAATGCTTAAAAGGACAGGCATACCCCATGAGGTACTGAATGCCAAGCATCACCAGAAAGAGGCGGAGATAATCGCCAAGGCCGGACAGTATAAGACTGTTACCATATCAACCAACATGGCAGGCCGCGGTACAGACATAGTGCTCGGGGAAGGGGTCAAAGAACTCGGGGGGCTTCATATCCTGGGAACTGAAAGACACGAGAGCCGCCGTATTGATAACCAGTTGAGAGGCCGGTCAGGCCGTCAGGGAGACCCGGGAACCTCAAGGTTCTATCTCTCTCTGGAGGATGATCTTTTGAGGATATTCGGCTCGGACAGGATCTCCTCTATCATGGAGCGGCTGGGTATGGAAGAGGGTGAACCCATTGAGGCGAACCTGATATCAAAGGCAATAGAAAGTGCCCAGAAAAAGGTTGAGGCCCATAATTTTGATATCAGAAAGCATCTCCTTGAATATGACGATGTGATGAATAAACACAGGGAGATAATTTACTCCCAGAGGCGTAATATCCTTAAGGGAGAGGGCATTGATGAGCTGATAAATGATATGGTGGAAGAAAGGATCGAAGCCCTGGCAGGTGAACACAGCGACCCAAAGGCATATCCTGAAGACTGGGATATCCAGGGCCTGATAGAAAGCACCCTAAGGATATTCGGTGTACGGCCCAGGATCACCCCTGAAGATATGGGTAAGGATGAGTTTGACAAGCTCACACCTCAGATCCTTACCGATCTGTTAAAAAAACAGGTGAAGGATGCCTATGAGTCAAGGATGGCAGGCATCAAAAAGGAGGACCTTCTCTCTGTACAGAAGATGATAATGCTCCAGATACTGGATAAAGAGTGGCTCAGACACCTGCAGGACATGGATCATCTAAAGGAAGGGATAGGTTTAAGGGGATATGCCCAGCAGGACCCATTAAAGGAATACAAGAAGGAGGCATTTGAACTGTTTCAGGGGCTTGATTCCAGGATAAACGAAGAGATCCTTTTAACCTTTTCAAGGATACAGGTCAGGAGGGAAAGGCCTGAAGATATCCCGCCTCAGAAGAGGAGACAGATGCAGATGAGTCACGGTGATTCTGCTGCCCGGACCGAACCTATAAAAAGAGCGAGTCAGAAGATCGGGAGAAACGATCCATGCCCATGCGGCAGCGGGAAAAAGTATAAAAAATGCTGCGGGGTTAATGAATAACAAAAAGAAACAGGGCCTGCAATTAATGCAGGATTAACATATTATCCGGGGTTCATTAGAGATGGAAACCAATACTGTTATAAAGGGCTTTAAGGCGGCATATACCGCATGCGGCCTTAAAAAGAACAATACATATGATCTGGCGCTTATATACTCGGAAATGCCAGCGGTTTCAGCCGCGGTCTTTACCACAAACAGAGTTAAGGCAGCGCCCGTTCTCTTAAGCATGGAGAACATAATAAGGGGCAAATCAAGGGCTATTATAGTAAATGCCGGTAATGCAAACGCCTGCACCGGAGAAGAGGGATTAAAGAACGCAATGGAGACCGTCCGCATGGTGGCAGAGGGCCTTGGCATATCGCCCGGGGAGGTGTTGATAGCATCAACAGGGGTTATAGGCGCACAGATAGATATAAAAAAGATAGAAAGGGCCATACCTGACCTTATAAAAAACCTTGATCCGGAGGGCTTTGAGGGCGTGACAAAGGCGATCATGACCACCGATTCATTCCCTAAGGTCAGAACATTCAGCGGCAGGGCAAATGGCGTGGCCTATCATGTTGCAGGTATTGCCAAGGGTGCGGGCATGATTATGCCTAACATGGCAACCATGCTCTGTTTTATTATTACAGATATAAATATCAGTAAACCCATGTTAAAAAAGGCCGTTACACAGGCGGTTAACGACTCATTCAATAAGATAACCGTTGACGGTGATACCAGCACAAATGATACCGTATTCGTGATGGCAAACGGGCTAGCCGGAAATGAAGAGCCTGACGGGGCAGCCTTTACCGAATTCCAAAAGGGACTGACCGGCATAATGTATGACCTTGCAAAGATGATAGTAAAGGATGGCGAGGGTGCGACCAAGGTTATTCACATCGGGGTAAAAGGGGCTGCCTCCTCTTCAGATGCGAAGAGTGCTGCAAGGACAATCGCCAATTCAAGCCTTGTAAAGACCGCATTTTATGGTGAAGACCCCAACTGGGGCCGGATCATGGCTGCACTGGGGAGGTCAGGCATAGATATGAAGGAAAACATGGTTGATATCCTCATCGATGATATTAAAATAGTAAAGGGCGGGCTTGGTCAAGGTGTTGAAAAGGAAAAGGAAGCCGCTGTAATTATGAAAAATCCTGAGATATATCTGACAGTTGAGCTGAATATGGGTAATTCTTCCGACTGGATTACAACATGCGACCTTACCCATGATTATGTGTCAATCAATGCGGATTATAGATCTTAATTATAAATTATTGAATTTTTTCGCTATAAGCGGTGTCTAATAAACCAAATATTGCTGATGTAGATGAAAACAGGCTTTTATTAGACCTTAAAAATCAGGATGAAAAGGCCTACAGAAAACTTGTCTCTTTATATCAGGCGAAACTAAGGAACGTTGCCTACGGGATAACCCTTGATGCGGATGAAAGCACTGATATTATTCAGGATGTCTTTCTCAAGGCATATATGGGAATAGATAAATTCAAGGGTGAATCATCCCTTTATACCTGGCTCAGGCGCATCACAATAAATGAGAGCCTCAACTGGGTAAGAAAATGGAAAAGGCGTTTCAGGTGGCAGCATCAGTCCATTGACCAGGAGGAGGGAAGCGGCCCTGATTTAACCTCGGATGCGCCCGGACCTGAAGAGAGCCTGAGCAACAGGCAGGTATCGGGTATCCTCAGGAAAGGGCTTGACAGCCTGCCTGAAAAGGCAAGGGCAATCCTGATTTTAAAAGAGGTGGAAGGGTTATCCTATGATGAAATAGGAGAGCTGATGCAGATAAACAAGGGGACAGTAAGTTCAAGGATATTTTATGCGCGCGAAAAATTAAGGGAAGCTCTTAAGGGTATTGAAAGTGAAGATTAACAGTGAAATAATATGCGACACCGAGATGATAAGCCGGTTCATGGATAATGAGCTCCACGGGGAGGATCTCATAACCGCAAAAAGGCATGTTGCATCCTGTGAAGCTTGCAGCAAAAGGCTTGATGCCTACGGTATAATCGGCTCGGGTCTGAACTCCTTCATGAGTGCTCAGACATGGGCATCAGGGCAGGATATCGAGGCCAGGGTAATTGACAGGATCAGGCAGAAGGAAACCCGCTTACAGGGATTACTTGATTTTGTTCTTTCAAGAAGGATGTTTATACCCGCGGGCCTTGCTGTATCTCTTTCTCTGGTGCTTATGGTGTTTTTAAATAACCCTGCACCTGCCGGTCCCAGTGCCATAATATCATCTCTCTCCGGTACAGGTTCTTCAATCATGATAATGGAGACAGTTAAGTCAAGACAAACAATCTTATGGGTTAAGGAAAGTGGATAAAATGAAAATAAAATATTATTCCCAGGCGCTGATGACCTTTTGCCTTTTTACCCTTTTAACCATATTACTGCTACCTGCCGCGGCGCAATCAGGTTCAAGTATCAACATTTCAGTAAAAACCATCCTGGCATCAGAGAATGGTAATTCAGTGTCTCCGGGGCTCAATGATATCGTGAGTGAACTGCAATCTGTTTTCAGGTACTCTTCCTATGAATTTCTGGGTCAAAAGGGCCTATCTCTTTCAGTAAACAGCAAGGGGAGCGTCTCCCTTCCGGAACAGATAATGATGAATATCTCTTCCAAGGGCATTGAAGGTGACAGGGCCGTGCTCGATATTGAAATTTTAAGGGGTGGCAGCCGTATCCTGCAGACAGTAATCAAACTCCAGAACAACAGCAGTATAACCATAGGCGGCCCTGAATACAGGGGCGGTAATCTTCTCTTTAATATATTTGCCTCTTTTTGAGTTTTCTAGGGTTTCAAGATAAACAATATGTGAAGAAGGTTTCAGTTGAGCTATTCGGAGATTTTGACCCTTTACCCCTTTATTGTTTTCTGATGCGGTTACATTGTCTTGATGTATAATTTATGTGGTCTTCTTCATTCTTGACAAGCTACCTTCATCTTTTAAGAATGAAGTTCATTCCCTGTTATGTTTCGGAAAATTAAATGCTCCAATTTTTTAGTGACAAAACCTGTTAAGATTCTCTTTAAATTTTTTATGATTTTCTAATATGAAATATCCGCTCACCAAAAGAACAAAGGTTAAACTGGTTCCGATAAGAAAAATACTATCGTTCCCCAGGAGTGAATTAATATACCCCAATCCTCCTGAGAATAATTCATTTGTTTTCTCAATATATAGATTGTCCCCTGTAAGATTAGAAGAGCCGGGTTCAATCCGGGAAATAAAAAAACCCAGTATACCTGCAATTACCAAAGCAAAAGAAGAAATCATCCCTATATAGAAATAGCTGACCTCATCCTTCACGGTAGAATGTGAAATAGAGATTTTGCTCATGAATTTATATGTAAAATTCACAGGCGCCGGAGATATTTCAATCTTTCTCAAAATTTCTTCGGTCAACTGAAGAGCTTTCAATCTCAATTGAGCATCCGTATCATTTTTAAGTATTTCGGTAAGTTCTTTAATTTCAACTTCCGAAAGATCATTATCTAGGTATTTGTTTAATAATTCATCGGTTATCATATTAGCTCCTGGTAATTGTGCTTAAGCAAAAGGTCACGTAAAGAGTTTCTGGATCTATGCAAAAGCACCTTGGCGTTTACTAAAGATATATCCATAACCTGACTAATCTCGTTCAACGACATATCGTCAATATAAAATAAAGTTATAACCAATGCATTTCTAATCGGCAGTTTATCAACCATTTTCAATATGTATTCGCAGGCATTTGTGGTTGAAGGATAGATTTCGTTGTCATAATCGCCCAGATCAAAATGTTCGTCAATGGATGACATTTCCTGTTCAATTTTTCTTTTTTTACTCGCAGCCATGGTCAAACCGGTATTGTACGTAATCCTGTAGAACCAGGTTGTAAATTTCGAATCTTTTCTAAAACTGCTCAACCCATTAAATGCTTTCATAAAACTATCCTGAAGTGCTTCCTCTGCGTCCATTTCATTTTTTAAAAGTCTTTTTAAAAGTGAGAAAGCCTTATCTTTATATCTGTCAATTAATAAAGCAAAATCGCCTTGGTTGCCTTTTAGAACAGAGTCAATTATTTCTATGTCGGATAATTTTTTCATCTACATTATGACTGGTGTTTTATAAAAAGGTTACATAAAAATGAAAGTTTAAAAATATTGTAACCTTTTGAACTTCGGTTTTAGTCTTATGAAAGTAACAAATAAATTTAGCTTTATTTTTTTAAAAGTAAAAATATTTGTAACCTCTGGAAGATATTTTAGTCAAAAGTACAAATAACATAAAGGAGAAATAAAATGAACTTTTTACCATTTTTTATACCGATAATATTATTTCTTGTTATAGGCGCTGTTTTTATTTCCTGGATATATTACAGGTCAAAAGAAAAACAAATGATGATTGAAAAAGGTATGAGCTATGAACAGATGATGGAATTTATGAAGGCTAGAAGAAATCCATGTACCGTCTTGAAAACAGGTATTGTAATTGCTGTAAGCGGAATAGGAATTGGATTAGGCAGCTATATAGCTGAAAATTACGGGAACGATGGACTAGGTGGAATTGCGGCACTTATCATAATAGTTTTTATAGGATTAGGTTTTATCGGGGCATTTTTTGCCACTAAAAAGTACGAAATTGAAAAAAACAACGGGAGCAGGAGCAGCCGAAAAGACAACGATCCAGCAGGAGAGTGAAGGCGGAAACCTTTACAAGTCCTGTCGTGTCAATTGTCCGGTTCAGACATGCAGTGATACCCAGATACTATGTCCTGTTATCGTTAAAGAAAGGAAAATATGATGAAAAAGATATCAATGATGTTTGTTGCCATTATGCTTTTTTTTGCCTGCTCTACAATTGGTATAGCTCAGGACAATTTCATTCTCGATGTAGAATATTATCCGCCATCTGTAGAATCCGGAAATGTCGCCATTATGTTTTTTGGGGGATCAGAAGGGGGTATGCCATATCATAATGTTGAACCATATACCGCACAAGGATATCCCTGTCTTAAGGTCGGCTATTTCGGTACGGAGCACACACCGGCTCGTCTGGAAATGATTCCTCTAGAGTATTTTGAAAATGCGATTGGGATGTTTAAGTCCCAACCTGAAGTAAAAGGAAAAAAAATTGTTGTTATTAGCAGCTCCAAAGGTGGAGAATTAGCTCTTTTATTGGCTTCAAGGTATAAACAGATAGAGGGAGTAATTGCTATTGTACCGAGTTCAGTTGTTGGTCAAGGTTTGGGTTTATCATCAAGCTGGTCATATAAAGGTCAATCTGTCCCGTTTCTCCCGTATCCTGAAATGCCTGACCAAAATACAATATTGAACGGTCAATGGTGTGAGTCATTCAAGCTATGGCTTACACAGACCGACGTTGTGGAAAAAGCGGTAATCAAAGTAGAACAGATCAATGGCCCTGTTTTAATATTAACAGGGCAGGAAGATTTAATGTGGCCTTCAAGTAAAATGGGCGAAATGATAACTAAAAGATTAAAAGACAATAAATTTCCCCATTGGTATAAACATTACGCATATGAAAATGCAGGGCATACTTTTTACGAGAAAAGTCCAATGGGAGGAACTCCAGAGGGCAATAAAAAGGCAGGAATTGATTCTGAACAAAGAATTTTTGCCTTTCTTAACAGACTATCCGGGGCCGATGAACAACAGAATCAATCCCTTCAGAATAGTGGGCTTGATACTGAAGCTGAAGAGAGCCTCAGTAAAAAAAGCACGGAGCCAGCCATTGAATCGGAACAAAATAACAAAAAAAAATCTTCTGCTGTTGACGGCACGTGGACAGCTACCGCCGATGGACCAGACGGGAATCCGCTTGAGGCGACTTATGAGTTCGAGGCGATCGGTAAGGAGTTATTCGGGACAGTGAGTACAAGATTGGGAGGCGGTTCATTTAGTGAAGGAAAGATCGACGGGGACAAAATTTCATTTGTCGCGAGATATGGTGAGACCACTATCGAATGGAACGGTACGGTTTTCGGAGACGAGATAAATTTCACCCAGCGAAACGGGGAGAGAGTAAAACAATTCACCGCCAAGCGAGCTGTACTACCAACCTTGATTACTTTCAAAGATAAAATAGATGTTGGCGGCTACAAATTGAATATCTGTTGCTTCGGTAAAGGCAAACCGGCGGTGATCGTTGACGCCGGCAAGGGCGAGCCGGCCGTAGAAAGCGGGTCCTGGACATCTGTGGTCTCGGCGATAGCGCCGACCACACAAGTTTGTCTTTATGATCGGGCTGGTTTAGGTTTAAGCGACCGCACTCCTGAACAAGACCTGTCCGGGCGCACGGCTCAGGATATGGTAAAAGATCTGCATACCTTACTGGAGAAGGCCGATATCCCTGCCCCTTACATTTTGGCAGGTCATTCCCTAGGTGGTTACAATGTCCGTTTGTATGCCAGCCAATATCCGAAGGAGGTTGCTGGAATGGTGCTGGTGGATTCTCCACATCCGGATCAATGGTCAAAATTTTCTGCCGCCCTACCTCCCGAACGGCCGGACGAGTCCGAGAGTCTCAGGGCTGTTCGGTCAATGGCAGATCGCTTAGATCCCAAAGATCCCGAGAAAATTGATTTTGCTACCAGCGGAGCTCAAGTACAGGCGACCGGGTTATTGGGCGATCTGCCCCTGGTTGTGATCACCTGCGCGTCCGGCACGAATTTTTTTAGCAACCTTCCGACTGATCTCTCAGACAAATTAATGCGGGCCTGGCAAGACATGCAAATTGATCTGGCAGGACTTTCCTCGCGCAGTACCCATATTATTGCTTCTCATGCTGGTCATTATATTCAGGCAGAAGAGCCTCAGTTAGTGATTGACGCGATTCTTAACGTAATAGGCCAGGTGAAAAAGTGAGGAGGGAATAGGTTCACACTGACCCCTTTCTGAATTTATATTATTTAAAGGAGACACAATGGATATATCAAGCTTAAAAAACAGGGCTGTCTTCGTCTCATTTCTTTTACTGTTGTTTGTTTCCAACGCAGGTTTTGCACAAAACACGGATAGTTCAAAAATTGAGAAAATCGAAAAAATTTTCGAGAGGTTTGCTCCTGAATCTCCAGGATGCGTATGTGCTGTCAATAAAGGCGGGGAGACCGTCTTTCAAAAGGGCTATGGAATGGCAAACCTTGAACTTGATGTGCCCCTTAGTCCTGATTCGGTTTTTTATATTGCTTCAACATCAAAACAGTTTACCGCAGCCAGTATTGCCATGTTATCCCTTTCAGGAAAAGTATCACTTGATTCCAGTATAAGGGAGCATATTCCTGAAATGCCCGATTATGCTGAAAACATTACTGTAAAAAATCTCCTGCATCATACAAGTGGAATACGGGACTATTTCTGTTTGTTTATTTTAAAGGGATGGACTGAAAAGGAATATTTTAATAACGCTATGGCTGTTGACCTCATAACAAGGCAGAAGGGGGTTCTCTTTCCCCCGGGTGAACGGTATGCCTACAGCAATTCAAATTATGTTCTGCTAGCCGAGATTGTTAAAAGAACAAGCAGAAAAACCTTAAATGAATACAGTAGAGAAAATATATTTAAACCCCTGGGAATGAATAATACTCATTTTGATGACAACTATGAGGCTATAGTAAAAAACCGTGCCAGCAGTTACGGCTATAACAATGGAAAATATTTCAGGTATCTTAAGGCATTTGATGGTGTTGGAGATGGAAATCTTTTAACAACAGTCAATGACCTTTTTAAGTGGGGCCAAAATTTTAAAGACCATAAATTAGGGGGTAAAGAATTTACCGATCTTTTATTGACCAGGGGAAAACTCAACAACGGTAAGGAACTGGATTACGCCTTCGGTCTTATGCCGGGGACATATCGCAGACTCGATATTATAAGTCATCGCGGTGGGGGACTCAATGGCTTCAAGACGGATTTTATAAGGTTTCCCGAACAGGATTTTTCCGTCGCCGTTTTATGTAATGTAGAGGTTGCAAATCCCACTTTAATAGCCCTCCAGGTATCCGATATATTTCTTGATGATATAATGACACCAAAAGAATCACCCATGGCTAAGCCAGCAATAGAGCGAAAAGAGATTGATGCAGACTCTTCTATCCTTGATGATTATGTGGGTGAATATTCGATCGTTGGTACTACCATGTTCATTACGCTGGACGGTAAACAGTTGACGACCCAGATTACGGGTCAGCCAAAAGATGAAATATTTCCTGAATCAGAAAATAAGTTTTTCCTTAAGGGTGCAGATGTCCAGTGGGAGTTTAAGCGGAATGAAAATGGTGAGGTAACAGCAGCTATACTGTATCAAGGTGGCCAGGAGATAGAAGCGCCCAAAAAGAAGCCGACTGTTCCCCTGGCACCTGAGAAACTTAATGAATACACAGGAGTGTTTTACAGTCTGGAGCTTGATATTGAATATACTGTCTCTCTAAAGGATAAAAACCTTGTTATTAAATATGCGTATATTGATGATGTCGTTTTAAAATCTTCTGACCCGGATAAGTTTACAGGGGGAACTTCTTGGCTGGGAACTTCTAAGCTGGAATACATTCGTGATAAAGATAATAAAATAACGGGTTTTAACCTGTCCGCCATGGATATTCAGAATATTGGTTTTACTAAAAAAGGAATAGGGGGTTGTAACTAAAAATATATACTTTTGTTAATCAAGGGTGATGTCCTTAAATAATAAAATAACATGACATTGAGAGGGTATTAAGAGAAAGTGCGGATATGCCAAGAGTAGCCCGACTAGACACCCCCGGTCTATTGCATCATGTGATGATCAGAGGGATAGAACGTCGCAGGATCTTCAACGATAATGAAGACCGTGAAAACCTTATAGGACGGCTTTCTATTCTTCTGCCTGAAACAAAACCCAATGTTATGCCTGGGCGTTCATGCCAAGTCACGCCCATTTTATTCAGAAGCGGCCCTTCAGGTATTGCCAATCTGATGAAAAGACTTTTAACTGGTTACGCTGTATATTACAGCCAAAGAAGAAGATTACAGACTTGAATAACTAAATATTTAAATATTAAGGATTATCCTCTTTCGTCACAGCCATTGTATACGCGGTTAGAAGGGGAAGGGAGTTAGCAGAAAGTAACTTATACATGATTGAGTAAGCTGGATTGACATTTTGAGGTATGTCCCCTAATCCACACTAATAACCTCACAGCGTACTTTAAAATGATCTATTGCGACTTCTCTTTTACCACTCCCCAATTTACCAGGCATTGGTAGGCATGCTGTGCCTGCTCACCTTCCGTGACCTGCTGGAGATACTGGGAGTAATCTTCGGCTGATTTTTGCCTGTTGCCCATTCCCTCGTATGCATAACCCCTGTAAAAAAGGGTATTCGGATTTCCGGGCAGTTTCTTCTGCTATAGATTAAAATCTTCAACTGCATTATCAAACTTCTTCAGTTGGATATGCGAAAGCCCGCTCAGATGGTTTGCCTGTGCCTCATTTGGATATGCCTGCCTGGCCTGCTCTGAAAAATTAAGTGCCTCGCTGTATTTTTTTTGTACATACTGGCATTTTGCCATCATTACGAGCCCCGCATAGTCTCCTGGCGCGGCCTTTAATCCCTGCTTAAAAAGGTCTATCGCCTTGTCATATGATTTGGCGGCCATCATTTCCTCGGCCTTCTGGAAGTTCTCAATCGCAGGTTTAAGCTTTCTAAGACGTGCGGTATTGTCCATGTACCGTTCACGATACAAAGGCTTCCCTTTGGCATAACTGAATTCGGTATTGGCGAGTTTAACCGATGTGTCATAACGCTCCTGACTCATCGGGTGGGTGGCAAAAAGAACGGAAGCAATATTTGAGTTTCCTTTGCTGAGGCTGTTCAGCATGGTTGCAAGCTGTATCGACCCTTCCGCTCCGTAACCATTTTTAACCATATATGTCATGCCCAGATAATCAGCCTCTCTTTCATTGTCCCGGCTGTAGCGTGCCAGAAGAGCCCCTGCCCCAAGCATACCCAGCTGACTGGCAAGCTGTCCGTAGGTTTCGTTTTTGGTGCCGGCATATACGCTGATCCCTCCCGCGACGGCCTGGAGAAGTGTGCCTTTTGACATCTGCTGAGCAGTATGCCTGGCATTGATATGACCCATCTCATGGCCGAGAAGAGCGGAGAGCGCTGCCTCGCTTTCAAGGGAAAGGAGGATGCCGCGTGTAGCGGCAATGCTCCCTCCCGGAAATGCGTAGGCATTGATATAGGTTGCGTTGACCCCCTGAAAGGAATATGGCATTTTGGGTCGATGGGTATAGGGGGCCATTTCTGCCCCTACCTCCTGAATATAACTATTTAATGCCGCATCCTGTAATATCCCGTAGTCTGAGGAAAACTGATGAGGTGAATTTTGCCTGTCGACCTGTATCTCCCACTCCTCGGACACCAGCATCAACTGCTTTTGACCTGTAACCGGATTAATCGCACACCCTGCAAGCAGACCGGCTGACGCCAGGGACGATATCCTTATAAAATCACGCCGGCTGTAAAGACCCTGTGATCCCATCCCATGGGTAGAAAATATTGTCATTCTAAAATTCCTCTTATTTAAGTTCCTGCTATCCTCACTGATTCTGAGGGACACGATTCGGATCAACAGAGATTTTTATCTCTACCCGGCGGTTCTGTGCCTTGCCGTCCGGGGTTTCATTTGAGGCTACCGGTCTGGTTTCACCATATCCGACCGATGAAAGGCTTGCGATATTTAGATTTTTCCCCCTGAGATAGTATTCTGCAGCCTTCACCCTTTTTTCCGAAAGTGTTTGATTGTATGCCTCAGAACCATCAGAGTCAGTATGGCCTTCCAGTAGAACAATATTTTCAGGATAATTAGAGAAGACACCGGCCAGCTCATCAAGCTTGGTGGCCTCTGCAGGTTTAATGGCATCTTTATCTACATCAAAATTGATCTTCAGGGTGGCTTCAATTTTTTGGTTTTCCTGGTCTACCTTAACACTTTCCATGCCCTGAACCTGTTCAAGTTCCTTTGCCTGGTTATCAAGACGTCTTCCTATAAGGGCGCCTACTGCCCCTCCCACGACTCCGCCAATTACTGCTCCCCCTGTCCTGTGGTCGGATTGATGCCCTATGATCGCGCCAACTGCTGCGCCTGCTGCGGTCCCAATACCGGCACCTTTTGCCGTTCGTGTGGTTTCACACCCTGTCAGATAACCGAAAATTAAAAATAGAATAATTGACCAACAAAATTTTTTTTTCATGTTTGAACTCCTTAATTATATGAATTGGACAAAATGAGATGCCCCAAACCAAATAGAGCGGGGCATCTTTAAACGGGCATAAAACCCTGGGCCTTTAAATTGATTTCTATTAGTTACTTTTAGATAATGCGCCTCAGCGCTTTAATACTTAAAATCAGTATACCCGAAAAGATACAGTGATTCAAGTTTATGACTTTTTGAAAAAAATACAAGCATCTTTTTTATAACATTATAGGACTATATAATCTTTATACCTTCTAGGAAGCACTGATAAAATATTGGCTGTTTTTTGAGTTTTTCGTCTCCAGGGGTGTCGATATAAGTAAACAACGCTACAGGAGGCTGATAAAATGAAAACAAGATCCATATTTACAATAGCTATCGTTACTATACTCATGCTGGTATTATCTACCGGGCCTGCATCAGCGGGAAGATATCATCATCATAATAATCATGACCGGTTGAAGGGTGTTGCTATTGGTGTGGGTGCAGCAATACTTGTAAGTTCATTGATCAACCACAGCAGGGACTATTCATACAGGGAGCCTGAACCCTGCTATGTCCCACCGCCGCCTCCCCAGGAATATGTGCAGCAGGGCGGACACTGGGAAATAAGAAAGCAGTGGGTTTCTCCTACGTATAAAAGAGTATGGAACCCGGACCATTATGATGAAAGGGGCGTATGGGTAGAAGGCGCCTGGATAGATATAGTTGATCAGCCCGGTTACTGGAAAGAAAACAGGATCTGGGTGAGTGCAACCGTATCTGACCACTGGGTTGGCCGCGGGCAGTATTGATATTATTCTATGTTCCCGTGCAGTTTCCGGTAAAGCCCCCTGAACTGATGATATGTGATGCCCAGTTTTTTGGCAGCAATCTTCTGGTTATGCTTTGCAGTCTTAAGGGCATTGTTAATCAGTTGTATCTGAAGCTCATTGACTGCTTCAGTAAGGGTTTTATCGGAAAAGAGGTTGAATGAGGGCTCTTTTTTTACCGGTTCTTCTACCTCTTCCTCATCATTGCATTCAACAGATTCATATGGCGATGAAAACGGGTCAAAGTTGATTTCCGATATGACAGTTGAACTTGCCCTGTATACCGCCCTTTCAACCAGGTTTTTAAGCTCCCTCACATTTCCGGGCCAGTCATAATTTTCAAGTGCCTTTATCGCCTCCAGGCTGAATCTGGGGATCCCCTGCCTTTCCAGTTCATAAGCCATCCTGGATGCAAAGTGGTTGGCGAGGAGCATGATATCCTCTTTCCTCTCTCTCAACGGTGGCAGAAACAGTATTTCAAATGAGAGCCTGTCCAGAAGGTCCCTCTTAAATTTCCCGTGTGATACCATGCGAATGAGATCAGCGTTTGTAGCTGCTATGATTCGTACATCCACCTCAATGGCTGTAGAATCCCCGACCCTTTCAAACTGGCCGTATTCAACAACCCTGAGTATCTTCTCCTGCACCTCCATTGGAATGGTCCCGATTTCATCCAGAAACAGGGTGCCGCCATCAGCCGCCTCAAACCTTCCGGACCTGCGCTGGTTGGCCCCTGTAAATGCCCCCTTTTCATAACCGAAGAGTTCAGACTCAATAAGAGTAGGGTTCAGGGCAGAGCAATTAAGGGCTATAAACGGCCCCTGCCACCGCTTTGAAAGGTAGTGCAGCCTGGATGCGGCAAGCTCCTTCCCTGTGCCCCTTTCCCCAAGCAGGAGGACCGGCCTGTTTATAGGGGCCACCCTGGCTAATAGCTCCTGGAATTCAATAAATTTTTCAGATTGACCAAACGCCTCACCGGTTTTTACAGGGCTTTTACCTGCGACCCTCTGTTTTGCAAGTACCATAATGCTCCTTTCAATTAAGTAATGCAGTTTATAGATTGCCGAAAAGCTAAAAAAGCTATTTGATGGTTTTTTTTGCTAATTGGTGGGGGATATTACCACTGGCCAATTTTGGTGTCAAGCCTGTAATTCATTGAAATATCAAGAATATTCTTAATATTTTATGTTTGGCATGGATCATGCTCATATGAAAGACAAAACAATAAACTGAGGAGGATTTGATATGAGTATTTTTACGAGATTCAGGGACATTGTAAATTCAAATATTAATGCGATGCTTGATAAGGCTGAAGACCCGGAAAAACTGATTAAACTGATGATACGTGAAATGGAAGACACACTGGTGGAGCTTAAGGCCTCATGCGCCGGTGTTATGGCTGGCAGTAAAAAGATTGAAAGGAATATATCAGAGGTAAAGGGCCGTGTGGAGTACTGGGCAGAAAAGGCGCCCCTTGCCGTAAGCAAGGGACGTGATGATCTGGCCCGTGAAGCACTCATCCAGAAAAAGAAGTATGCTGAAAGGGTTACATCTCTTGAAGCAGAGCTCAAGGAGCATGAGGCGCTTATTGATGAATACCAGAGTGATATCCGTCAGCTTGAAGACAAACTCGCGGGAGCAAGGGAAAAGCAGCGGATTCTTGTACAGAGGCATATCCATGCGACCAGGAAGAGGAAGGCCCAGGAAGATATCAGACGTGCAGAAAACAGTGATGCGATTTTTCGCTTTGAAGACCTTGAAAACCGGATCGAGCGCATAGAGTCAGAGGCTGACCTGGTAAACTATGGCAAGAGCGGGGCACTTGAGACGGAATTTGAAGAGCTGGGACTTGATGATGAGATCGAAAAGGAACTTAGTGCGCTTAAGAATTCAAAGGCCCAGAAGGAAGGGTAAATTTTTTGATAAGGATTTTTCTGTCTGTATTGCATAAAACCGTCATGAGGTATATTGTCATCTTAAAGTCTTAATATCACGGAACACAGGAAGGAGATAAAGAGGTGGTATTCTTTGAAAGCATATTCGGGTTTGTGATCGTTATTGTGGCTTTGGGCATAACCGCTGATATCATTAAAAGATGGATGAAGTCAAAGGAGAGAAATATACCGGATGAACTGCTTAACGGCTATGAGGCAAGGCTGAAGAAGCTTGAAGAGCGCATGTCAAACCTTGAGACAATAGTCCTGGAGCATGAAAGAGACAGAAAATTTTCGTCACTGTAAACATCTATTTTATGATCAGAAGGGGATCTGGTAATGGGTATCGCTGAGGCAATTGTTTCGCTGGGAGTCGTCTTAATAGTCTTTGGTTTTATAAGCAGCACCATCCTGATAGCGATTAAGCTAATCAAGGGCGGCGCATCAAAAACAGTGCAGAAGGGTCATGCCGATGAGGCAAGGATGATTCAGGAGATATACCAGGGGCTTGCCAGGATGGAAGAACGAGTTGAATCCCTTGAAACCATTCTCATGGAAAGGGAAAGGGCAAGAAAGGAAAATAACAAATGAGAGGGTATGACAGATACAGATATCATAGAGACAGGGGGGCTGGATTTATGAAAGAGCATTTTTCAAGGGATCGTTTTGAGGGTGTACTCAACGGTGGTTTATACCGTTCACGGAATGGTGCAATAATGGGGGTATGCCGCGGTGTAGCAGAACACTTTGACCTTTCTGTGTTCTGGGTGCGGTTTTTTACCATATTGCTTTTTGTTTTTACCGGTTTCTGGCCTACCGGGATTATCTATTTTGCACTGGCGTTTTTACTGAAGCCTGAACCTGTTGTCCCTCTCAGTAATATGGATGAGCAGGAGTTTTATGACAGCTATTTAAGGTCAAAGGAGATGGCGACCGATCGCATAAGCAGGCGTTATGGGAGCCTTGAAAGGCGGCTCCAGAGGATCGAGCATGCTGTTACCACACCTGAGTTTGATTGGGAGAGCAGGCTGAATGGTAACCAGTAGTTACAACCAGCCCTTATAATGCCTCTATTTGTCATGTCGGCCGGAGGAGATTGAAAAGAAAGATATCTCCTTTCGGTCGATATGACAGTGAGTTAATGTTTTACAAAGATAAGTGCATCAGTATTAAAACCGTAGCTTTTTATCTTCATAATGAGTTCATCAATTATGGATTTATCAAGCTGCGGTTGTCTTGCAAGTATCCATAAATATGATCTGTCAGGCCCACATACTACTGACCAGGAATATTCCTTCTGGTCAAGCACTATGATGTTGTATCCACCGTAAAAAGGGCCGAAAAATGAGACCTTGAGCCTGCCTTCATCAGGGTTCTTCACAAAGTATGCCTTACCTTCTGCCTCTTTCCACCTGTTTTTTATTTGGTCAAAACCCCTGTTTATAACCCTTATGCCACCATCATCCCTTTTGCTGTAATTTGCTGTAACCTTTTCGAGCCCGCGCTCAAAGGAGTGGTCAAGCCTTGCGATCTCATACCATGTGCCTAAGTATCTGTCAGGCTCAAAACCGGTCACAGGGGTGACATTGTCAGGGATATTCACACAACCTCCGGTTAAAAAAAGAATAACTGCAAAAAGCCATTTTTTAAAATTATTTTTTATCATTTCTCTGCCTCATTATCTCTGAAATAACCACACCCGCTGCCACAGAGACATTTAAAGCATCGATCTTTCCACTTGAGGGTATTTTAAGTGTCTGGTGACAGCGTTTAAGGATTATGGGGCTTATCCCCTTTTCTTCGTTTCCCAGGATGAGAAGGATGTCCCCGGTAAATGTAAAGTCATAAATAGTTTGTTTTCCCTCGCCCGATGTACCAATGATCCAGAAGCCTGATTCGTCAAGCATCTCAATGGCTCTCCCGAGGTTGACCACAAGGGAGACAGGCACATGGGCATGACCGCCTGAAGATCGTTTCATCACAGCGCCCGAAACCCTTGCTGAACGGTCCTTTGGGATGATGATCCCGTTAACGCCGAAGAAGGCTGCTGTCCTAAGGATAGCGCCGAGGTTGCCTTCATCCGTGATGTGGTCGATTGCTATGAACAGCCTTTTACCTTTTAAACTGGTGGAGGCATTTATCAGGTCTGTCAGTTCTGTATAGTTAAAACCCTCGGTGAGTGCAGCTATCCCCTGATGATTTGTCCCTGGAAGAACCATATCCAGTGTTGAATTATCCTTTTCAAACACCGGTATATTATGCTTCTCTGCAAGCCCTGTGATCTCCTTGATTCTCTGGGATGATTTTTCATGATCTACCCATATCTCAACAATGCTGTTTCTATTGTTAAAGATGGCCTCCCTGACGCTGTGGATCCCCGGGATAAACTGGATGTTACTTTTTGTCTGCATATGGGATTCATGACCTCTCTATATGCCTAATCTTGTTTCTACTTCAGACAATATTCTATAATTAGCACATCTGTCCGCAAGGATTACGGATTCAAGGGCCTTTGTGGCCTTTTCGAGGTCATCATTAATGATCAGGTAGTCATACCAGCGAGAGTTTTCAAGCTCTTTGGCTGCAAGGGCTATCCTCTTTTTAAGGGCCTCTGTGCTGTCGGTTGCCCTGTCCCTTAAACGCTGTTCCAGTATCTCCCTTGAAGGGGGAAGGATGAATATCAGGAGAGAGTCCGTGATCTTCTCTTTAATATTCTTCGCGCCCTGTATGTCAATATCAAGGATAATATCCTGACCAGCTTCAAGTTTATCTGTAAGTGTGCCATAGGATGTCCCGTAATAATCATCGTATACTTGCGCCCACTCCACAAAGGCATTACTATCGATCATCTCCCTGAATTTTTCTTTTTCGACAAAAAAATATTCTCTGCCATCCTTTTCACCGACACGGGGCTTTCTGGTTGTATGGGAAACAGAATAACCAATGTCTACGATCCTTTCCCTTACCCCCTTTATCAGCGTAGATTTACCGGCACCTGAAGGGCCGGATATAACGAATATCCTGCCTCTCATAATTCCTCTTCCGGCTCCAGTTCATCCTTGCTCAGGATCAGGTCAGGGCTGAATCTCTGGGCAATAGTTTCAGACTGGATTGCAGAGAGTATCACATGATTACTGTCGGTTATTATTACAGACCTTGTTTTTCTTCCCTGTGTGGCATCGATAAGCCTTCTATCCTCCTTGGCCTCATCCCGTAATCTTTTTATGGGCGCTGCATTCGGTGAAATAATGGCCACGACCCTTCTTGAGACAACAGAATTGCCGAACCCCACATTAACAAGTTTCTGAGTCATTGTTTACCCCCTTATTCTATGTTCTGTATCTGCTCTCTGATTTTTTCAAGTTCAGCCTTTACCTCAACGGCACAGGTTGAAATGTATGTATCAGATGCCTTTGAACTGATAGTGTTTATTTCACGATTCAATTCCTGTATCAGGAAATCAAGTCTCCTGCCGACTGAATCATCCATCTCCATATATGTATGAAACTGCGTGAGGTGACTTCCTGCCCTCACTATCTCTTCTGTTATATCGCATCTGGTCGCAAACAGGGCCACCTCCTGGGCAAGCCTGACCTCATCAATCTCAAGCCCCTCGGCAATAACCTCTATGCGGCTTTTCAGTTTTTCTTTGTATTCCGCGACAACAGATGGCGCCCTTTCCTCTATCCTGTCAAGATACCCTTTAATAAGGTCAAGTCTTTTATCAAGATCATCTGCAAGGGCCTTCCCTTCATTTGTTTTCATGGTTTCAAGTGAGTCAAGTGCCTGACCGAGCAGTTTTGATATGGCATTCTTTAGCTCTTCAGGGTCAGGCCCGCTTGTTTTCGGTATGATTGCATCCCTGAGCTGGAGAAAGAATTCAGGCTTAATCTTTTTATCTGTACCAAACTCCTCATGCATCTCATGAAATATTTTTGTATAAGCCGTAAGCAATGGCCGGTTATATTCAATGTTGTATGTAGTCGCTTCATCACCTGTTATCTGTATGGATGCCTCAATCCTGCCCCTTTTTACCCTGGCTGATATCTCTCCCCTGATTAACTCTTCATATTCCTGAAGGGTATTTGGCAACCTCAGTATAATATCCCTGTAGCGGCTATTGAGGGCCTTTATCTCGGCTGTGAGGAGGTTTTTACCAAACTCGAAATCGCTGCGTCCGTATGCTGTCATGCTTTTTAACATAGTTGATCTTCTATACCTCTTAACTGGTTCTTGTATTTTTCGCGCTCATTATTGAAAAAGGCTATGGACTCCTGGTCTGCATAATCCCTGTACGACCATTCCAGGGGTTTAAAAGTGCCCTTGTTGAATACTAAAGTAAGGTCTGCGTATATGCCATGACCGAGATAAATCCTGTGTGTATAGTTCTTCCCTGTTGCAAGTACAAGGCGTTCAAGGCAGATGTATCCTGGGTCAATGTTTATCCGTCTTTTGCTGTTTATTGTATACTTTTCTTCGATACTGTTGGAAGTCAGCTTTTTTTCTATAAGCTCTTCAGGGGATATGAGCTCCCTGAATGTAACAAAACGGCGGTACAGAGGCCAGCCCATCTCTTTCTCATAGTACCTTGTGCGGTCAAACATGAGCCAGGGGGTAATAACATCTGTAGCGCCAAATGCCTCTTTAAGCTCGATAATGACCTGATCTATAAGCTCCTTTTCAGCAGAAAAGAGGCTTGCGATAAGTTTTACCCTGTCTGATTCTCTCGGTGTGCTCATCAGTTATTCGACCTTTGTTTTTTCCGGTTTTTTATGGCCTCTTTCAACTGCGTTGCTGTAACTGTTGATGTGCCGACCTCTCCAACTACTATGCCTGACGCAAAATTGGAGACGAGGGCAGCCGACTCCCTGTTCATCCCTGATGCAATGCCAAGTGATAAGGTGCTTATTACAGTATCTCCTGCACCTGATACATCAAATACCTTCTGTGCAACCGTGGGAATATGACATGGCTCAGCGCCTGCTTCAAAAAGGGTCATGCCATCTTTACCCTGGGTAATGAGCACAGAGCGGCACTTTAGTTTATCAAGGATGTATTCGCCTGCACGAACAAGCGATTCATCATCTTTTATTGTAAAACCACAGAATGTCCCGGCCTCATGATGATTAGGGGTAAGGATGTCGACCTCTCTGTAATACTTGAAATTTTCGGGCTTCGGATCAACGGCGACAATAATATCCGAACCGGAAATGATCTCCTCAACTGCCTTTATCATGTGAGATGAGACAACCCCCTTGCCATAGTCAGAGATTATAATTGCATCTATATCATTAAGATGCATCTCTAAGGTTTTAAGGAGTCTTCGCATGATTGCATGGTCAACAGGCATTTTAGTTTCCCGGTCATATCTTACAACCTGCTGATTCCTTGCAACAATCCTCGTCTTGATGCTTGTATGTCTTGTGTTATCAACTATGATGTCTTCAGTGCTTATGCCTAGTTCACTGATCCGGTTAATGAGGTAACTGCCATATTCATCATTTCCAACCACTCCACAGATTATGCATTTACCCCCAAGGGAGTTTATGTTGTTTAAAACATTTGTTGCCCCGCCAAGTCTCTTTGTCTCACTTGTAACATTTACAACCGGTATCGGGGCCTCGGGTGATATCCTTGAAACGTCCCCCCAGATGTACTCATCAAGTATCATATCGCCTATTACCATGATCCGGCTTGATGAGAACCTGTCTACAAACCTTATCAGTTCTTTATTGGAGTAGTTTCCGTCTATACTGCGCATAATATTCTCATGTTGCGTTTAATGTAATTATTTAATATTATTCAAAATTATGATTTACTGTAAGCCGGTAAATTATCATCATAGGGAAATCTTGTCCATATAAATTCTCAAGCTTAAATGAACAACCTGGTGTAACCAATGTTTGAAGTTTATTGACATACATTATAACCTGAACTAATTACTATAGCTTAACAACCATATCTAAAAGAGGGCTCTTTCCATTGAAGATAATAATTGTCGGCGCGGGTGAAGTCGGTTTTTATTGTGCTCAGAAACTGTCTGAAGAGGGTCAGGATGTTGTTCTTATTGATAAAGATCCTGCCACGATAAAACGGGTTACTGATAATCTGGATGTCCAGACAATTACCGGGTCAGGTACAAGTCCCGGGACACTCAAGGCAGCAGGTATCATGAATGCGGATATGCTTGTTGCCGCAACTGATAGCGATGAGATAAATCTGATATCATGCCTCATGGCAAGGGATCTGAATAAATTCATGCTTACAGTGGCAAGGGTTAGAAACAGGGAATACCTTGAAGCAAAGGAACTGTTCGGGGAAGAACGACTGGGTGTTGATCAGATTATCAACCCCGAATCGACCATGGTTGAAACAATAATGAACCTGATGATGGTCCCCGGTGCTACGGATGTAATAGATTTTGTGAGCGGCAAGATCAAACTGATCGGGTTTCCCATCACAAGGGATTCATCACTCGCCGGTCTTCAGTTAAACACAATCAGTAAAGATTATGGTGATCTCCTTATCGGTACAATAATCAGGGATGAAAGGGTGCTTATTCCACATGGTGAAGATGTTATACAGTCCGGTGATATCATCTATATGGTTATCAAGGCAGATGAGATCAGCAGGGTGTATGATCTGCTCGGCATCAGTGATAAAAATATCAGGAATGTCATGATTGTCGGGGGAGGAGATACCGGCTGGGCCCTTGGTGAAGCCCTGGAAAGTACAAAGCTCCATACCAAGGTAATTGAGGAAGACAACCAGAGATGCACATTTTTATCTGAACAGCTTGATAAGGTGATTGTCATTCGCGGTGACGGAACAGATAAAAACCTTCTTATTGAAGAGAATATCAGTGAAATGGATTTTCTGGTTGCACTTACAGGTGATGAGGAAAACAATATCCTGATATCACTTCTCGCTAAGGAGCTGGGTGCAAAAAAGATTATAACAAGGATCAGCAAGCTGAGCTATATTCCGCTTGTCTCTGCAATCGGTATTGATACGGTGGTAAGCCCGAGGCTTTCGGCTGTGAGTGCCATTCTTCAGTATATCAGGAGAGGAAAGGTTATTTCAGTGGCCCCTCTTATGGGAGAGCATGCAGAGGCCATTGAGGTGGAGGCTGTGGAAACATCTGATCTTGTGGATAAACGCCTTTTCCAGATAAATTTCCCAAAGGGGGTGCTGGTAGGGGCCATTATCAGGGGAGGAGAGGTTATCATACCTAAAGGAAACACTGTAATACAGAGCAATGACAGGCTTATCTTTTTTGCCCTGACAGAAGAGATCCCGAAACTTGAAAAACTCCTTACTGTAAAGTTGAACTATTTCTAATGAATCCGAACAGCGTTATAAAATTTATCGGGATACTTTTGATATTTCTCGGCGCATCCATGTGCTTTCCACTGGGGGTGGCAATTATTGGCGGAGATGAAAGTATCTTCGCCCTTATCATATCAATTGTGATAACAACCGGTATCGGTCTCCTCATGTTTTTTTTAACTAAAAAAGGCAATATGGCACACCTGAGCCACAGAGATGGTATGGCCATTGTCACCTTCGGATGGATAACAGCAGGGCTTTTCGGCGCTATTCCCTATATATTGTCAGGCACTATTCCTGATCTCACATCTGCCTGTTTTGAATCTATTTCAGGTTTTACAACTACCGGTGCAACGGTTTTACAGAATGTTGAAGGGGTTTCGCCAGGTATTCTCCTGTGGCGCAGCCTTACCCAGTGGATCGGTGGCATGGGCATAATTGTTCTCTCAGTAGCCATACTCCCATTTTTGGGTGTTGGTGGCATGCAGCTTTACAGGGCTGAGATACCAAGTCCGATAGTGGACAAACTGAAACCAAGGATATCAGATGCCTCAAAGGCCCTCTGGAAGGTCTATCTGACAATAACGGCTGTTGAGATTATTTTCCTTGTTTTTGGCGGCATGCCCATACTTGACGCCATTAATCACACCCTCTGCACCATACCAACCGGGGGATTTTCTATAAAGAATACAGGCATTGGTTCATATAATAATCTCTATTTTGAAACTGTTATTATAATATTCATGATCATCGCCGGGATGAACTTTTCTCACCATTACAGGGTAATTTACGACGGTCCTAAGGTGTTCTTACGTGACCCTGAATGGAGGGTTTTCCTGTATTTTATTGCTGCGCTCACTGCAATAATAACCTTTGATATCTGTGGCACAGTATATAACAGCCTTTCCACCTCATTCAGATATGCCTCCTTTCAGGTAACTTCAATAATTACAACAACAGGTTTTACCTCTGCGGATTATGAACTCTGGCCCCTCCTTTCTCAGACCCTTCTTATGGTATCGATGTTTCTCGGGGGCATGGCAGGGTCTGCCGGAGGAGGGCTTAAGACCATGCGTGTGATGCTTCTTATAAAGCACGCTTATCAGGAGATATTCAGGATAATTCACCCCCATGCGGTCACAACAGTGAAGATGGGGAGCAGGGTGGTTCCCCAGGAGACACTTAACAGCATCTGGGGATTTTTCACACTTTACCTCATGCTTTTTGTTGCCTCATCCATATTTATGATAATGCTCGGGCTTGATATGGTCTCAGCCTTTTCATCAGTGGCTGCATGTATCTTTAATGTTGGTCGTGGTCTTGGCTCTTATGGCCCTATGGATAACTTTATGGCTCTGCCCTTAGCAGGCAAGTGGATACTGATCTTCTGTATGCTGATCGGCAGGCTTGAGATATATTCGGTTCTTGTACTGCTTACCCCGGAGTTCTGGAGAAAGTAATATTTTGTATTCGGTCAATCATACCCTAAAAAGGATTCATGTAGCTATCAAGATAGAAGGACACATAAATAAAGACACAGGATATAAGATAGTGATTGTGATTATTGTAGGGGCAACCCTATGTGGTTGCCCGATTATGCCATCAGCCATCTACCATCGGGCAGGCACAGAGGCCTGCCCCTACAGGTATTTATATCATTAGGTTCTTTAATTTATTTTTGGGTTAACAAAAATTTGAGATAAAGATACAAATAAAAAAACCCGCACTTTTGATGCGGGTTTTTTATTATGTTTATTTATCCTGGACTAGATCTGATTACCTATTCTCCAGCCAGAACCGGTTGCCTCGGGGATAATCGCTGGATTATCACAGTCACCAACCGCATAAAGCTCAGGCACCTTGCCCTTAAGTGATTCATACAAATCAGTGTTGGTAGTAAAACCTACCGGAAGGATACTATCTGCTGGAAGCATCTTTTCTTCACCTTCCTTGGTCTTAATCTTCAGGCCTTCCTTTGTGATTTCTATCAGTTTTGCACCGCCAATAACTGTAACACCCTTTTTCTTGAACCAGAGGAACAGACGGTTTTTGTATTCAGGTGCAAGCCACTTTCCGACATTCTCTTCATTTGGTTCAACAATGGTTACCTGACGACCTCTTTTTGCCATGAATTCACCAAGCTGGCATCCATGAATCATGCCACCGATAATAACAACCCTCTTACCGATAGTTTTGAAAGGATTCCATCCGGCAGGCATCCTGAATTTGCTGAAGGCATTCAGGAAATCAGGGCTCATAAATCTTA
>CAZCMD010000006.1:0-49106 GCA_964499695.1 uncultured Desulfatiglans sp.
GTCTATGCTTTTATGCTATTCAGTTATCAAACAGCTCAAATTGATTTTCTCTAGCTATCTTTTCTCCCCTTCTCGACGATCGGCTGATTGCTGGCTGGCTCATATTTAATAACCGTGCAATCTCAGTCGTTCTCATTCCAAGTCTTCTGTGTGCCCAAAATATTAAAAGAGATCTGGCCCGAACAGTTTGTGGTGATTTATCATATGCTGTAACCTCGTCATGGTTTATCCCTATTACCTCTGCAACACGACCTTTTACATATTTAAAATCAACACCCATGGATTTTAATTTATATTTCTTCTCAAATGATTCTTCAGTTGTCTTTAAGACATCTTCTACAAATTCACTATTACCTAAAATACGTTCATCTCCTTTAATACGGATACCAGCTTTTAATAAATCTTTAAGCCCTGTCCATCCCCCAGAACTCCTTAATAGGCCTCCTCCTGTTAAATCAGGTCGTTTACCCATGGACACATCTCTACTACGCAGTTTTTAATTTATATGTTCATGCGTAAGAAATTATATTGGAAATAACAGTGCCTTTACAGGGCATACCGATATACAGGCACCGCATGATTTACATATCTGATTATCCTCCTGGCCGTACATGGTGATAACCGTATCAATCCCGCGTTTAGCAAATGCAAGTATTGAATGGCCCTGTTTCTCACATGTATACACGCATCTTCCGCATAGCACACACCTGTTCGGGAAATAACTGATGAAAGGGTGTATTTCATCAACAGGGGTATCTTTCAGCTTCTTTTCAAGACCAACTGTTGTGAGGCCTACCCCTAAAAAATGGGCGATCTTTTGTATCTCACACCATTTATTTGCAGGGCAGTTACCGCAGTCAACAAGGTGGGTTGAAAGTAGTAGATTTAAAGCAGATCGCTGGAGCCTTCTCACTTTTTGGGTATCCGTGTAAACCACCATCGCTTTTTCTATCTTGACCGTGCATGCGGGAACCGGTGAACCGATGCCTTTAACCTCAATAAAACAGAGCCTGCATGATGCAGATGGCGTATCACTATCTTTTATATGGCAGAGGTTGGGGATATAGATGCCGTTATCAAGGCATACCTGAAGAAGGTTCGCACCGGGTAAGGCATCAATATCTCTATTATCAATTTTTATTTTTATATTGTTTGACATTAATACCTACCCTTCAGCTCTTTCTATTACTGGTGCAAGCCCTATGGGAGAAACCCTGACTACCGCATGATACTGATCAGGGCAGGCGGTAATACACTCCCCGCATTTGACACACAGGTTCTGGTCAATACCCTTTTTCCTCTCCTTTGTTGTAAAAATTGCTTCTACCGGGCATGAGCCCACACATGCATCACAGCCCCTCGCACATTTATCAGGGTCAATATAATGGGCAGTGAGTTCCCTGCACATACCTGCGGGGCACCGTTTTTCTCTTATATGGGCAATGTACTCGTCCCTGAAATATTTGAGGGAGGTAATAACCGGATTGGGCGCTGTTTTACCAAGGTTACACATGGACCCTTCCTTTATATCTTCACAAAGCTGCTCAAGCCTGTTCAGATCATCCTCATGGCCTTCGCCTTTTGTTATCCTGTCCAGGATCTTTAGCATTTGAAAGGTACCTGTGCGGCAGAAGGTGCATTTACCGCATGATTCATGCATGGTAAACTCAAGAAAATAGCGCGCAATATTAACCATGCATGTATGCTCATCCATAACAACCATACCGCCTGATCCCATCATCGCCCCTGCCTTATGAAGCTGTTCAAAATCTATCGGGGTATCAAGATATTTCTCAGGAAGACACCCTCCTGACGGCCCACCGACCTGAACCGCCTTAAAAACCTTTTTATGAGGAATACCGCCACATATGTCAAATATAAGCTCCCTTAACGTAACCCCTGCCGACACCTCCACAAGGCCTGGATTAAGGATATCCCCGACAACTGAAAAAATCACAGTACCCGGGGTATTTGATGTACCAGTTTTTTTATACCATGATGCACCATTTTCCATGATCGGTGGGATACATGCAAATGTCTTCACATTATTGATTACAGTTGGCATGCCCCATAAACCCTTTTCTGAGGGATATGGAGGTCTGTGGATCGGCTTGGCCCTTTTCCCCTCGATGGATCTGATAAGCGCGGTCTCCTCACCGCACACAAAGGCGCCAGCGCCTTCAAACACCGATATATTAATATTAATACCTGTCCCGAGTATATTGGCTCCTAGTAGATTTTTCTCGTAAGCCTGTTCTATTGCCTTTTTAACCGTTTTTACTGCAAGCGGATATTCCGCCCTTATATATATAAAGGCCCTTTCAGCGCCAACCGCAAAGGCACATATTGCCATCCCCTCCAGTATCTGGTGAGGATTGCTTTCAAGGAGATTGCGATCCATATATGCGCCAGGGTCTCCTTCGTCGCCATTACATATGACATATTTTTCTTTTATATTACTGCCCTTTACCATCCCCCACTTGATACCTGTTAAAAAACCTGCCCCTCCCCTGCCTCTTAGTCCCGAATCAGTTATCTCATTTATGACATCATCAGGATCATACCCATTAATGACCTTTACAAGGTTTGAATACCCGCCAATGGCGATATATTCATTTATATTATCAGGGTCAATCAGGCCGCATTTAGACATGACAATTCGATTTTCTCTGTTGAACCTGGGAAGATCCATAATGGATGGAACAATATCATTTGAGACCGTGGCCCCCATCATCTGCTCAAACAAAGGATCACCATCCAATAGAAAAGATTTTATTATCATCCTGGCCTTGCCAGGGGTTACCTGATGATAAAAAATGGGCGGGAAACCTGAGTCAGGGTGATCAATGATAACTACAGGCTCTGCATAACAGTGCCCCATGCAGCCGGTTTGAAAAATCGATGCAGATATTTTTTCCTTTGAAAGGAGCTCTTCTATTGCCTTCCGTGTTTCTAAGGCTCCGGCAGAAATGCCACATGTGCCCATGCCAATGGTGATATTTATCATGTTCTTCTGTTTTTCTGCAATTTTATATGATATTGCCTGCTCTTTGATAGCAGCAAAGATGTTTAAGGGATTATTATTCATTGGGTGTTCCTTTTTGTCTCTTCCTATTCTTTTTTTCCTTATCGATCTGAAACCCCAGAAAAATCCCCTCTGCCCTGCTTGGTGACATGTGGCCTTCAGTCCTGCTGTCCACAATTGCAACCGGCGCCATGGCGCAGCACCCAACGCATGCCACCCTTTCAATTGTATACTCGCGGTCAGGGGTTGTCTCACCACACTTGATGCCAAGTTTTCTTTCAAAATTCTCCAGTATTATGTCCCCTCCCTTTACATGGCAGGCGGTTCCAAGGCAGACCTTTATCAGGTGTTTTCCGGGTGGGTTGAACCTGAACCGGTTGTAAAAGGTTGCGACACCATACACCTCGGATGAAGAGATACCGGTATGATCAGCCACAAGCCTTATGGCATCCCTTGAAAGATATGAGTATCTATCCTGGATCATCCGGAGGATCGGTATAAGGGCACTCCGATTTTTTTCAAAGATTTGCAGCCCCTGTTTTATCTCATCGATCATCAGCTCTTCCTGCACTTTTATTTTCTTTTCCACTTCCGCATCAGACAGATTCATGTTTCACTCACAGGTATCATTATCAGGTCTGTGTAAAATAAAAATACAGCCATAATGATTATTAAAATAAATTTCCCTTTTCCCCAAAAAAACCGGAAGAATTTATTGACATACCATATATTGTACCTTAGAATGCGTCCCATTCAATATAAGGGAATATTAATAATTTAATACATCCGTGAAAAACATGGTCAAAGACTTGATAACATGGCAGTCTATTGTTGTTTCATAGGATGATTTTTCTTTTTCACCAGGGAAAAACGATACATTTTAAAACTAATATCAAATATGGGCACAGTCAATTTATTTTATGGAGGGTGGTAAATGGGGCATCAGAGTAAATTCCTTGTGACAAAAGACGGCACTTTTGACCTTGCAGCTTACAGATGGGATGATAACCTCTTTTCAGATATGTTAATTAGAGAGAGTTCCATAGACAGCTCATGTGCGATGGATATAAGCAGGGCACTCAGGGAAGAGATCCATCAGATGGACCTTAAGACCATAACAATCCCCCTCCTGGAAGAGATTGTCGAGGCAAAGCTACTGGAATACGGCCTTAAAAAAAATACACCCATAAAACTGGAAGGCTCCTTTTTTCTTAAAGAAAAGATAAATTTATCTGAAAATGCCTATACTGTTTTAAAAACCAGATATCTAAAAAAGGACAGCAATGGGAACGTTGTTGAAACACCCGAACAATTGTTTAAAAGGGTGGCACACCATATCGCCCTCGCTGAAAAGAAATATGGCGACGAGACCTCCATCGAAAAGGTTGAGGAAAATTTCTATCGCATGATGACTGAATTCAGGTTTCTGCCCAACTCGCCCACACTTATGAATGCAGGAAGACATCTGGGCCAGCTTGCCGCATGCTTTGTACTTCCGGTAGAAGACAGCATGGATGCCATCTTTGATTCTTTAAAAAATGCGGCCCTGATACATAAGTCAGGAGGCGGCACCGGGTTTTCATTTTCCAGGCTCCGTCCTGTAAGAAGCAGGGTTGGCACAACAGGGGGTGTAGCATCAGGCCCTATATCCTTTATGAAGATATTCAATACTGCAACAGAGCAGGTCAAACAGGGCGGCACGAGAAGAGGCGCCAATATGGGGATACTGAGGGTCGACCACCCCGATATCATGGAATTTATCTACTGTAAACGGGACAATAAGGAATTAAACAACTTTAATATCTCGGTAGGTGTTACTGACAAATTCATGCAGGCATTAAAGACCGGCAGCAACTATGACCTGATAGACCCCAGGGATAACCGCAAGGCAGGTGAGATGAGCAGCACAGAGGTCTATAACGCACTTTTAACACAGGCATGGCAGAATGGAGATCCGGGGATAGTTTTCCTTGATCGGATCAACAGAGATAACCCAACACCGGAACTCGGCGAAATAGAGAGCACAAACCCGTGCGGTGAGCAGCCCCTTCTTCCGATGGAGGCATGTAACCTTGGCTCTATTAATCTCGCTAAATATGTTATTGAGAATCAGGAAGAGCCCAAAATAGACTATGAAGGGTTAAAGGAGTTAGTCTGGTGGAGCGTCAGGTTTCTGGATAACACCATTGATATGTCAAAGTATCCCCTGCCCGAGATAGATGCAATGGTAAAGGGTAACAGGAAGACAGGACTTGGCATTATGGGTTTTGCAGATATGCTTTACCAGCTTAAGATACCATACAACTCGGAAAAGGCCCTTGAAACCGCTGAAGAGGTTATGAATTTCATACAGACGGAATCACATGAGGCATCAAAATTTCTGGCCGAGGAACGTGGTGTATTTGAAAACTTCAATTACAGCATCTTCAAAAACCAGGAGAACAAGAGATATAGAAATGCAACCACTACCACAATCGCTCCTACAGGCACTTTAAGCATACTGGCAGGATGCTCCAGCGGTATAGAACCCCTCTTTGCATTAAGCTTTGTAAGGAGGGTTATGGACAATAATATCCTCGCCGAGGTTAACCCCTACTTTGAGTCAGTTGCCAAAGAAAGGGGTTTTTACAGTGACGAGCTCATGGATATAATTGCCAAAAAAGGCTCTATTCATGGTCTGAAACAGATCCCCAAAGATGTAAGGGAGTTATTTGTAACAGCCCATGATGTTACCCCTGAATGGCACATCAGGATGCAGGCGGCTTTCCAGAAATATACAGACAATGCAGTCTCAAAAACAGTGAACCTGCCAATGGATGCCACAGTTGATGATGTTAAAAAGGTCTATAACACCGCCTACGAACTCGGGTGCAAGGGGGTTACAATCTACAGGGATGGAAGCAAAGAGAATCAGGTACTGAGCTTCAGTGACAAAGAGAAGGAGAAAACGGCCCTGGGGGTTGCAGACATAAGGGAACGGCCTGAGACCCTTGAAGGTTTTACATCAAAGATGATGACAGGCATGGGGAATTTGTATGTTACAGTAACTGAAATGAATGGCAGACCATTTGAGGTTTTTGCCACAATTGGAAAATCAGGAAGGTCAACCACTGCCAAGGCAGAGGCCATAGGCCGTCTTGTTTCACTTGCCCTTAGATCCGGTATAGAGCTGGAAAAGATAGTTAAACAACTGGAGGGTATTGGAGGGGAATATCCGATCTTCCAAAAGGACGGGCTTGTGCTTTCTATCCCGGATGCAATAGGCCGCATACTGAGAAACAGATACCTGAATGGCAAAGCCAAAACCGGCACAGCGTCAAATTCCTCAAACACCTTGCTAGGAGAAAAATGCCCTGAATGCGGGCAGGCCATCAGTTTTGAAGAGGGTTGCATGACATGTCATTTCTGCGGTTACTCAAAATGCGGATAGCATTAATAGATATATGGCCATCAACAGGAAAATCCCAGTCAAGTCAAACTATAATACATCACACTAAAAAATAGGCATCACTTTTCAGTGATGCCTATCAATAAATCAGAAAAAAATTTAGTTAATTTGACAACATTGTAAAAAGGCAAGTTATCACGCAAAGCCGCAAAGAACACCAAGGAAACAATTTATTCTAAGTAGTTACCTTTGTGCCTTTGTGTGAGATTCAGCTTTTTTACGAAACCATCATATTTGCATATTTGCTTAATCCTCTAATATATCATTCAGTACTCCTGCTGCCACGGCTAACTGGTAGATAACACTTGTTGTGTCCTTGAAATACTTAAGCCAACTGTATTTAATAACCTTTTTGGGTACAATTATAGTATCACCAGGTTCCAATTCAATGCCTTTAAAGGAACCGAATCCCCACCTGTGGGCAGAACTGTCCCAGTTAAACAATCCAAATTTTTCCTGTTTTTTACTGATAACAGTACCATCGGCCTTTACAACATAAAGTTGACTTTTGTCGGCGCTATCTGTCACCCCACCAACAAGGTTTAGATAATCACCCACATCCTTACCGGATCTATATATAATTGCATTCGGGTTATATACCTCTCCTATAATAGATACGGAATCAGGTCTTTTACCGACGACAATCCTGTCACCGGGCCTCATTTCAAGATCATTATCTCCGGATGGAATAAGTATTGCTTCAGAAATATTTATTACCATACGCCCGGTCGGTTCCGCCTGTTTCAGTTTTTCAAGCATCTCCTTTTTGGCATTAAGTGTCTGAAGTGCAACACTGGCCTGTGAGGCATCAAGCGATGTATCAGCAGAATAGGCGCTTATAGAAAATATATCCTGTTCAAGCTTTTCTAAATATTCCCTTTTTCTCTCCGACTGTATCTCTTTTACCGATTCACGGGTAAAGATAGCACCATATGGGTAGGCTTCTTCCGTAAGACCTCCTGCCCTTTCTATTACAGAAGAGATTGTTTCACCCTCCTTAAAGCTGTATTCGCCGGGGAACTTGAACTCACCCTCAAGATACGCCTTTTTTTCAAGAGATGTTTTATACTTGGGAATCTCCCTAATAAAAACCTTATCATCTTCCTGGAGCACAATATTATCTTCAGGAGATCCTTCTGACGCCATTTTAGGTGAGAAATTTATCTTAATGATATCTGCCCCTGAATCTCCAGTAACTACCCGAGTGAGTTCACCCTTTTCCAGGTAAGCATCTTTAGTCGTATTACCCGCAGCAAAAATAAGATCTTTGATTGTCATCTCCTTGTATAACCTGAAGATACCAGGGTTCCTCACTGCTCCACTTATCGATATCTCTGGGATATTCTGCTTTTCCCATGCATTGTAGATAATAATCCTGTCACGGTCTTGCAGTGCCAGATTTTGTCCCTCATCCCCATCAAGCATTTTCCCTAGATTAAAAGGCCTGATTTCGGGGTTAAGGTTTGGCGGCACAAGCCTCAGGATTTCGGCCTGGGGAAGAAAAGACTCAGGTAACAGATAATCATATGAAGGGATTACATCCTTTATTTTCATCCCTTCCTTTAATTCATATTCATTGGGGTATTTGACATTCCCTTCAAGATAAACAACCTTCTCTATATTCTTATGTACAGGATATATCTTAATAAGGTCACCATCTTTCAGGGTTGTTTTAAGGTTTTGAGCTGTCTTGTCATTGGATGGATCAATATCAAAGCTGACTACCACCCTTCCTTTCTGTCCCACAATCCTCTCGACAATTACATTCTGAAGATGACTCGTAGGAAGCAGCCCCCCTGCAAACCCTATTATCTGCTCCAGTGTCTGTCCCTCTTTTATCTCGTATATGGCAGGCCTTTTGACATGGCCGGCAACAGCGACTGTCGGACCGATAACAGGGACAAATACCGTATAGCCCTGTTTAAGGGTAATATCATCGCCTTTTGCCCCATGAATGAAAAAATCATACAGATCGATTGTTTTTATAAGTTCGCCATTATTCAGAATACTTATACTCCTCAGCGTGCCGTTCTTATTGGGGCCACCTGAGGCATACAGTGCTGAGACAACAGTGGAAAGAGAGCTTAAGCTGTATGTACCAGGGCTGTTCAATTCCCCGACCATGAATATATCAACGGACTTAAGGGCATCCATTGTAACATTCATTTTGAAATCCGGATAATACTCCTTGAACCGGTTATATAGAAAATCCTTTAATTCAGAGAATGTCAATCCGCTGACTGAGAGTGTCCCCAGCCTGGGAAGGGTAATAGTGCCATCCCTTGATACTGTCGCATAATGAAAATCCTCAACATTACCCCAGAGATTTATAGTAAAAGAGTCTCCCGGGCCAATATAATACTCACTGCCCACAGGTACGTTTTTCTCCGGAGTAAAGGATGGGGTGGTAAAAGATGGAGTTAAGGATTGGGTTAAGGACTGGGGCAAAGATGGTTTCTGAATAAAAAAATCATACCCGAACTGACGAATCTTTTTATCAATACTTGTCGGAAACTGCCCTGAAAACATCTCTTCAAGCCGTGATATCTCTTTTTCTTCCTCTTTTTTTTCAAGAACACCCGGAGCCTGAGCAAATTCCTCCTCGCTTATTTCAATCAATGAGGATAATTCAGGATATTTTTCCAGCCATATCTTTTTTTCATCCATGGATAGACTGTTAAGAAGCCTTGATTTTTCCATGTATCCAAGATTACTGAGGATAACCAACCTGTCCTTATCCTCAATCGTTGTAAAAAGATCAATCTTGTCTTTATCGCCAAGGGTCTGGAAGATTTTTTGTTTATCCTTGTCTGCAAGGGTAATGAAGAGATCCTTCTTCTGGAAACCGGAAAGATGACTGAACAGATCCTGTCTGTCTTCATTATCAAGCGTAGAGAATAACTGGGATAACTCTTCTGTACCCAGGCTGTTTATTATCTCTTCTTTATCAGTTTCGCTTAAAGACCTTTTATACCCGGAATCCTGAATCCCTGTGCCAAGGGTACTTATGGAAGAAGCCCCTGTTTTTTTCTTTGTGACCTTTTCTGATGTAGATCCTGAAGTCTGTGCAAAAGAATATTGGAGAAAAAAAATAAAAAAAGTAAATGTAAAAAGTATTATCAACTTTAACCAATTTCGGTATGAAAAAGAAATCATCGTTAAAACACCTTTCCTTCATTATTGAGCATAATAGTTATTTTAAAATCGGCCGGATAAATATTACCAAATACCGGTAGGTTTATATATTACGTAAATTCTTTAATCAAGGATTAAACAGCAGGATTGCATTAAATAATTACTTGTGAAAAAAGCACCGGCTTTAATAATAATGAGAATAGGAATTTTTTAGATAAGTACAGTACCCTTTTAAGGCAGTGTAAGTATACAACAAATTCAGGAGGCCTGTATGTATAACAGGCCCCCTTTAAAAATTTGTTTTAAAAAAAATTAGTGATGATGGTGAGCCGCAGTAGAATCATCATCAACAGCTGCTGCCACTGCTACACCAACTGCAACTACTGCTGCTGAAATACCCACAATAGCTGCTGTGCTGAGTCCGGCTGCCCCGCCAGCACCTGCTGCGCCAGCTGCTGCTGCACCTGATTCAGCTTGGGCAAAGGAAACAGATGAAGTTACAGGTACCAGAATCAACGCCAAAGACAAAATACTAACAACAATCTTCCATGAAAAACATCTTTTCATCTTAAACCCTCCTAAGGTTAATGTTTAGCCCCTCCCATTCATAAAGCCAGAATTAAATAACAATAATTAAGCATAGTCAAGCTTTTTTTAATCTGTCTTTTTTCTCGCTTTCTTTTATTGTACATGAAATCACTAATAAGAAGATGAAAAATTTATAATACAGAATCTAAATAAAAGCAATAAAAAAACTTAAGCCCCTGCCCCTATATTTAACTTGATATTTCCTGAATATTAATATTACCTTTACTGCAACTTACAAATATTAACTTAATTCACATGAGGATAAAAATGAAATATTCGACATATAGTTATCTCGCCATTGTTGTTTTAATGATCACATTCTCAGGCTGTGCATCAGGAGAAAACAATACCGGTGGCAAACTGGTTTCCGGTCCTGCTGCCAACGATATTGTGAACTATGTAAATCAGGGGCTGATTGCCATTGCAGAGCTTGAACAAAAATCCCTTGAAACTTATGCATCGGTTACAGGTGAAAATGCCACGACAGATCAGAAACTACTTGACACCCTGAGAGATTTTATTGTTCCCACCTATAAGAGATTTTTAACCGGACTCAAAGATATAAAACCTGAGACACAGGAGGTAAGGAAGGTGCACTCTAGCTACCTGAAGGCCGCCGAATCTACCCTTGAAGGATTTCAAACGCTGATGATCGGGCTTGAAAACAAGGATCAGAGAGTTATAACACAGGGGAATAAAAAGCTTGAAGAAGGACGTATCGGTATAGAAAGATGGCGAACAGAATTAATGGATCTCTCTAAAACCCAGGGGGCAGATATAAAGTTTAAATAAGCATAATTTAGCATACTAATGGCCAAACATACTAAAATTATCTATATATGTCAGAATTGTGGATACCAGACACCAAAATGGCTTGGGAAATGCCCTGACTGCAATCAATGGGACAGTATTGTCGAAGAGATTCTGCATGAACCTGGTAAAACAGGGCTACCTCAAACTGCCATGAGCACCCCGCAGGAGATAAACAGTATCACATCTGATCCTGACAGCCGGATCAAAACAGGAATGGAGGAATTCGACAGGGCAATAGGTGGCGGTATTGTCCCCGGTTCACTTTTACTCCTGGGCGGAGAGCCAGGCATAGGAAAATCAACCCTGATTCTACAGGTGGCAGGTAAACTTTCCCATCAAAACCGGAAAACAATATATCTGTCTGGAGAAGAATCTGCTCAGCAAATAAAACTCAGGGCTCAGAGGCTTTCTATCAATTCAGAAAATATTTTTCTGGTCACAGGCACATGTATAGAGGAACTTTTTGATAAGATCAGGGAAATAAAAACAGATCTGCTTGTTGTAGACTCCATTCAGACTACATACACAGATTCGCTTCCATCTGCCCCGGGGAGCGTAGGCCAGATCCGTGAAGTATCTGCAAAGATCCTTAGATGGACAAAGGAAAACAATATCCCGACCATACTGATCGGTCATATAACAAAGGAAGGCTCCATAGCAGGGCCAAAAATTTTAGAGCACCTTGTAGACACAGTACTCTATTTTGAGGGAGATGCAAGCCATACCTTCAGGATAATAAGGGCCATAAAAAACCGTTACGGTTCAACAAATGAAATCGGCGTATTTGAGATGAAAGAGACCGGCCTTGCACAGGTTGGGAACCCGTCAAGGATATTTCTTGAAGAACGTCCTAAAGATGTATCAGGTTCGGTTGTGATCCCATGCCTGGAAGGTACACGACCCCTGCTTCTTGAAATACAGGCCCTTGTTTGCCCCAGCCCCTTCGGGATGCCAAGAAGAACCGCCATTGGCGTGGATCACAACCGTATTTCACTTTTGGTTGCTGTCCTTGCAAAAAGAATTGGTATCGAAATGGGAGATCAGGATATATTTGTAAATGTAGCGGGTGGCCTGAAGGTGGATGAGCCAGCTGCTGATCTGGGAATAGTAACAGCAATGATTTCCAGTTTTCTAAACAAACCTGTTGACCCTGAAATGGTGGTATTCGGTGAAGTCGGTTTAGCCGGTGAGGTCAGGGGGGTTATCCAGCCTGAAACCAGGATCAAGGAAGCAGAAATAATGGGGTTTACAAAATGTGTCCTTTCAAAAAGCAACTTTGAAGGGTGCAGGGCACCTCATAATCTAAAATTACACAGCATAAATTCTGTTATGGATTTAACGGATATCCTGTTTTAAAGAGGTGTTTCAGTAAAAGATTGGAGATTATTTTTAAAAGAAAAGAATCTGCTGTGCTGTGGGAAGATATACTTGACCAGGGCATACAAAAATCGGATGAGTTGCAGGAAATTAACGGGGTTAAAAGTCTTGATATTGATCTTGTGACTAAAACATACCCGATGTTTATCAACCCTTACTATTATAATTTAATCAGATCAAATACCTGTTTATTAAAACAGGCCATCCCTGACATAAGAGAGGTTGAATGCGATAAAGGCCACACTGATCCCCTTGATGAGGAAAACCTTTCTCCTGTGCCAGGTCTGACACATAAATACCCTGACAGGGTGCTATTTTTGGTATCAGGCAAATGTGCAATGTATTGCCGGTTCTGTAACAGGAAAAGAAAGGTCGGTAAGCCCTCCATGGTCACAGAGGAATCCATTAAAGAAGGTTTAAGTTATATCAGGACAACAAAAACCGTACGGGATGTTCTTTTATCAGGTGGTGACCCCCTTCTACTCTCAGATGAAAGGCTTGAAAGAATCCTTTTAAAACTGAAGGCAATTGACCATGTAGAAATCATACGCATTGGGACAAGGGTACCATGTACCTTCCCCCAAAGGATAACCCCTGACCTGCTAAATATTTTAAAAAAATATCACCCCCTTTATATTAACACCCATTTCAATCACCCCGGGGAAATTACACCTGAATCATCACTGGCATGTAAAATGATTGCAGATGCAGGGATTCCCTTAGGTTGCCAGACAGTGCTGCTCAAAGGGGTAAATGATGAAATAGCAATCATTTCAGAACTTATGAGAAGACTCCTTGCAATTCGTGTAAAACCATATTATCTGTTTCAGGCAGACTTGGTTAAAGGCACATCCCATTTCTGGACACCTCTTTCTAAAGGTATCGAGATAATGGCAGGGCTTCAGGGCAACCTGTCAGGGTTAGGGGTGCCAAGATTCGTGATTGACCTCCCAGGAGGAGGAGGGAAGATCCCCATACTGCCGGAGTATATAAAGGCAGTAAAAGGAGATGAAATAATTATAAGAAATTACAGGGGGCTTGAATACAGGTACCCGGTCATATCCTAGAAGATACAGGGTATCAGTATGTATTAAAACATAACTCCAGATAAACACATTAAAGAAAGGAAATTATAATGATCAAGGTTTCATGCATGGGTGGTGCCGGTGGTGTAACAGGTTCCAGTTTTTTGGTAGAAAGCGCACAGGGTAAAAAAGTACTTGTAGACTGCGGTCTATTTCAGGGCAGTAAACAGATGGAACTCCGTAACTGGGCTGACTGGGGTTTTAACCCGAAAGATATCAGCACTCTCTTTCTGACACATGCGCATATAGATCACAGTGGCAGGATACCAAAACTTGTAAAGGATGGTTTTTCAGGAAAGATAATAACATCCCCTCCTACAGCGGAATTAAGCGAAATTATGCTTCTGGATGCTGCCCATATCCAGGAGATGGATGCAGAGTGGCAAACAAAAAAGAATAAAAGACAATCAAGATCAGGGATCGAACCCCTGTATGTTACCAAAGATGCAGAAGATGCCATACGATTTTTGGCTCCTGTTGAAAGGGATAACATCATTGAGGTGGAACCGGGAGTCAAGGCCAGACTGAGGAACGCCGGGCATATTTTAGGGTCTTCCATACTTGAACTCTGGCTGCAGACAAATGGTGGCGAGATTAAAATTGTCTTCTCCGGGGATATCGGAAAGCAAAACCAGTTGATCGTAAAAGACCCATTTGAAATATTTGCAGCAGACTATCTTTTTATAGAATCAACCTACGGGAACAGGCTGCACCGCTCTTTTGAAGATAGTAAGGCTGAACTTCTCACAGCTATCAAGCATGCGGTTTCCAATAATGAAAAGGTTATCATTCCGGCCTTTGCTGTAGAAAGAACTCAGGAAATAATCTATATCCTAGGCGAATTTCAGCGGAATGGCGAACTTCCGCATATACCCATATATATTGACAGCCCTCTTGCCATAAAGGCAACCCAGGTTTTCCGCAAGAACAGAAAATATTATGATGATGAGGCAATGGCCATAGTAAAGGAAGGGTTTGATCCCTTTGACATGCAGAATCTTCGTTTTTCACCATCAACAAAGGAATCCATAGCGATAAATAATTCTCCGGGATCAGCAATAGTTATAGCCGGAAACGGAATGTGCACAGCGGGCAGGATCAAACACCACCTTAAACATAATCTCTGGAGAAAGGGGGCGAGCATTGTTATAGTAGGTTATCAGGCTAATGGAACGACCGGGAGAAAAATTGTCAACGGGGCCAGATCAGTCAAGATATTCGGAGAGAATATCGATGTTAATGCAAAGGTATTTACGATAGGCGGCTTTTCGGCCCATGCAGACCAGAACGACCTGCTTACCTGGGTAAGTAATTTCCGGGAATCAAAACCCAGGGTCTTTGTAATACACGGAGAGCAGAGTTCAAGCGAGATATTCTCTGAAAAATTGAGGAGCAGTTTTGGATTTGAGGTATATATACCTTCATACAGGGAACGATTGATCCTCAAACCTAGAGAGATAATCAGTGAAAAGAGTGCACCGGAAGGACAAATTGATTACTATAAGCCGGTATATAACAGTATTGTTGATATTGAGAATGAACTTACCAGACTCAAAAAGTTACTTAAAAAGAATGAGGAGGATCTGAGTGAAGAGACTCTGAACCGGCTTACCTATATTCTTGAGGATATAAGGGAGTTACAGAAATGATTCACTTTTTAAAGAGATAAAGGATATAGTCTACAGGTGCTGCTCAACAGGTATAAGTAATATGGATAAGTTTAAAAAAATAAAAACAAACATCGAGTATCTGAAAAAGCTCTTTATCATGCCCGAATCCCCGGATAAGTTTGTGGAATTCGGCAATGATTTACTGGAGCTTATACACGATTTTTTTCAGGAAAAAGGCGGGATACACAGCAGCGCCACACTCCCCGAACTCAGCACCATTTTCAGTGAAACCTCTATCCCTGACAGCCCCTTACTGATAAAGGATGTCCTGTCCGAGATAAAACTAAAGGTCATAGACCACTCCGTAAAGGTTGCCAACCCCTATTATATAGGGCATATGACGAGTGCCGTCCCCTATTTCATGATCCTCCTTGAGATGATTATTGCTGCCCTGAACCAGAATCAGGTCAAGATAGAGACTGCAAGGGCATCAAGTTTTGTCGAAAGAGAGCTTGTGGCATGGCTTCACAACCTGATTTTCAATAAAAAACCGGGGTTTTATGAAAAAAATATACATAATCCAAAGGTTTCTCTGGGTAATGTAACATCGGGCGGCACCCTTTCAAATGTAACCGCCCTTATGGTCGCAAGGGAGAAGGCATTTCCGCCTGATGGTGACTTCCCTGGTTTCAGAATTGCCGGTGCTGTAGATGCCCTTATGCATTATGGCTATCGCCGGGGTGTAATACTGGTTTCTACAAGGGGGCACTATTCCATAACAAAGGCAGCCAACATCCTCGGAATAGGCGAATCAAACGTAATAAATATCCCTGTTGATATGAATAACCGTATTGATATAAAAAAACTGCTCCTGAGACTGAAAAAATTTAATGAAAGCAGGGGAAAAGAGCGAACAAAAATTATATCAATAATAGGTATTGCAGGCACAACGGAAACCGGAAATGTCGATGATCTTGAGGCACTGGCAGAGATTTCACAGGAGGCCGGCACCCATTTCCATGTGGATGCAAGCTGGGGCGGGCCCGCCCTGCTGGCTGACGAATACAGACCTGTTTTTAAAGGAATAGACAAGGCAGACTCGGTGGCCTTTGATTCCCATAAACTCCTCTATTGTCCCGCAAGTATGGGCCTTGTACTTTTTAAAAGTGAAAAGGATCTTGGTTTTATCAAGCATTCATCAAGGTATATAATAAGGAAAAACTCTGTTGATACGGGCAGATTTACCCTTGAAGGATCCAGGCCTTTTGCATGCCTGAAACCGTGGGCTTCACTCAAGATAATGGGCAGCAAGGGGTACGGACTCCTTTTCAGGCATGCAAGAAATTCAACAGACTATTTTAAAGAGATCCTTGACTCATGCAGTAATTTTGAAACCCTTAACAACCCTGAACTCTTTATCCTGAATTACCGTTTTATCCCTGAGCAGGTTCAGAGTCAGATAGAACTCTGGGGAAAAACAGGAACTCAGAGCGGTATGATAGGGAAAAAGGCAAAAGAAAGGATTCAAAAAACCAACCGCCTGATCAACAGTCTGAATGTAAAACTTCACAGGGCATTAAGAAAAGATGATACCACATTTGTTTCAAGGACCACCCTTGAATCAACAATCTACCGCCCGCAGAACATAGTGGTCCTGCGCGCAGTTCTTATTAACCCACTTACCGAAAAGGAAACACTCGACGAAATAAAGGATACCCAGAACAGGATCGGCCTTGAGATGTGGGAAGAGTACAAGCCTGCCTTTGAACGCATAAGAATGTTTAATAACTGAGTTCATCTGCATATCAATATTTGACTTGCCTGCATATTTTGGTTAATCTTCATCTGTTTAATAAAAATGACCCTTTACCCAGCCGGTAAAAAGATTAACATATTTTAACACTTTCTGGTTTCACATATGGGAATTATTTTTGATATCCACCATGCAAAAGAATATGAAGCCTGGTGCGGGTCACCTAAGGGCCTTCATCTGGATCTATTTGTTGATAAAATGATATCTGAAACACTTAAGCCCTTTAAACATGAAAGGGTTATTGATATCGGCTGCGGTTCAGGAAATCATCTTCTTATCGCCGGGAGACATGGTATGGATATAAGCGGTGTAGACGCATCACCCTATATGCTTACACTTGCTAAAAGCAGGCTCGGTGACCGGTGTGAACTGAAAAAGGCATTTGCCGAGGATCTGCCCTATGAAGATAATGAATTTGATCTCGCCTTTTTGATAAACACCCTTGAATTTCTGGATGATCCTATTCCTGCGCTTGAAGAGGCGGGCAGAGTTGCAAAGAGGGGTATATTTATTGTATTTTTCAACAGCATCTCCTGCTGTATCCGCTGGCAGAAGATAAGAGGTATCTTCAGAAAAAGCCTGTTTTCAGGGATAAAAACTTACAGTTTATGGGAGATAAAAAGAGCACTGAACAGGGCTTATGGCCCGGTTCAGATAACATGGAAAAGCTTGCCAATGTCTGCCTGCTTTAGAAAAACAGTAAAAACCCCTGTTTCCAATATCGGTTTTCTGCCATTTGGTTACCTGATAGGTATTTCTGTCACATTAACATACAGGTATAAAACAGATAACCTCTCTTTAAAGGAAAAGATTAACGGTGCAAAAAGGCCTGTAATAGAAGGGGTGCATATCAGTCACAGTAAATGAAAAATGGAGGTACTAAAATAATGAAAGAAGCTCTGCTTTATGAAAAACTTGCAGATAAAAAAGTCATATGTAATTTATGTAATCACAATTGCCATATCCCGGAAAATTCGAGAGGCATATGCGGGGTAAGGGAAAATAAAGGTGGAGTTCTCTATACACTGGTTTATGACAGGGTTATTGCACGGCATCTTGATCCTATTGAAAAAAAGCCTTTATTCCATTTCCTTCCAGGGAGTGGTTCCTACTCCATAGCGACCCCGGGATGCAACCTGAGATGCAGCTTCTGCCAGAACAGCGATATCTCCCAGATGCCGGTTAACAGCAAGGTATTATCCGGTGAAAGGATTTCCCCTGAAGATATAGTCAATGAGGCCCTGAAGGTAAATGCAGAGACCATCGCATATACATATACGGAACCCACAATTTTCTTTGAACTTGCAAAAGAAACCGCTGTTATCGCCGCTTCAAAGGGTCTGAGAAATGTATTTATTTCTAATGGATATATGTCTGAAAAATGCCTTGAAGAATTATCAGGATGCCTTCACGGGGCTAACATTGACCTTAAGGCTTTCAGTGATGATTTTTACAGGAAACAATGCGGCGCAAGGCTTGAACCGGTACTTAACACCATAAAAATACTGGCAAAAATGGGGATATGGATAGAGATAACCACTCTCCTGATACCCGGGCTCAATGATTCGGAGGAAGAACTAACAAAACTTGCCGAATTTATCAAGACCCAGAATGCAGACATCCCATGGCACATCAGTAGATTTCATCCGGCTTATAAGATGAACAACATTTCACCTACACCTGCTGACAGACTTATAAGGGCAAAACAGATAGGCTACAGCGCCGGCCTCAGATATGTATACACAGGCAATATGCCAGGAGAAGAAGGCGAAAAGACATGCTGCCATAATTGCGGGAATCTGCTCATAGACCGGTACGGTTTTACAGTAAACTTCAATAATATTAACAAGGGCCACTGCCCAAGGTGCAAGGTATATATCCCTGGTGTATGGGATTGAAAATACAAAACCTAATATTCTACCATTTTTAAAAATAACCCCTGGGCCGGGGCCCTTGCCCCTGCCCTCTTCCTGTCAAGCGCCTCCAGGATTTCTTTAAATTCGGCATCTGTAATTTTTCCCTTTCCTGCATCAACAATTGTACCAACGAGGTTTCTCACCATATGTCTTAAAAAACCACTGGCCTCGAAAGTTAACCTGATGGTTCCATCCTGATCTTTTTCCAAAAGCTCTGCCCTGAACATCTCCCTTACAGGGTTTATATTTGCGCTCCCCGTTGCCCTAAATGATGAAAAATCATGAATACCAATCAACATGGAGAGGCATTTCTTCATCTCCAAGAGGTCAAGCTCCTCTTTTATATGCCAGGTATATCTCCTTAAAAAGACATCGGCATCGCGGGTATTCAATATCCTGTATTCATATATCTTTCTTTTTGCACTGTACCTTGAGTGGAATTCAGGGGCAGCATATTCTGCCATTATTATTTTGATATCATCAGGAAGCAATGAATTAAGGGCCATTTTCATTGATTCGGGCGGGATCTTTGAATCTGTAACAAAATTGGCCACCTGGGAATAAGCATGCACGCCTGCATCGGTCCTGCCAGACCCGTGGAGTGTAATATTACTTCCCGTGATTTTTTCAAGTGCTTTCTCTAAGACTTCCTGAATGGATAGGCCATTCCTCTGACGCTGCCAGCCATGATAATTAGTACCATCATATTGAAGGATCAGTCTTATATTTTTTTTTACACCCATTCTGATTTCCAGTTATTAGAAATAAAAAAGGAAGCCATATCAGCTTCCTTTTTCAGGTTACCAATCAGAATATAATTATAAGAAAAAGAGAGGAAAACGGATTAACGTTTTGAATACTGGTAACGGGCCCTGGCTCCGCGTTGACCGTATTTTTTCCTTTCCTTCATTCTCGGGTCTCTTGTAAGCAGTTCGGCCTTTTTCAAAGCTGGCCGAAATTCAGGATTGATGCTTACAAGGACTCTGCTGATGCCATGCCTTATGGCCCCTGCCTGCCCGATGACTCCGCCACCTTTTACATTCACATTTATATCATATTTATTGATCGTCTCGGTAATTTCAAGGGGCTGCTTTACTACCTCAACACCTGACTCTCTTGTAATATATTTCTCAAGAGACATCTCATTTACTGTAATAATTCCGGTACCCGGCCTTAACCATACGCGGGCGATCGACGTTTTTCTTTTGCCAACGGCATGCCATAAGTCTTGAGCCATTAAGACCTCCTACATCTTTATCAATTGAGGATTCTGGGCAACATGTGGATGTTCAGAACCTGCATATATTTTAAGCTTTTTTAATTGTCGCCTTCCCAGGCTAGTCCTTGGGAGCATCCTTTTTACAGCCATATAGAGAACCTGATCAGGTTTCTTTTCTATTAATTTCTTAGCAGAAATCTGTTTGAGTCCGCCCATATATCCGGAGTGATGATAATATATTTTATTATCCCATTTATTGCCTGTAAGGGAAACCTTTTCAGCATTGATAACAACTACAAAATCACCGGTATCAGCATGGGGAGTGAAAATAGGCTTGTGTTTTCCTCTGAGACGAGAGGCAATCTGACTGGCCAGACGGCCAAGTATCATGTCCTGAGCATCTACAAGGTACCATTTCTTTTCTATTTCTTGTTCTTTGGCAACATATGTTTTCATTTTTCTCTATCCTGAATATAAATTCAAAAAACGAATTTATTAAATCAACAGCCATAATATGTCAAGTTTTTTATTTAAATTATTTAATCATTTACCAATCGGGATACCGGACGTACCGGACATTTTTTACTGATGACAATGTACAGGCAGTGTTATCCTGATTTCAAACCCCATCTCCGAATTATATGCCCTCACAATACCACCATGCCTTTCTACAATCTTTTGTGTAATGGCCAGGCCGAGCCCTGAACCTGATGCATCAGAATCCCCAGCCCTTTGAAATGGTTCAAAAATCCTGGATAAATCCTCTTCATCGAGTTTTTTGTAGGTATTCACAACACTCAGCACCACTCTTTTATCTTCCTGGAAAAGAGATGCATAAATCCGGCCATCAGGGGCAGTATATTTGATTGCATTATCAAGTATATTTAGAAAGGCAGTACTTAATGCGTTTATGTTTCCAATAAATCCTGAAATCAATGACAATTCGGTATATACATAGAGCTGTTTCCGGTCAATAATAGGCTTGAGCCGCTGTAGCAGATCAAGGATTAACTGTCTGATATCAAAGGGTTGCATCTCAAAACGCGCCTCAAGCATATCTATTTTTGAAAGTTCAAGTATCCTGCCGATCAGTTGATTAAGAAATTCGATATCCTCTCTGATATCATTTAAATGCCTTAAATATGTATCCTGTTTCTCCGTTTCCAGCTTTTCCCGTAATATTTCCTCTGCTATCCTGATCCTGGTTAGGGGGGTCCTGAGCTCATGGGAGACAAGGGCGGTTAATGCCTTTCCTCCTACAATCATCCTTTCGACCTTGTCTGCCATCTGATTAAATGCCGCACCGAGTTCCCCTATCTCATCACGGCCCTTGATATCTATCCTGTGTGCCAGGTCTCCGGAAGCGATACGCAGGGCAGACTGTTTAAGCACCTTTACCCTTTCAGTAATAAATCTTGAAATTGGGATTACAAGGATCGGGATAATTATACCTATACCGGCCAGACCAAATATAAAACCTGTTCCATCTCTTTCTCCTCCCCTCCTTTCACCGAATATCACATGAAAAAACATATCTTCACTGGCAGGGTTCTTTACAGGAGATACCACATAGATATCACGGGTCGAATTAAACCCCTGATAAAGGGTTATATTATCGCTTACAAACCTGCTCTCTTCAGGAAGGGATGACAGGTCAGCCGGTATTTCACCCTCAAAGGACTTTAACAGCAGGTTATTATTAGTAGTTAGCCATATTTTTGCTGTGTTAAGCTTTGCAAGATTGTTTAGAAAGGCCTGCATATCATAATTTACAATTTTATCCGGGATATCATACGATTCAGACCTGATTTTTTCCCCAATCAATTCAGTTAAAAGTATTACCCTTTCAATATTATACAGCCTGACCTGCTCCCTGATATAACGATTTCTTGCCCTTACCTCTGTTTTCATGTGCAGCCCGTAAATCATAAGCAGTGTAATTATCAGCATAAAGGTAAAGGAGAGAAAAAACTTTATATATAATTTTGGAGGTTTCATTTTTGATCCACAAACATATATCCTGATCCCCAGATGGTCTTAATTCTTTTGGGTGACCCTGCATTTTTATCAATTTTTGACCTGAGCTTGCTGATATGCACATCAATACTCCTGTCAAAGGCCATAAAATCCCTGCCCCTTGCATAATTCATAATCTGATCCCTGTTCAGGATAACATTCGGGTTGGTCATGAGTACATCCAGTATCTTGTACTCGGTTGAAGACAGTTCTATCTCTTCTTCATCAAGCACAGCGGTCTGTTTTGCCCTGTTCAAGACAATCCCCCCTGCAATGACCAGGTTTTCAATCTCGGTATCAGCCTCTTTCTCCTGGAAAGTCCGCCTCATGACCGCCCTCATACGGGCAAGGAGTTCCCTTGGATTAAAAGGTTTTGGCAGATAATCGTCTGCCCCCAGCTCAAGACCGACAATCCGGTCTGCATCTTCACCCTTAGCTGTAAGCATAACAACCGGGATGCTGTTTTTTTGACGTATCTCCTTAAGCACCTCAAGACCGTTTTTCCCTGACAGCATAATATCAAGGATTACGATATCAGGAGATTCGGAATTAATAAAGTCCAATGCATTATTGCCATCAGCGAGGGTGATAACCTCAAAATCATTTCCTTCAAGATATTCCTTTAAGAGCATTCTTATCTTTGCATCATCTTCGATAATCAATACCCTGCCTGCCATCAATATCACCTCTTTTTACATTTATTTTTCAAAACGAAAATAATATACATTAACTTGAATTGATGCACCAATAAAGTTAGCATGACACCCGATAATAGTTATATATTAATCTTTTGCAAAAAAAATCTGCTAATGCCGACAAAAAGACAAGAAATAATTGAATTCCTTTCAGACAGGACATGCACAATCCAGGAAATCTCCTCAAATCTGCATCTATCCATGCGGGAGGCACTGGATCACCTTGAACATGTAAGAAAAAGTGTTAGAGCTCCTCAGCGGTTTACAATCACACCTGCAGAATGTCTTGGCTGTGGTTTTATCTTCAGGGAAAGGTCAAAAATTCATTCTCCGGGCAAGTGTCCCAGATGCAGGGGCACCCATATCCAGGAGCCTTTATATTGCATTGAATGAAAAAGATTATTTATCTTGTTTTGTCCGGCTTTTCATAATATCAATGAATTCGTTCAGGGCAGCAGGAGAACCGAATTCCTTGTCAAACAACCTTTCATTCCAGAGTGCAAGCCCAAGTTTAAAGATATAATGCACAATGTGATCCAGCGCTTCTGGCCCATCAAGCCTGAGCACCTGTAAAAAGAGTTCATCAGGTATCTTCACAGGAAAAACAGACCCTGATGATGTGGTATCGGTTTTCAGGTAATCCTGGACACTTTTAAGTATCATCAGATTTGTATGTTTTTTCTGGTATTCTTCCTCTTCCATATTTATCCCCTGTTCAGGGTCTGATTATATTTCAGATATTGCGCGGAGTCAAAAAAGAAATCCCCGGGCCTTATATACAGTCAATCAAGGCTATATCCTGCATTAAAAATACCTTCATCGATTTTGACCTCAACAGCGCCTCCCTGATCTATCCTTAATATCCTGGCTCCTGTGCTGCTCAATCTCTCCAGGACTTCAGCATGGGGAAAGCCAAAGGTGTTTCCCTTCCTTGAAGATATAATACATACCTCCGGGCTTACTGTTTCAAGAAATGGCTTTGAACTGGAATATCTGCTGCCATGATGAGGAACCAGCAGGATATCACTTTTTAATTCATTCCCGTATTTATTCACAAGAATGGCCTCAGACCTCATTTCAATATCGCCTGGAAACATAAGGGATCTCCCAGCATAACTCAATCTCACAACAATGGACTGGTCATTTATGGAGTGACTGTTGACATTGATATTTTGTGACCTTTTTATACCTGAAAAAGGATAAAACACCTCTATCTTTACCCCTGAAACATACCTCTCCTGAACCAGGTCATCAGGTGTAAGCATCTTGGTATTTCTGGTTTTTACTATATGCATCAGTTCTTTATAATCTTCGTCTTCAGAGTCTTCGCCATTATACCAGAATTCAACAGGATCAAACACAGAGGTTATGAATTTGAGACCTTTCATATGGTCAGGATGCGGATGGGAAAGGACAACATAATCAATATGGAGGATTTTCTTTTTTAAAAGAAATGGGGCTATAATACTCTTACCTGTATCAAAGGTATCTCCCTGAAAACCCCCGCCGTCAATAATCATCCTTTTTCTACCGGGAAACTGTATAAGCGCTGAATTTCCCTGGCCCACGTCCAGGAAAAACACCCTCAGATTTTTATTAAAACCTGTATCATAAACCCAGTATGAAACATCCAGCAGAGACAGCAGGAGGACCGCAATCATACTGTATTTTATGATCTTACCTTTCCTGAAATAGACAATACAAAACAGCAGGCAATAGAAGAGGAGTATCTCAATGACACTGGGAGTGACCATCCAGAAACAGGCCCATGGGAGATGGGCAAGATACTCTATTATATACATCATTATATCCAGGCCATATGCGCCTATAAAAATGATTAAGCGAGAAGCATCTGCTGATATAAAGAGTACAAGAAGGGAAAACATGCCTGATGGTAAAATGATGAATCCCATAAGAGGTATAACAAGAAGGTTCGCCAAAATCGATACAAATGAAATCCTGTTAAAATAATAAACCGTAACCGGCAGCAGAAAAATATTGGCAGCAAGACTCACAGAGATAATACCTGTAATGTAAAAATAAGTGCTTTTCAGGCGCGGGTATTTTTTTAGCTTTCCTGAAATATCCGGAAATTTTTTTTGAATAAAGGGTGTCAGCCAAACTATCCCCACTACTGCAAGAAAGGTCAGTTGAAAAGATATGCTTTCTATGGCAAGGGGATCAATCGCAAGTATAATAAAGGCTGAAAAAAGAAGGGTTGACCAGATATCACTCTCCCTTTCGATAATAATGGAAAATAGATAGGCCAGGGCCATTATCATTGCCCTCTGCCCGGATACCTGAAATCCGCTAAGGGCTGTGTAGGCAATTACCGGAAAGCAGGTGACAAGGGCTGTGATCTTTTTAATGTTATACCTTATGGCTAGTTTATATGACTGAGAGAGAATCTGCCTGCAAATAAAAAAGGATATCCATGCTATCATACCGACATGTAATCCGGATACAGCAAGTACATGGCCAAGGCCTGTCAGGTTAAAATATTCCCTTAAATCATCTCCTATGCCCTCTGTTTCACCGAGAAGAAGTGCGCTGTATAATGCATTGTTTTTTTCAGATAATGTGCGGTTCAGGATACCGCGAAAGGGCTGTCTTATTCTCTCCAGTATTTCCATTAAAAAATCAGGTTCACCTCTTCCCATAGGGACAATATATCTACCGTCAGAGACAGATGCATTGCATGAAATCCCCTTGATCTGCATGGATAACTCATAATCATATGCCCCGGGATTTTTAAAATTCATGAATGGTTTAAGGAGTGAAGGGAATCGTATTCGCGTGCCTATAGTGTAGACCACCGGGTTATTATAAACAGAAACCTGAACCTTTTCATTGACAGAGATTATTTTTTCATCAAGAAAGAGCCTCTCTGCTTTCAGCTCAAAGCGTTCTGACTGATCATTCTGTTTTACAGGGCTGATGACTGTCCCTTCAAGGATTATTTTATTACCTTCGGCAAGCCTGACAAGTTCTGAACTGATATCCCTGCATGATACGAGAAACATACCTGCAAGAAGAAAACATATTGGAATTATAAAGGATTTAAATTTCCTTTGTCTTAAAAAAAGTAGGAAAAGCAAAAGTAGGATTAATAAAGTAATAATAAGCAGCAGATCATTGATAAATGAAAAATAGCGGCCAGCCAGGATTCCCCCTGTAAAACATATAAATGTTGGTACAAGGGGTCGATCGAGCATCTCAGTTGACTTCTCTCCATATATTTGCGCCGAGCAGCCTGAATTTTTCCTCCATTTTTTCATATCCCCGATCAAGATGGTAGATCCTGGTTATCTCTGTTAAGCCATCTTCAGCCACAAGACCTGCAAGCACGAGGGATGCGCTTGCACGGAGGTCTGTTGCCATTACCGGGGCGGAAAGCAGGCGTTTTCTTCCCCTCACCAGTGCCTGGTTACCGTTTATGGTGATATCAGCGCCCATACGTTTTAATTCACTCACATGTATAAACCTGTTTTCAAATATGGTCTCTGTGATAACGCTTGATCCCTTTGCAATACACATCATGGCCATAAACTGGGCCTGGAGATCTGTCGGGAAACCCGGAAAAGGCATTGTTTTAATATCAACACTCTCAAGAATATCAGGACCTTTAACTGATACACTGTTATCCTGTATATCAACAGCAGCTCCGACAGAACGAAGCTTTTCTATTACAGAATAAAGATCATTATGCCTGCAACCTATTATTTCTATATCGCCCTTCATCATAGCAGAGGCAATCATAAAGGTGCCTGCCTCGATCCGGTCAGGGATTACCTCATGCTCAGCAGGATATAATTCCTTTTTACCATGGATAATGATCGTATCAGTGCCTTCTCCCTCTATGTCAGCCCCCATTTTTCTTAAGATTTGGGCAAGGTCTGATATCTCCGGCTCCTTTGCCGCATTATTTATTATGGTCTGGCCATTGGCGTTTACAGCAGCCATCATTATGTTTTCGGTTCCGGTTACAGTAGGAATATCAAAAAAGATCTCCGCACCCTTAATGCCATCAGTCCTGGCGTTGATATATCCATTTTCAAGAAACATATCCACACCCATTAAAGAAAGTGCCTTGAGATGCAGATTAACCGGTCTTGCACCGATCGCACAGCCGCCAGGCAGTGATATTCTTGCCTTCCCCAGACGTGCAACCAGAGGTCCCAATAGCAGGATGGAGGCCCGCATCGTCTTAACCAGGTCATAGGGGGCCTCATATTTATTCAGATTTTCACTGTTTATGAGTAAGGCATCCCCCTCTTCGCGGAATGTTACGCCCATCCCCTCCATTATCTTTCTAATTGTCTGGATATCCCTTAAATCCGGGACATTATGTATTTTATGCCACCCTCCAGTAAGCAGGCAGGAAGAAATAACGGGTAATGCCGCGTTTTTAGCCCCACTTATATTAACCTTGCCTTTAAGGGGATGCCCCCCTTCTATCATTATCTTTTGCATACGAAGATTTTCCTGAGTTTTTATTTAAAATTTGATTTGAGAAATCTATAATAACCATGCCCCCCAGTCAAATCATTTACACAGGCCGACTCATCAAATATAATGATGATATAGCTGGTACATTTTAAGAAGAACAAAAATCTATGGGTAATGAACAGGTAATATTTCTGGTTGATCCTTCACTCGGAAAACTGGCAAGATGGTTGAAAATAATGGGTATTGATGCCCATTATCAACCAGTGTATAAAACCGGTGAAATGGAAAACCTGCTGAATGATGGAAGGATTCTTCTTACAAAAGATTATAAACTAAAAGACAGACTCACCCCTTCGATCCTGATAAATCATAATGATATTAAGGATCAACTGATGGAATTAAAAAACTCCGGCTTTCTCCCCGTGGACAGAGAATATTGGTTCAGGAGATGCATTGCATGCAATGTCCTGCTGCACAATGTGCAGACCAAAGACGCCCGGGGGAGAATACCAGATTTTGTAATGCACCAGAATACCGGGGAAATAAAATTCTGCCCCAAATGCAAAAGATATTTCTGGCCTGGCAGTCACAGGGCCAGGATGATAAAACAGCTTGAGATATGGGAACTGCAACAAAGGCCCTAATTTATACTTCTACTATCAGATATATCATTAAATATATATTCAAACATACCTGAATAGTATGTGACTGGCCCGTCTATATCTTTTAAATTTAAAAAATATTAGTCTTTCTTTTTAGCGGCTGCTTTTTTCCTTTTAGCCGATCCCTTCTTTTTGCCCGCTGCCTTGGTTACTTTCTTTTTAGTTTTAGCTTTGGTCTTTTCTTCTGCCTTAGCCTTTTTTAGTGCTGCTTCAAACTTTTTAACGTTGGCTTTTGTGGCTACGATGTCTTTGCTAAGCTTTGCTAACTTTTTCTTTGCCTGACCTAACCTGTAGTTAATTTGATTAGTTGTTGCCATACTGTCTCCTTTCATTTGACATATTTGTTAATGTTTATGTATTGGGTAATATAATAGAATAATATTTAAAAGTCAAGATAATATATTACTTAGATGTCAAATTATATATAAACTAAGTGTAATTTATTTTTATCTATATATATTCTCTTGTTATTCCTTAACATAATTTTCCTTTTATAATGTAAATAAATATCGGTTTTAGTCCGATAATACTTTAAAATTTATTCCTTTTATTTAAGCCATCTCCATTTTGCGCTAAAAACAGCAGACTTGCTGAAATATGGATACTGTCCATGCATGTGAGACATGAAAATAGCTTGACATTAATCGGTTCAACTGACACCCTTTTAGTTATTTTTATTATGATTATAAAACTATTAAGCCGCTGGGGACCCACACCATGTTTTTTGAGACCGCTGGCATACAAGTAGCCATATGGATTCCACCTCTGGTTGCATTTGTTATTTCTTTTTTTACATCCATGGGCGGTATATCGGGTGCATTTCTGTTGCTCCCCTTTCAAATGTCGTTTTTAAATTTTACAAACCCTTCAGTAAGCGCCACAAACCAGTTATATAATGTTATAGCCACACCTTCTGGGGTATATTGTTACTGGCGTGAGGGGCGTATGGTCTGGCCCCTCTCCCTGATAGTTATCACAGGGACCTTGCCAGGTGTCTTTATCGGCGCCGTCATCAGGGTGATGTATCTCCCCGACCCTGTCCATTTCAAATTATTTGCAGCAATCATCCTTCTCTATATTGCTTTAAAAATGATAATAGATTCACTCGGTAGGATAGGTGAAAAAAGGAATGGCGTTTTAAATGAGATACAACCTGGCGGTATAGACATGCATGTGGAGGCTTGCCGGATGCCAGGAGAAACAACCCTTCCTGTCACAAAAATTATCTCCATTGATAAGAAAAAGATGTCCTTCACATTTTCAGGAGAAACATTTGAAATCCCATTCCTTGGCGTCTTTATCTTAAGTTTTATTGTGGGAATTATCGGGGGCATCTACGGCATAGGCGGAGGGGCCATAATTGCCCCCTTTTTTATAACCTTTTTTAGTCTCCCGGTATATATTGTGGCAGGTGCATCCCTTTTAGGAAACTTCGTTACATCAGTAGCAGGTGTCGCATTTTATCAGGCTATTGCACTTTTTTTACCGGATACCCAGGCTGCACCTGACTGGCAGCTCGGTATTCTTTTCGGTATAGGAGGTATGTTTGGCATGTACCTTGGGGCCAGGTGCCAGAAATATATCCCGGCGAAATATATAAAGCTGATGCTCACCCTTGTAATGCTCTATACCTCTATAAAATATGTAATAGATTTTATAACATCCATCTAATGATACTTCAGGCTTCTTCTACACTATATTCCCTGCTTTTTGACTTATGTCATAGGCAAATATCCTCTATTTGGTATCTTAGAGAAAATCTAAAGAGCAGGGGATGCGATATGGAGAAAATTGAAAACAATAAAGAAAATGAGACAGCTTTAATTTCGGACCGGAAATTAATCATAGTCTGCCTGCTTTTGGCTACAGGAATATTTATTATCGACACATTAATACCTCTCGGGGTTGCCGCAGGAGTAATGTACATCCTCATCGTCCTTATTTCTCTCTGGTCAAAAAATGGCAAGACTACTTTTTATATGGCAATGATGGGGTCAATACTTACTATCCTGGGCCTTTACAGCTCCCCTCCAGGAGGTGAATTATGGAAGGTTCTGATGAACCGTTCACTCTCCCTGTTTGCTATCTGGGTTGTTACCATATTAAGCATCCAGAGAAAGAAGATATATGATCAAAAAGAAACGGCATTATCTGAGGTTAAAATATTGACAGGGCTTCTTCCCATATGTGCGGCATGTAAAAAGATCAGGAATGACGCGGGGTATTGGGAAAGGATTGAAGGCTATATCATGGCCCATTCACAGGCGACATTTACACATGGGATATGCCCTGAATGTAATGAAGAGCTTTATGGGGATATGCTGTCGAAAAGAAGGAAAAAACAGGATTAATAGATTATTCAGAAGGTTGAAAAAATAAGGGAGGGGTATAAATTTATTCCTGAATCAAATCTTTTAATGTATAATGCCCTTGATTTTTTATATCGCTCTAATGTTATTACCAATCAATACCAACAAAGTATCAAGGAGGTGTGGTTATGCAGAAACGAAAAATAAAGGATGATATTTATAAACTTGGCTCCATTGACTGGGACCGGAGGTTGTTTGATTCACTCATCCCTCTGCCGGATGGAACATCATATAATGCATACCTCATTTGCGGCAGCGAAAAGACTGTCCTTATTGATTCGGTTGACCCCGTAATGAGTGATGAACTGATTGGCCAGCTTTCTGATGTAAAGAAGATCGATTATATAATCTCGCATCATGCAGAACAGGATCATTCAGGATCTATACCGATGGTGCTGAAGCGATATCCTGATGCAAAGGTGATAGCCACACCAAAGGCAAAGGGCATGCTTATTGATCATTTGCATATTGATGAAAATGCGTTTGTAACAGTTGAAGATGGTGAGACCATTTCTATTGGAAACAGGACTTTGAAGTTTATCCACACCCCATGGGTGCACTGGCCTGAGACCATGGTGACTTACCTCGTAGAGGATAAAATACTTTTCAGTTGTGATTTTTTCGGTTCGCATATAGCAACATCCGATATCTTTGTGACAGACCAGTGTCGGGTACATGAGGCGGCAAAAAGGTATTTTGCAGAGATCATGATGCCCTTTAGAAATGTGATTGAAAAAAATCTGGAAAAGCTTAAGGGTTATGACATTCAGATGATCTGCCCCAGCCATGGTCAGGTTTATGACAAACCTGAATGGATCATGGATGCATATAAAGAGTGGGTAACAGGAGGGCCAAAAAACCTGGTCTCTCTGCCATTTATATCCATGCACGGCAGCACAAGGGTAATGGTTGAGAGGCTTTTATCAGGGCTTACAGCTCATGGTGTCAGTGTTGAGTTATTCAATCTGGCGGTTACCGATATAGGCAAGCTCGCCATGTCTCTTGTGGATGCGGCTACAATAGTTGTGGGTGTGCCTACTGTACTGGCCGGGCCTCATCCAGTCGCCGCATATGCAGCATTTCTTGCAAATGCCCTGAGGCCGAGGACAAAATTCCTCTCCATCATCGGTTCATATGGATGGGGCGGTAAGACTGTAGAAACCCTTGCTGGCATGATCCCAAACCTCAAGGTAGAGGTGATTGAGCCTGTTTTGGTTAAAGGGCTTCCAAAAGAGGCTGATTATCTCGCCATTGACAGGCTTGCCCAGGCTATTGCAGATAAACATAAAAGTATTGGGCTGATATAAAGATATGCTGCCGTCGCATGGTTAACCGGTGTGTCGGCAGCTTTTCATCTCTTCCCGATTTATTCGGGATCAAACATAGATTATGTTCAAACAGATAAAAACATCCAATATCATTTTATATTGCACATGCTGGGAAGAAACCGTGCGTTTCTACAGGGATATCCTTTGCCTTCCTGTTAATTTTTCCAATGACTGGTTTTACGAATTCATATTATCACCTTCTTCAAGATTAAGTATAGCAGATGAAAAACGGGCTTCAATAAAGAGCTGCAAAGGCAAGGGTGTTACAATAACGCTGGAGGTTAATGACATATTATCTATCCATAAACATGCTGTTCAGAAGGGTTTAAACCCTACCCCGATAAAAAATCACCCATGGGGCGCCAGTGTATTTTACTTCTATGACCCGGAAGAACATCGTATTGAAATCTGGCAGAATTAGTAGGAGCTAAATTTGACTGACATGTTAATATGTTACATGAGGAGTGTTTGATTTTGAGAACATCAGTTTTTCTGACTTATTTGTCTATTTTATTATCTGTAAACCTTTGCTGCCTTGCGGAGGATATGAGCTCAGAAGATAACGCATTATCCTCCCCGGATTATAATAATTTTACTCTTTACTGGGAAAACGACTTTTTTACCGGTACCGATCGGGATTATACGAATGGCATCAAACTAACATGGAGTACCCCCTTTGGTGAGTTGCAAAAGTCAAATATACCGGACTGGAGTTATCCGGTTTATAGGATATTACCCTTTATAAAAGTAGATGACGGTACCCTTGCTTTCAGCTTCTCGATTGGTCAGGATATATATACACCACACAATACAGAAAGCACTGAACTGATTAATGATGACCGCCCATATGCAGGGTACACCTATTTCACAGCCGGGTTTCATGCCCGCAGGGGCACCCAAAAGAATACATGGGAAGTTCAACTGGGGATTGTCGGCCCAGCCTCTTATGCTGAAACGATCCAAAATGCTGCACACGACCTTATAGGCGATGAACGTGCTAAAGGATGGAAAAATCAACTTCATAATGAAATAACTATTGATGCTATATACGAATCCCAATGGCGTGTATGGTCAAGCAGATTATTTTCAAGTTTCGATCTTGACCTGATTCCCCACCTGGGAGCTCGTATCGGGACAGTGAATACCTATATGAATGCGGGAGCAGAACTACGAATGGGCTGGAATCTGCCCAATGATTTCGGAAGTTGTCCGATTCGTTCCGGTTGTGAAATATCTCCTCCTTTTTCCATGGATGGGATAAAAAGCACGAGCCTTCATCTATTTTTATCTACTGATGGTAAGATTGTTGCACACGACATTTTCCTTGATGGTAATAACTTCAGAGACAGTCACAGTGTAAATAAAAAAACAGTAGTTGGTGAATTTGTTTGTGGAATCACATGGCAGTTGAGCAGAATTAAGATTACCTATTCAATAATATTCCGCAGTAAACAGTTTGATACTCAGCTTGCCTCAAGGCATGATTACGGCTCTTTAAATCTATCCTATAGTTTTTGAACAGGGAATACTGGGTCCGTAACCGCAAAAGGATTACGACCCATTACTCATCATAAACTACCTGTCTATTTTTTACGCAGCATAGTAAGTATCATCTTAAACCGTTTAGTAGCCCTTAATGCATGGGGGATATTTGCGGGCATTAAAATCAGTTCACCTTCTTTAACCCTGTTTGATGCACCACCAATAATGACCTCGCTTTCACCATCCACCACCTGCACCAGTGCATCAAAGGGGGCAGTATGCTCGCTTAATCCCTGACCCTCATCAAAGGCAAACAGGGTAACTGTACCGGCATCGTTTTCAACCAGTGTACGGCTTACAATTGCATCCTCGCCGTATTCTATTAAATTATCAATATGCGCCGGTTCTCCTGCCTTTAAACCTGTTTTCTTCTGTGATTTTGTGTCATTACCTATCTGTGTAAGTGCCATATATGCCTCCTTTTTAATTACTCTTGCTCTTGCTCTTTATTACAATCTCATTTATATTACAGCCCTAATTTAAAGTCGTTGACTTATGTCAAAGACTCTATTTTTTACCTGTTATAAAAAGCGGGTCTGTCAAAATGAATCATAATATTGCTATTTACTCAGCAATTGATTATATTAGGCAGACTTTTCAGCCGTAAAATCCTCCAATCTGTATATGTGCCCGCTCAATGGCTTAAAAGCGAATTATAGTCTTACCATCTAAATTAAAATACAATATAAACATTAAGCAGGTTTTCAAATGGAAAAAGAGCAGGGCACTAAAGGACTGGAACAGAAGATAAAAGAGCTTGAAGGTGTTATTCAGGCGCAGAATCAAAAGGAAATCGCATTGCGTGATGAAATCAGGGGGCTTAACCAGAGCTGCAAGCACTATGATACCATTATGCAGTATACAGAGGATTTTATTTTGATATGTGACCGTGATGGTAATGCCCTCGCATATAACAACAGTTACAGGGATGTAATGGAAATTTACTTGAAACAGGATATCAAACCGGGCATGCAACCCTATAAGGCCGGCCCCCCTGAACTGGTAAAGAGATGGGACATGCTTCGTGAAAAGGTATTGAAAGGTGAAAAACTCAAGGCCGAATCATCTGCTGTAACAGACACAGGAGACTCCTTTTTTGAGACCATATTCTGCCCGGTAAAAAATGGTGATGGGGTAACTGGTTTTATTGAGATCACAAGGAACATAACCGGATACAAAAAAACTGAAGCCGCGCTCAGGGAGAGCAATGAATTCAACATAAGCCTGCTTGATAATTCACCAAATGCAATAATGGTATTGGACCCCGATACATCAATCAGGTATGTAAATCAATATTTTGAAAAGATGACAGGGTATTCCCCCTCAGAAATAATAGGTTGTAAAATCCCATACCCCTGGTGGGTTGATGATCCTGCATATGGCACACTTGAGGAAAAGAAAAAACAGTTTCCTATAGGGGTTAAGCCAACGGAAAGGCGATTCAGAAAAAAGAATGGGGAATATGCCTGGTCAGAGATAAGTATCACCCCGATATATAAAGATGGCACCATGAGCTATTCGCTTGAGACCATGGTCGACATTACAGATCGTAAAAAGACAGAGGAGGAAAAACGGAATTTAGAAGAAAAGCTGCACAGATCACAGAAGATGGAATCATTAGGCATTCTGGCAGGCGGTGTAGCCCATGACCTTAACAATGTCCTTTCAGGCATAGTGAGTTATCCTGAACTGCTTCTTTTGGACCTGCCCCAGGAGAGTAATCTCAGAAAACCTATTACTACCATGATGGACGCCGGTAAGAGGGCGGTTGCAATTGTGCAGGACCTTTTAACAATTGCCCGCAGTGTGGCAACCCCGAAAAAGACAATAAACCTGAACAGTCTGATAAGCGAGTACATCAAATCACCTGAGTTCAGGAATGTCGAAGCGCATAATCCCGCGATCACCTTTAAATATGAACTGGACAACTCCCTTTTGAACATAAACGGCTCATACATACACCTGAAAAAAATACTGATGAACCTGATCTCAAACGCCTCTGATGCGATCGAGGAGTCTGGGAGTGTCATAATATCCACCTCAAACAGGTATCTTGACCGTCCGCTTAAGGGGTATGATGATGTAAAGATAGGTGAATATGCGGTATTATCTGTATCAGATAATGGAACCGGGATATCTCGCGCAGACCTGAACAGGATATTTGAGCCCTTCTATTCAAAAAAGGTGATGGGCAGGAGCGGGACAGGTCTGGGGTTGGCAGTAGTCTGGAATGTGATGAAGGAACATGAAGGTTATATCAATGTGTCAAGTGGTGGTGATGGTACAACCTTTGATATGTATTTCCCAATAACAAGAGGCAAGATATCAGGTGCAGATATTGAAATGCCCATAAACGCCCTGCTTGGAAACGGTGAAAAAATACTTGTCGTTGATGATATAGATAGTCAGCGTGAGATCTCAAGCAGGATGCTTGAAAAGCTCGGCTACAGTGTGCATGCCTTAAGCAGCGGTGAAGAGGCAGTGGAATACCTTAAAGAAAACTCAGTGGATTTAATCATCCTGGATATGATTATGGACCCCGGAATAAACGGCCGGGAGACCTATCAGAGGATAAAAAAGATCAACCCCTCACAGAAGGCAGTTATTGTAAGCGGGTTTGCAGAAACGGAAGATGTAAAGGCAACCATGAAACTGGGGGCCGGTTGCTTCATTAAAAAGCCGTTTATGCTCCAGACGCTTGGAATCTCTATAAAAGAAGAACTGAAGAAACCCTAATATGCTTTAATCATCTCCCGGGGGCGTCAGTGAAAATGGAAGCGTGTTTGGAAAATCATCACGGACTTTTCCTTTGGTTAATGTCTGAGGGATTATCTCAGCCAATTCATCTGAGGTGAAATGTCCCTTTTTCCACAGCACCTGCTTTACCTGAGGAGGTTCCTCATATATACCGACATGTCCGTTATATACCTCAAAGATACAGCCGTTAATATGATCTGCCGCCTCACTTGCCAGGTAGATCACCAGTACCGCGACATCTTCAGTTTTCTTCTCCTCAAACTCCTGTATTTTTACTACTGCACCGCGCCAGGCTGCAATAGGACGGATTATGTTGCAGGTAACGCTAAAGGGGGCCATATCCCTTGCAACAGAACGGGAAAACCCTGTAATACCTTCTTTGGCTGCTGAATAGGCTGAGCCTCCTTTTAAACCTAACCCGTTATGGGATGATATATTGATTATACGGCCATATTTTTGCTCTTTCATTATTATGGATGCTTCATGGGTACAGTAAAAGGTGCCGTAAAGATGCGTCTTTATCATAGCGTCCCAGTCAACTGCATTCATCTCGTAAATAAAACCGCCCCTGATAATTCCGGCATTGTTAACGAGTATATCAACCCTTCCGTAGTGTTGAATGGCGCTTTTTATTATGTTCTTTGCACCACTTTCTTTAGCCACGCTATCATAACTGGCTATTGCGTCTCCTCCCTCTTTTCGGATCATCTCAACTACCTCATCCGCAGCATTACATGAAGATCCCTCCCCGTTAAAACTGGTCCCCAGATCATTTACAACTACTTTAGCCCCCTCTTTAGCCATTCCAATAGCATAGGCCTTTCCCAGACCGTTTCCTGCACCGGTTATAACAGCAACCCTGTTTTTTAACATATCTCCCCTAAAGCACCTCTTTTATCCCCGATAGCTAATCTGATGAGTAAGGATTATCATTATAACTTCTTCATTTCCTTTTTAGACGCTTGAAAAAATCAAAACCATAGGTGTCTATTTCATCTACAACAACATCATTGATGCCGGGGGTAAGAGGAACACCGTTAGGGATACAGGGTATAAAGTGCCCTGCTGGCACATAATCATCACATGCCCTTCTAACCTCTTTACGCACATCAGCCTCTTTCCAGTTTTTAAAATCAAATACAGCGCCATCTATGCCGCCCTGAAGGGCCATGCGGCCTTTTACCCTCTTCTGAACATCCTGGATATTATTCTGCGGTATAATCCCCTGCCATACATCTATCCCGAGGTCTACCATGTCCTCTACTATTGGGGCACATACACAGTCAGCATGATGCTGAATCAGTACATTCCTTGATCTTATATAGCCATAGATGCGTTCATAGTGGGGCTTTAACATCTTACGCCATGTCTCAGGCGACATGAAAAGGCTTCGCTTATTTCCCCAGTCATCATGAAAATGGATCATGTCAGGGTTGAGGTTATCTATCAAAAGTTTCACATATTCTATTTTGTAATCCGCAATCACTGTGAGAAGCTCGGTCATGGCCTCAGGTTCTGCCAGATAATTCATAAGTGCATCTTCAAACCCCATAAGGTGATGGGACATCTCAAAAAGACCACCAAAGCAGACGCACATAAGGAGTTGGTTCTTCCTGTCAAATGCATCTGCCCTTGCCTTTGACTCTTCCCAGCTCTTTACTATTTTTGAGGGCCAGGGCACATTTACATACTTTTCCCACTTGGTTATATCCTTTATTACCTTGGTCTCCTCAGTAATATGCGGGTTAGCCGCAAAATGGCCCTTTAACCATTTCCATGATACACCCCAGCTGTCTTTTACGGTTTCACCTTCAACCCGCTGAGGTGATGAAAGCATTATGGAATCAAAGAAAAAACCGTTTGTATAGAGGTGTTCATTACAAAGGTACTGTGGATTATCATTCTTCATAAGACGAAGATAGTTTTCTCTGGGTGTTATCGGGTAATCGTTAATATTCATTTCACTCTCCTTTTATTTTACTGCTGCTTACTGTTTTATAAAATCTCCTGCCAGATATAAATATTAATGCGGATTTTCATGACAGGTGTTGCATGACATATTCGCTGAAACATTGCCTTTTTCCTTTTCCGGCCCATGACATGACATGCAGCCTTTTGAAAAGTCATTCAGATTTTCAGCATATTTTATTGTACCGGCTGTGTAATCATTGAGCATGCTCACCACCTTCATTGCCACATCCGCCACCATGCGGTTGCATCGTTCAAAATGAGGCATAGTCATCAGCTTATGACCTGAGGCATTTGACCATTTTGTGCAGGAGATATGACAGAGATTTGACCCTGATACTGAGGTGGCAATCTGGATGTCCTGATTCGGTTTAACAGGTTTATAAACGGGCATCGCTGTTTTTTCATACCACAGGGAAAGCTCGTTACATAGTGCAAAAAGATCCGTCTGTTTTTCTATAAAGATGCCAAAGAGAAGGCCTCCGGCGTTTACTGTCCCGCAAAGGGAGCCAAGGCCGCCTATGCCCCCGCTGCCGTAGACGGTCGCGGCAACCGGGAATGTATTATAAGGGGCACCGTATTTATCAGCAAGTGTACCCATAATTGACTCTACCACACCGTACATACAGCCGATTTTAGCCCATGCCGACTGGTATGCCCTTTCCTGAACAGATTCAGGCTTAATAGAATTCCATTTCCACTGGGTGGGCTTTTCAGAGTCAGCGCTGACAATCCTGCCTGCACTGCTCAGTATCACCCCTCCTACAGCAGCGCCACCTATCTTTAACATTCTCCTTCGTGTAATTTCAGATTTCATGCTTATCGCCCCTTTGATATATCTATGAAATAATGGTATTAGAAACCGGATTCAACCAATTTATGAAACCGCTGTCAATGAAATAGATGAGTATTAAAACAATAATAAAAATGAACCGATTCATAAAATATCTGTATATTATAGTAAGCGTATACGGGTAACAAAATATCGGATTTGCTATCTTTTTCCGATTGCTTAACGGATACCATTGGCTTACATATAACTTTATGTTAAAGAATGATTATATGATCCTGCAAGTTTTCAGATAATTATCAGAATTAAAGAGAGGAAAAAATAAAATGCAATCAGAAGACAAAATATATAGAGAGTTACAGATGCATCTTGATAAACAGGCAGTTGGCTTTCCTGCAACTGAGTCAGGTGTTGAGATTCGTATTCTCAAAGAACTTTTCAACCCTGAACAGGCGCGTGTTGCCCTTTGCCTAAATTATGAACCACAGTCAGCGTCGGATATTTATGAACAGTTAAAAGATAAAGGCATGTCCCTTGACAAGATCAAGAATATCCTTGATGAACTGGCAGCTAATGGGTCTATAGGTGAAAAGGATAAAAACGGTATTGGATATTATTTTATAATGCCGCTATTAATAGGTATAGTAGAATGGCATGGCAGCAAAGCTACTCCGCAGTTCTGGGCAGATTTTGGTGAATATATCAACAGCAATTATGGAAAGGCATATGCCGGCACCAGCATATCCCAAATGCGTACAATCCCTGTCAGAAAAAGTATTGAAATAGAACACAGCGTTACCACCTATGACCATGTGAGAGATATTATCAACAATACAGATGGGCCGATCATTATAAGCCCGTGCATGTGCCGTGAAGGCGCAAAAGGGAGAGGTGAGCCCTGTAAAAAAACAACCCGCATAGAGGCATGTATGGCCTTTAACGACTGGGCAAGGCATTTTATAAAAGCAGGGCAAGGAAGAGAGATTACACGCGAAGAGGCACTGGAGATAACCCGCCAAAACGAAGAGGATGGCCTTATCCTGCAGCCTACAAACTACCAGAAACCGGATTTCATCTGTGCCTGTTGCGGATGCTGTTGCAGTGTCCTTAGAATACAGAAATTATTACCAGAGCCGGCCAAAAACTGGTCTCACAATTATAATGCTGTTGTAGACACTGGGTTATGCACCGGCTGCGGTATTTGTGTTGAAAGGTGTCAGATTGAGGCTATTACGATTGACGAACAGAATAATTGTTCAGTAATTAACCTTGACCGCTGTATCGGCTGTGGTAACTGTGTTGTAACCTGCCCATCTAACGCATTAACGATGGTTAAGGTGGAAAATGAATCAGTTCCACCTCAGGACTCCACAGGTCTTTATAAAATACTGACGGAACATATTTAAGTATCCTGGCTATTGAGGTTACAGTATCAGGTCAGACATAGTATTATTTTTATGTGTCCATTGAAAATATTACAGACCCAATTTTAATCATTGTTCATTGATTATAGTATACTTTTAATTGATCACTGGACACTGTTACTCTACATCACCTATTTTCGGTGCTTTAGGCTTCGCCTTCTTTGGCGGACCCATGATTGCATCGAAATCCAGGCCCGGGACACTTGGGGTCAGTGTGTGAACATACCTGATCTTCCCGTTTACCAGCCTGAAGGTATGGGAATCAGGCATTCCTGGATCTCTGCCGAACCTGCAAAAGATATTGACCGTGCCCATATCAACGTCCACCACATAATCCCGTTTGTTTATCGGGAGCTTATCCTCTCCTTCTGGAAAACCGACATAACAGCTGGCGTTTGGGTCATTAAAGTCCTTTGTGGTATACAATCCGCCTTCAAGGCGTGCACATGGTTTATTGAATGGTACCTTAGCTGCTCTATCTGAAAAGGCATCAAAGTAGGCATTCCCACCCTTGATCAGGGTATCACGGTCTACCTTTTCATCAGCGTTTAAAACCCTCCAGTCTTCCATTGTTGAATACTTCAGGTAATCAGTGGCGTTGAACAGCCAGTCCGATTTTTTAGTAACCATGCTGTCGATCTCGGTAATTTTACCTTTCTCAACCCTGAGACGTGTGCCGATAACATAGGGGTTGTCCCCCTTGGCAATAATTACTTCCGTGAATGTTCGGCAGGTATCCACATCCAGAAAACTACGGCTAAAATCAATCGAAAGTGGAGTATTCCACATCCCCTGCTCCTTTTTGATCTCTGTCCAGTTTTCAATATACTTCACACTATCTGCAAGCAGCGCTCTGGACAAATCTCCAGCCTTCTGCGCCTCAAGGTAGCTGTCAATTGCGACCTGAAGTGTTTCACGAGTACATTCCTGAGCTTTACCTGCTGCAACATCCTCAGCCTGACCGAATGAAGAAATACAAAACAGAATCACGATACTCACAATTGTTCTATTCATATACCCTCCTATCAATTAGTTCATCTTTACTATCTTTTAGTTATTTGCTTAATGCTGTTATTATACATATTTAAAATGTAATTCCTTTTCACCTAGTCAATCAAATGAGTTTCCTTCATTCGAACAGCAAAAGGAAACAGGCATAGTAAGCATCCAAACAAAATGATCGTCCAGGGCACTGACCACTCAGATAATAATGCAGCGACTAGATATATGATTGAAATTGCCATCATCTGAAGCATTGAAGTAACAGATAGAACCGTAGCTCTTTTATCTGAAGGAATGAACTTGTTCATGTAACTTATAAAAAGAGGTGCTCTTGATAAACCGAATCCTGCTGCCAGCACGATAGAAGTAATCAATACTGGGACATACTTTACATTCCCCATTAAAATAAAACATATCCCGGGAATAATGGCACCGAGGCTTAACAATTTTCTTTTAGCACCCAATATTTTTTCTATGCCTGTGAAGTTTTGAATAATGAGTATCTGAGACAGGGCCATTGCTGAATGAACAGAGCCGAAATACTTCACATCTACATTCGCACTTATAAGAAAGAGCTGATAGAAATAAATAACCAGCCAGGATATTGCACCAACAAATACCATATCAAATACCAGAATTTTCAATTCATGAGATTCAATAAAACAGTTTATTCCTTCAAGAAGTGTTTTCCGATAGGATTTTTTGTTTTCCCCATCAAATATCGATGGTTCTTTTAATGTAAAGGTAATCAATCCTGCTATACCGATCGGAACTGCCATAAAGAGAAAAGGCGCCTTTAAATTGATTTTTGCAATAAAGCTTCCGAAGAAGGCACCGATAAGTATACCAGCCAATTTAAAAGATTCTGTTCTGCCAAAAACCCGTTTTGATTCATGACTTCTGCCGAGCTCCTTTAAAGTGTCATAAATAAAAGCCGAATCAGCGCCTGACATCAGTGATGCACCGACAGCAAAAATAAACTCTGCTGCTAAAAATACATAAAAATCCGGATAACTGATATATACCAGAACCGCAACACAGCTTATGAAACATGAGATCTGCATTGATACTTTTCGTCCAAAAAAATCAGCGATTGTGCCTGTGGGGATTTCAAGAATAAAAACAAAAAACATAAAAGCTGCATTCAGGTAAAGTACCTGTGAAAAACTTATCCCACCCCACTCGGTAAAAAAGGGAACCAGTATCGCTGATATAAAATGCATATTGGCCAGCATCTTTATGAGATACATCTTTTGAATATTACTGTTAATTGAGGGTGTAAGATAAGTATCAGTCATGGTTACAATGGTTCATAATGTATTACATTCACAGTCAGCCGTAATTTTTTTATGCCAATTTAGATACAACATTAAAGATTCAAAATTGGAAAAGCAAGGGATTTTTCAATCATCAATGGTCAATCATCAATAGAAAAATAGGTTTTTGGTTTCGGGTTATATGGCCCTCAATTTAGGAGTCAGATGTTTGAGATCTCTTTATAAAAATTACAAGCCTTTTTATTTCTGTCTCCCGGTTTAGGCCCATTTTTTTTGGATTATTCAATAAAACAAGATAAAGGATAAAAAGTTGCAGTTGGTTGAAAAATACCATTTGTATCAGTCTCAAGAATCTGGTAGGGTCAGAGTGAATTCAAATAAGATTGCCGACTGCATAACATTCAAGTTTTGAAAATTAATAGTTGTCGGCCCAAACCTGTTAATTGAAAGGAACTACTGTGAAAACACCCATAAAAACAATTCTGTGTACCACCCTGCTGGCATTTACCTTAAGCTGTCAGGCGGAAGACCAGACTCCAAAAACAACAACACTCCCGACAGATAAAGAAAAAATTAGCTATGCAATCGGCGTGAACATGGCACAGTCCATCAGCGAGATTAAAGATGAAATCGATTTATCCATCCTGCAGAAAGGCATGACAGATAAAATGCAGGGGAACAAGCTCCTGATATCAACAGAGGAAGCACAACCCCTGCTCAAGGCATTTTCTGAAAAACTGATGATCAGAGAGCAGGAAAAATTAGCAAAAGTCTCACAAAAGAATCTGGAGGCTGGCCAGGCCTTTCTTGAAGGAAATAAGACAAAGGAAGGGGTTAAAACAACTGAAAGTGGCCTGCAGTACAAGGTACTCAAAGAGGGGGAGGGAAAATCTCCCGGGGGCTCCGACAGAGTCAGTGTTCATTATGAGGGATCAAAACTTGACGGTACAGTGTTTGACAGCTCATATAAACGGGGAGAACCAGCCACCTTCCAGGCTGATCAGGTAATCAAGGGATGGACAGAAGGCCTTCAACTGATGAAGGTCGGAGGCAAATACAGGTTGTTTATTCCTGCTGATCTTGCCTATGGTGTGCGAGGTGCCGGTCAGGAGATAGGCCCCAATGAAGTTTTACAGTTTGATGTGGAACTGTTGGAGATTCTTGATAAACAGGCACAGGAAATGAAACCGGAAGAGATTCAAAAAACAGACGGTAAAAAATAAAACTGCTAAAATCAACAGCCAGGACCGTCAACATCGGTTCTGGCTGTTTTATTTTCACCAATACCCTTTTAACCCAGGGCCAGCGCCTATCGGGATGTTTTCTATTCTTTTAACGCTATGATCTCAAACAGTGCCTCTTCAAGCCTGTTTTTCTCAGCATCATTGATATTATCCGGGTTTTTCCTGAGCCTGCTGAATATCCCGGCAAGTTCCCGGCGCCTGCCCTGCTCAAGTCCCTTTGCAAGACCTGTATCGTCATGATTATTAATAATGATCTTTTCTCTGCGGCTGTGGGCATAATCGCGGATAGTAAAATAATGAAGCAGGGCACGGTCAAGCAGTACCCATGGAAAATTCTGATTCTTGTGAGGCCCCACCCTGACAACCCTGCCACCCTTGAAGAATCTGCTCACATGCTCTATGGAGGCAAATCTTCTGGTCGAAAAATAGGCGACAGATCCTGCGCCAATAATGGCCCCGCCTATAGCCCCTGAAAGTAATGATGATCCGCCAACCGCTGCATCAAGTGTGCCCCCAATGGCAGCGCCTGTAATGGCCCCCAGCGTGAGAAGCTGTTTTGATGTAAGGCCCAGCATCTCCCAGGTGGATTCAGCAAAAAGGTCCTCCTGAAATACAGGTTTATCGAGGTCCGTCTCTTCCCTCTCAAGGCTATTGTGCCTGTACAGCCGTTCAATGGCCTGCCGCGATTCTCTTTCTCTTTTACGGAGCCAGTCATGAAATTTTGATTCAAGACTCGGCCTGCGGTCTTCTATATGCTCATGACGTGCAAGACCGATCTCGATATGATATGTAAGTTCATCTGCAAGCATCTCCGCTAATATATGGGCACTCTCACGTTCCCTCCTCTTCCATTCACTATTCAGGTACCTGATGGCCTCATCCACACCAGGCCGCCATGCCTCATTGAGTTCACGAAAGGCCTGAAATAGCTCAAGCCTGTCATTAAATCTTACCTTCTGGGCATTGAACTGCCGCACAACACTGAAATACTGATCAAGCGCAGGCCGCCAGGTTCTGGTATAGTCATCGTTACCTATATGATTGATAAGCGCCATGCGGGGCTGGCCTGTCCACCTAAGGATCTCCATTTCTGCCTCAAAATTGCGCCTGAAGGGTTTTGCCCCATCCACTACATAAAGGATACCTGCCCCTTCCAGGATGGGCTTAAGGAGCCTGCACTCATCTACAAAGTCCTCTGTATCTTTAAAGGCATTATAAAAATCATAAACCACATCACGCCGGCTTGCAGCAGATGTCTCACGCTCCTTCATCCAGGCAAGAGCCCTTGGCGCCTGCTGAAATCCGGGCGTGTCAATCAGTATGATGATGGTCCTGCCATCCACCATCACAGGGAACTCCTGGCATTTAATGGTGGTGCCTGCACTGCTATCAATAACAACAGCATCATCCTCGGCCAGCGCACTTACAATGCTTGATTTTCCCTTGTTTACCCTTCCGATAACCGCAAATGTCGGGATATCTTTCATTTCAGTGCCTCTGTTACCGGTTCAATAACTATAAAAGGGTCATTAAGCCTTATTACTGTTTCTTGCCAGTTCTGCCAGTCTGCCAGGGCAGGAGCTATCAATCTTTTTTCATGGTCAATATTGATGAGCCCTAAAATGATCCTTCTCTCTTTTTCTATTTTTGCCCGCAGGTGCTTTAGAAAATATTCAACCGCCCTGCCCGGTGCCTCCCATGATTCAGCTATAAAGAGAATCGGTTCTGTTTGTGTGCCCTTTTCAAAACCATTAAGGATTTCGTTATCCTGATTATTATCGAACCCGCCAGCGTGAACCAGATCATTAATGCCCCATCCAAACTGTAACCCAATAATCCTTTTTATTTCAGCATCATCCATCTCTGCCTCGCCCCAGACAATAACCATGCATGATTGTGCATCAATCGTTTTACTATCAAATACTGTTTGATCTTCTCTTTCTCTCTTTTTTACATTGGAGTTATTGTCCACAGATTGGGAGAGATACATTGGGGAGGTGAGCCTTCTGTAAAGGGCATCCATTTCTGCTGAAAGCCGGGGCGCTTTTTTAGTTAATAAATGCAGCTTGAGATTTGAAACCATAATTAAAATTGCACGGGGTATTAGACCGTAAAAGGAAATGATACACAGCAGAAATGGCCACCACCCGCCTGCGGTCAGGGCATTGCCCTGTGGGCCTGAATAGGCGCCGTCAAGACGGAAATAGCGGGTCGATTCAATCAGGCTTAATGAAGGGATAATATCCGCATCAAAAAGTGACCATGGGGCAGAAATAATTTTAATAACCCTGTGAAAGAATTGTGGAGAAACATCCAGTGTCGTGTTCCATGCAAAGGCGAGATCAGAAAATGTAATAAGATAGATACATGATATAAGGGCTCCAAGGCTGAAGGCAAACCCTCCAAGCTGAGTTATACTGAAGAGAAGCCACCTTTCTATGTTTTGATATATGATGTGCCTTGATTCTATCCGGTAGAAAATACCTGACACAAACCGAATGGATTTTGTCCTGTTTTTATATAAACGCTTCCCTGTAGTCATAATAATACGACGTAACAGGAACCCTGCCAGTCTGTAAAAATCCCCGATAAGCGGGATTCTTTTGCGATAGCCGCCCGGAAGCAGATTTAGAATAAACAGGAGATAAAGCAGGATATTAAGGCCTGCAAAAACAGCGATAAAGTTTACTATATTGACAGGCTGCGACCCGTCATATGCAAGGATACCTGCACAGGTGAATCCCCCTGATATGAGAAAAAAGAAAAATATTAAATAGCGTAAAAATGTTAATGTGGAATCAAACCATGACCCCGGAAAGACCTGCTTATCCATGAGGTTTTTTAACCAGAAACGAAAGATGGCGGCACGGTCTTCTATTGGGCCAGTAAAATTCATGCCGATTTTGCGGTCTCTCTCCTGCACATCAGCCATGCCGGATTCTGCATCTCTGTATAGCTGATATTCCATGTTTATGATTTCAGATATTTTCAACGGTTTTGCCTGACTAGAACTTTTATATTACTCTTTTCTGCCCTGATACCGCATATACAGGATTATCTGTTTTATTTTAAAAGAGATAAAATGCGATTGCCTTGTCTCCTGAATCGTTTGGGTCAAAGGAACAAAATTCCACGTTAACAATCTGGCCCTTTATATTTCTTACAAAAACCTGTTTTTGTATCAGGGTGTTACCGGGGTTATCCAGATTGAATACAACCTCAATTATCTCATCTTTTTTAAATTTGGGTTCTACAAGTATTTTAAGTTTAAACCCTCCCTTGGATATATCCAGAACAGTGATTACCCCGTTTTGTTCCCCGCCGAAAAGCGAGGCATAATGGAATTTACCGGACAGATGTGTTTCCTTACGGAATTGTTTTCTTCTCTCCAGGACCACCTCATAAGCATTCCCGCATCGGCATTTGACCTTTAATTTGATAGAAGTCTCAAGATTCTTATATTTTGAGACATCCGACTCCTTTGATACATGACACTTCGGACATTCAAAAAAGGCAGTGTTCTTATCTGAAAGATATATCTTCTGTATGTTTGTTTTTTCCACAGATACCTCAGTCATATAATTTATTATTCTTACTTTTCATAACATAGTATATTATCTATCTGCCCATTTCAAATATTAAGCTCTATAAAGTTTTTATTTTAAGCGAAGGATGCATGGGCGGCTTCGCAAAGACAATGAAGATTAATCCCAGGACCAGCACCCCGATGCCGAACTGAAAAGCCGGGGTGTAACTGCCGGTTGCTTCCCTGATATATCCGGCTACAGGGCTACCGATAGCAGAGAAGACGATGGTAAAAGGCATGGTGTAACCCATCATCTTGGGGAATTCGGTTCTCCCGAAGTAATCGGGAATAAGGTTGCCCAGGGCTATGGTCTGTATGCCGAATCCTATCCCCATGAGGATATTACATAGAATTACAATACCCATTGAGTTTGCAAACAGCATGATTATAAGGCCGGCAATACCGAAGAAGATCGATGCCACGGCAAGTGTATGCATCTTGATCTTGAGACCAAGAAAACCGATCCCCAGCTGGCTGACACCCATCATAAATCCGAAAAAGCCCCCTGCAAAGGCAGCGCTTGTGCGCGCAAAACCTATATCTATAAGAAAGGTAACCTGATGGGCCAACACCATTTGCATGACGATAAATTGAACAATAACATAACCTATCAAAAGCCACATTGTCCGTGTCAGCAGGGCCTCCTTTGCAGTAAAATCAACAGGTGTTTTATACAGATTTGTCTGGACCGCCTGTGTTGAATAAGGCTTATTTGCTTTTAAGGTAACAGGGCCATCCGGGACCTGACCCAGGTCTTCCGGTTTATTAACAAGAAAAAGCGCGGGCAGGATCACGCAAAACAAAAACGAGGCCGCTGCAATTACAAGGTATGTATTCCGCCAGCCCATTAATTCTATAAGCTTCATCAAAAGCGGGTTGAAGACAACCGCTCCGAAACCCATCGCGGTCATTGAAATACTGAGAGCCACGGGCCGTTTTACTATGAACCAGTTGTTAATTACAGTCATCGAGGCCAGCATTCCGCCTATACTCATGCCTAAACCTATAAGCACACCATATCCGACAAAGAGCTGCCAGATATGCTGCTGATAAGAGACCAGTACAAGGCCTGCGACTGAAAAAATGTTTCCAAGTATAATGGCCGTTTTGACTCCCTTCTTCATTATATAGATTCCTACAAGGGGTGCGGTCAGGCCCGACAGTATCATACCTGCAGCCTGTGCGAGGGACATATCGCCCCGGCTCCAGGAAAACTCCTCGACCCAGGAGGGGAGAAACAGAGCAAATGAGAGCATAATCATCATAAATGCAATGTTGAAGAAAAACATAACCGCAAGATTAATCCACCCGTAGAATCCATCTGCACTCCTGAGTTTTGATGCCATATCCCGTGTCTCCATTTCGATTTAAAAGTTAATCTATTTTGAGTCGCACTTCCTTTACCATTTAAAGGTCTCCTGAAATATCAGGGCCTTATTCGGATCTAACACATTTAACGATAAACCACTTTCCGTCACGTTTTTCCATTGTATTGGTATAGCGGCCAATGGCAGAGATATGGATGTTAACATTAGTCTTTATTACGGCCATCCATGTGGAAGTATATTGGGCTGTTTTGGAATCAAGGATTGTAATCCGCTCGTCGCTGTTGCGAATGTACATTTTTAAGGTCGCAGGATCAAAGCTCAGGGTTTTTGGGTCAGCTTTGCGGAACTTTTCCTGCTGATCCGTAACGATTTTGCGTATGTCGTCTCGACCCTGGTAACTCATTTTGTCAAAGCCAAAGACAGGGGCCTTTGCATCCAGTTCAAAAACCGCGTCTTCCGCGAATGCGTTCGCAAAGAGGTCCGCATCGCCCTGCTCAAATCCGAGATTCGCGCGGTGTACTGTCTCTTCAATCGCTTCACGGTCTGAAAATCGTAGGGCCGCATCATCATCTGCCTTCTGCTGACCACAGCCTGCTGCAATGAGCATAGATATCGACAGCAGGGTAAAAGCCTTTGTTGA
>CAZCMD010000006.1:49206-67355 GCA_964499695.1 uncultured Desulfatiglans sp.
GGGGGGCTCAAAGCTGGAGGCTCAAGGCTCAAGGCTGAAAGTTCAAAGGGAAGGCAGGTCAGAAATAAAACAAATTCAAGATTCAAGATTCAAAATTCAAAATTCAAAATTAAAGATTGAAGATTGAAGATTGAAGATTGAAGATTCATGGTTTTTCTTTTAAATGCACAACAAATAGTTTAAAGAAAAAATAAAATACAAGATATAGTATTTTTCTTGAAGTATTATTATCTCTCTGATATGTGAATCAATATAAGAAAACTCGCCCATAGGACGTGGATTTCTATCTGAATTAAAAATATCAAAAAAGAAGTAGAGGAGGAAGGGTATATGAGGATTATTGCTATCGCAAACCAAAAAGGAGGTTGTGGCAAAACCACAACTGCTATTAATCTTTCATCTTCTTTAGCACTTAAAGGCCAGAGAGTACTTTTGATTGATTTTGACCCTCAAGCCCATGCAACCATGGGATTGAATGTAATGCCTTCTGATCTTGAAAAATGCATCTATGACGTGATAACACCCAAACAGGATGGTCAGGATGGGGAAGTTACGCTGGATGAAATTTTGATTCCAATCAAAGATACCTTTGATCTTGCCCCTTCCAGTATTGCCTTGAGTCTTGTTGAGCAGGAATTAACCGGCCTCAAAGGGAGGGAGGATCGTCTTCATAATGCCATCCAGGGTCTTGTGTCGGAATATGATTATGTCATTATCGATTGCCCTCCAAGTATCGGCCATCTTTGCTTCAATGCCCTTCGTGCAGCGGATGAGGTGGTTATCCCCATTGATATGAGCCTCTTTTCACTCCGCGGGGTGGCTAAACTGACTGAAATTATCTTGATGTTGAATGAAAAACTTGAACGCGAAATCAGGTCCCGCGCATTGATCACCATGTATGATGCCAGGACACGTTACTCTGTAACTGTCCTGGAAAAGGTGAAAGCTGAATTTGAAAAACATGTCTTTGAAACGGTTATACGTTACAATATCCGTCTGAGAGAATCTGTTGATTTTGGCCAGCCGGTGGGAGATTATGACAGGCACGCTATCGGGCATATAGACTATGAAAACCTTGCTGAGGAGCTGATTCGTTCGGATGCAGTAGATGCCTACAAGGGGCTAAAGTCGCCTGGCTCAGCATATGATATTCTGCAGAAGACAGAGGATTTTATAGAGACTAGTCACAGGCAGACCTCTACTGAATACGGATACGCTGAAAAGGAGAGCACGGCTTATTACTCTTCCGGATCAAGCTATACAGATATGATTGAGGCCATTGCCGCAAATCCTTCTGCATATTCATTCTCTGACCCGGAGGATAAATATTAAAAGGCATGTTTTAATATAGAACAGGAGGGTAAGAAGGGATGGAAAAAAAGGGTCTGGCAAGGAGTCTCAGAGATATATCCCGTACCTTTATTACAGAAGAAGATGAGTCACCGCCTGATGATCCATCCCTTATTTTTTCAACTAATCCTGTCCGTGAAGACCGGTGTTCAGCATGCATTAATGTAATAGTAGAACCCGATGGCCCGCTAAAGTGCAGGATATTTTCCTCTAAAAACGAAAAATATGGTGTGATATTTTTAAAGTCGATCATGCCGGGATATGCTAAATACTGCCGATACTTTGAACCACTGGCTGTACAGGAAGCCAAAAATAAGGGGGATATTGAAAAACCTGAAAGTGATGCCAGTCAGGAAAACATCGAATTTGAACAGACAATTACCAGCCAGAAAAATATCTCACTTAAGGATGACACAAACCTCCAGAACAATTTTAAAAAGATGCTTTCAAAACACCTTGAGCAGGGATATGAGATCGTTCGCATAGAGCTGGAAAAGAAAGATGAACGCAAAGAGACTGCATGTCTGACAAAAACATATGAAAAGGTGACTGTCTCAAGGAAAGAAACCCTTTAAATTCAAGATTCAAAATTGATTTCTGGCAGGCTGTCGCCTTTCCACCCTCCTCATCAGCAGCTACTGCGGTCGTAAACACCCTCAATAAAGGTATTGTGGTCAGGAGCCTTTAATCTCCTCTTAAAGCTGCACCCCGTAACAGAATATTCCGCTTCCAATAACAGGAAGGGATGACGCATTCCCCTGTGGAAGCGGGAAGAAATATAAAAAAAGCTGTGGGTAATTAAGACGTTTTTTTCTCGATATCCACCCCTTTACCAAAACGACAAAATAATGGTCATAATGTCAAAAAATAAACTTACATATTAACCTTACATCGTGCCCCGCAAATGTGATTACCTTAGAGAGGGAGAAATAATCATAAAAAAGAATAAAATTACAATATTTCAGATAAAAAAAGGTTATTTTATAAAATATCATTATTACCAGAAGGATAGAATAAAGAGGTCATATCAGTATCAGGCACAAAATTTGCGAGATAATGTGGCAAAGCCTAATTTTTGGCAGATTTAAATAAGATGAGTAGATTATTTAATTACTCTTTTTTTCCCTATGACTGGAAAAGCTCGATATTAAGGTTCTAATAAAAGGTTCTTAATAATAAGCAGGAGGACAAGATGAAAATTAAAATAATCCTTTTTATCATGTTGTTGGGCATCATCCCCACACTTTGTCTGGCGGGTGATGTCGTTGTTATTATAAACCCTTCAGTATCTGAATCTGCTCTAACCATGCAGGATGTAGGTAATATCTATCTCGGGAAAAAGACCTCATGGAGTGACGGCAACAGTATCAAGTTTGTTGTTCTGAAAGGGGCAACCCATACCGCATTTTTGGAGAACTGTGTTGGCAAAACAGAGAGTCAATTCGAGACTTTCTGGAAAAAGCAGGTGTTTACCGGTAAAGGCACGCCACCCAAGGAGCTTGATTCTGATCAGGCCATGGTTGAATATGTGGCCCAGAACCCCGGCACAATCGGTTATGTCTCTGCCGGAACGGATGTATCAAAAGTAAAAACTGTTACCATAAAATAGCGGAGGCTAATATCATGAAAAGATACATAATCACAATACTGATCTTAACAACAGTCGTTACCTGGGCCTTTTCTGCAATTGCCTATGAAGTGGAAGGCGTTGATATACACGGATTTATCTCCCAGGGTTTTCTCAGAAGCAATGATTACAACTATCTGTCCAATAAAAGCAAAGATGGCAGCCTTGAATACAACGAAATGGGCATTAATTTCAGCAGGCAGTTGAATGATAAACTACGCATCGGCGTGCAACTTTTTTCAAGGGATATAGGCAACGCAGCAAATAATAAAATTACTTTGGATTGGGCCTATGCCGATTATCGTTATAAGGATTGGCTTGGCCTGCGGGTCGGCAAGATAAAACTCCCCATGGGCCTGCATAATGAAACCAGGGACATGGACATGCTACGCACTCCAATAGTTCTGCCTCAGGGGATTTATATGGATATTGTCCGGGATAACCTGATAGCCACAAGCGGGGCAGGCATTTACGGACATTATGAATTTAGCGGTTTCGGTGATATTAATTATCAGTTGATCATCGGTGTCCTGCCCACGGATTCGGAAGGCGGCGTTGTAAAATACCTCAATGATGCTTCCCAAAGCAGTTTCAATGGTGTAATCAATGGTGACCTTGGTGCTGACACATCATTCGCCGGTGCCCTTTGGTGGGAAACTCCACTGGAAGGGCTCAGGGCAGGGTATTCCTATTTCCACTCGCCTTCAGACGGGCCCCTTCTAATTGCAGGTGTCATACAAACGACATGGGAGATGGTAAATGTCTATCACATACTATCAGCTGAATACACATGGGACAAGCTGGTCCTTGCAGCTGAATATATGGAGAGGGCTACTGAGAGCCATATAATACCAGTAGGTGTCAGGCGAAAAACAACCTCCCAGAGTTACTATGTGTCTGCCTCATACGCATTTAACGACTTGTTTACTTTAGGAGCCTACTACTCGATATTGTATTTTAATAAAGATGACAAGGATGGTAATACCTTGCCGGTTAAACACAAGGCATGGGAAAAGGATCTGGCCCTGACACTTCGTTTTGATATAAACAGTTACTGGGTATTTAAAATTGAAGGACACGTAGTCGACGGCATCGCCAATGTATTAACAGTCGATAACCCCGATAATGATTTCACGGAGCCGGACTTTATCTATGGCGCTGCAAAAATGTCCTTCAATTTTTAATTTGAAAAGGGAATATCCCTGATGGACTTTTCTAATAATTTGTTGAAGGAGACGTAAAAACAGGTCAGGGCTGACGTATCGGGATTGATGAGGCACATTACCGGCGACCCCGGCGTTGCCTTGACCGTTAAACCAAGCTCCTCCGATGGAGAAAAGAATATGCGTATCTCTTTTACTGTAGGGACGAAAATATGGGTCAGCCTCGGTATCCTCATTCTGGGATACTTTGCCACCATGCTTGTAGGCTTTATTCTGGGCCAGAAGAATGAGTCTAATCTTTTTTCAGCCTCCGATTCATTGTTTCCCGCCTCGATGAGCAGCCAGATTGCAATCTCTGCCTTTAGAGAAGAGATAAAACTATACAATGATGCTGTGATGCTTGGTGACAGTGATTTAATTCAAAACGCCCGAGATAAAAGCACGGAACTGGAAACCGCACTGTCATCCATTTCCGGTTATGTTGGTATTGATTCCGAACGAAAGCAAGAGGTTGAGAAGATTATTAAACAGTACAAATCCTTTCACACATCGGCCCAGGATGTATACCGTCGAATGGCTGATGGTAATAGTGATAACAGTGTCACAGAGGCGGCTATCCAACTGGGGAAGAAGACCCCGCTTATTGAAAAGGATCTCAATGATCTGGCGGGCAAAACCGCCCAGGATATGAAAAATGCCCTGCAGGAGATCAGCAACAGCACCAGGCAAATTCGTTATACCAATCTGATTGTTTTTCTGGGGGTTGTTCTTTTTGCATCTGTATTTATCTCCATTATCATTAGACGGTTTATCAGTAAACCTATTAAAGACACGGTTTTGATGATCAGGGATATGGCCGAAGGCGGTGGTGATCTGACGCGAAGGCTTCAAATTCAGTCTAATGATGAAATCGGCGACCTGGTTAGATGGTTTAATCTTTTTCTTGAAAAATTGCAGACCATGATCAGGAATATTGTCGGGAACTCTGAAAAGCTTAATCGGGCATCTTCCGAACTGTCAGATCTTTCCGGCCAGATGTCTGAAGGGGCGGATCAGATGTCCGCAAAAACAAATTCTGTTGCCTCCGCAAGCGAAGAAATGAGTTCAAACATGGATTCTGTGGCTGCTGCAATGGAACAGTCGTCTACGAATATGAACATAATTGCCACTTCCACAGAGGAGATGACCTCGACAATCAATGAAATTGCACAGAATTCGGAAAAGGCACGCACTATTACGGGTGAATCGGTAAAGAAGGCACAGGGTGTTTCCGTTCAGGTCGATGAACTCGGTAATACAGTACAGAAGATTGGAAAGATCACAGAGGTAATTTCAGAAATATCGGAGCAGACAAACCTTCTTGCTCTTAATGCCACCATTGAAGCAGCAAGGGCGGGAGAAGCGGGTAAAGGGTTTGCCGTGGTCGCTAATGAGATAAAAGAACTGGCCAGGCAGACAGCAGAGGCGACACAGCAGATAAGAGGGCAGATAGAGGGAATCCAAAAGTCGGCGGCAGGAACAGTCTCTGAGATAGGAGATATCCTGAAAATTATAAATGATGTTAATGATATTGTAACCACAATTGCTACGGCGGTTGAAGAGCAGTCGGTAACGACAAACGAGATAGCCGGAAATGTAGCACAGGCATCAGATGGTATTCGCGAAGTGAATAGCAAGATTTCAGAGAGCAGCACTGTTTCAAAAGATATTGCCAGAGAGGTGACTGAGGTTAATCAGTCCTCAACGGAGATGACCAATGGCAGTGCACAGGTTAACCTGAGTGCAGGAGAATTGAAAAACCTGGCTGAACAGCTTAATGAAATGGTGAATAAATTCAGGGTATAAAAGACTCACTAAAATGTTTCAACACAGAATCACAGAGGACTCAGGGTATTAAAAAAGGCGCCCTTTAATACAGGGTAAGTCAGTAAGAAATTATTTCTTGAATAACCTTAAAGAGGATTTCACACTATATTGCCTATGAAACCTACCTACGAAGCCCTTAAAAAACGTATAGAAGAACTGGAGGAAGCGGAATCCAGACAGAAAAATACCAAGGAGATACTGGAGAAACAGATCATCTCTCTGACTGCGCCTCAGTATGACACAAATGAAATCGTCTTTGAAGATCTGTTTAATCTGGACGATATTCAGCAGCTCCAGGACGAATTTGCCTGTGCCACGGGAGTGGCAACGCTTATCACTGATTTAAATGGAAGGCCCATTACCAAACAGGGCAATTTCAGCAGGTTTTGCTGTGATATCGTTCGCAGGACGGAGAAGGGGAATGCCTTATGCAGGAAATCCGAGGCGGAGCTTGTTAAAAGGTGCCCTCAGGGACTGTTGATGCAGACATGTTTAAGCGCCGGTCTATGGTGCGCCGTTGCGTCAATAATGGTCGGAGGTAAACACATCGCAAACTGGCTTATAGGACAGGTGCGTGATCAGGATCAGTCTGAAGAGAAAATGAGGGAATATGCCCGTAAAATCGAAGTGGATGAAGGCGATTTTATAGCGGCATTTAATGAAGTGCCTTCCATGTCCCCCGAACAATTCAGGCGTATCGCAAAGATGCTCCGCGCCCTTGCATATCAACTGTCAAGCTCCGCATATCAGACCATGCAGCAGGCACGCTTCATCGCGGAACTGGAAAAAGCTAAAAAGGATCTGAATGAGAGGGAGGCGCAACTACGGTCGTTAATCAATACAATCCCGGATATGTTATGGCTCAAAGACCCTGATGGTTTCTATCTGTTTTGTAATTTAAAATTTGCAAAACAGCTGGGTATAAAAGAAAAAGATATCATCGGTAAAACAGACTACAATTTTTTTGACAAGGAGCTATCGGATTCTTTCAGGCAAGATGATAAAGAGGCAATTGCCAAAGGAATGCCCATAACAAATGAAGAAGAGGCGACTTTTAAAAGTGTCGGCCATCATGAAATCCTTGAAACTGTGAAGACGCCGATATACGGAACCGATGGCCAGCTCAGGGGGGTATTGGGTATTGCACGTGATATAACAGGACGCAAGAACGCCGAAAAGGAAAAGGCTGTTATAGAGGAACAATACCGCCAGGCACAGAAGGTTGAGGCGATCGGCCGATTGGCAGGAGGTGTGGCGCATGACCTGAATAATCTACTTACTCCTATAATCGGCTATGGCGAACTTTTATTTGACAGCCTTGACCTGAACGATTCCGGGAAAAAAAAGATAGAACATATCCTACAGGCAGGTTTAAAGGCGAAGGATCTGGTACATCAGCTTCTGGCATTCAGCCGAAAGCAGACACTGGAATACAGGCCTGTGGATATGAATAAAGCGGTTGCCGGTTTTGAAACACTTCTTAAACGAACAATTAGGGAGGATATCGAGATCAGGATCATCCTTTCGCCTGATATACCGACAATCATGGCGGATATCGGTCAGATACAGCAGGTGATAATGAACCTCGCAGTCAACGCCAGTGACGCCATGCCTGATGGTGGCATGATGTCTATTGAGACCTCGACTACAACATTGGATGAAGATTATGCAAAGGTTCATCAAAGCGCTGAGCCCGGGGAATATGTAGTGCTGGCAATCAGCGATACAGGGTGCGGCATGGATAATAACGTCCTCAAACATCTGTTCGAACCCTTCTTTTCCACAAAAGGCGAACAGGGTACAGGTCTGGGGCTTGCCACAATCTATGGAATCGTTAAACAGCACAAAGGCAATATCTGGGTCTATAGCGAACCTGGAAAGGGGACAACATTCAAGGTATATCTTCCCGTCGCATCGGGTGAATCCAGCTCCGAAACTGCAAGTGAGGGGACATCCACTGATCTGGGAGGTTCAGAAACCATACTCCTTGTGGAAGACGATGAACTGGTAAGAAACATCAGTCATGCCATGCTGTTAAAATTCGGTTATACGGTAATTGTTGCGGAAGATAGTGAGATGGCCCTGGAGTTAGTAAAATCCCATAAAGGTCCATTGCACCTTTTGTTGACCGATGTGATCATGCCCAGGATGAACGGCAAAGAGCTGTATGAAAAGGCAGTCAGGGAAAAACCGGGGCTCAAGGTGCTGTTTATGTCAGGATACACAGATGATCTTATAGTTCACCAGGGTGTGTTAAAAGAAGGTGTGAAATTGATCCAGAAACCCTTTACCCTGAACAGCCTGGGTAAAAAAGTCAGAGAAGTCCTGGGCTGAGCAGATAAAGCTGCTTACCTCCATCTGTGTGATTGGAAGTTCAGATCCTCCTATAACTCTTGATCGCTTTGCTCCTACTGATAATTGTTCATTGAAGATTGATCATTGTAAAACCCCTTGATTTTTTCAATTGTTAGCTGTAAACCCATTCCATTGCATCAAATCAATCAAAGAAATATGCCAATTGATTAAACACCTCTTCACGGAGGTATGAGATATTAAAAAACAATAATTATGGCCAAAGTATTCAGGGCATGAGTGTTTTCTATTTGGGGGTCAGTTAATTAATCAGATGTAAATCTCGTTGTAATTTCAGTTGGTTAAAAGCAACTTAACAATAAAAGAGCTCGACGATTTGTTCTATGTAGTGCTGAGGAAGACTTTATCGTTAAAAAATATCATCAATAACTCAATGTGGAGATTGAAGGATGCGGTTATGTAAAGTAAGGCTGCGTAATTTCAGGTGCTACAAAAAAGAGACTGCTTTTGATATAGATGCATTAACCGTTTTTGTTGGCAAGAATGATGTAGGGAAATCTACTATTTTTGATGCACTGAATATTTTCTTTGAAGAGGGAAAACTTGACTCAGATGATGTATCTATAAATGGTGACAAGAAAGATGTCCACATAATCTGTGAATTCGACGATTTCCCTGAAGAGCTGATCCTCGATGTGGATTATCCTACTAGCTTAGAGAAGGAGTATATGCTTAATGGAGATGGTAGGTTAGAGATTCATAGATCGTATGATGGTTCTCTTGCTACACCGAAGATTAAGAATACATTTGCAGTTGCTATGCATCCGACAGCTAAAGGATACGATGACCTTTTATTGTTGAAGAATAAGGAACTGAAAGATCGCGCGAAAGCTAATGGTTCCGAACTTGAAGGTATAGATCTAAAAATAAATTCTCAGCTTAGGCAGGCAATCTGGAAAGCCGCACCTGATTTAAACTTTCAGCTTGTCGAAATACCGCTTGATACTGAGACAGCAAAAAAAGTTTGGGATCAATTGAAAAAATATATGCCGAGCTATGCATTGTTCAAATCTGACAGGCAAAGCACTGATCAGGATGTCGAGGCACAAGATCCTATGAAAGCAGCCATAAAAGAAGCGCTAAAAGCTCAGGAAGCAGACCTAGAAGTCATCGAGGAGAAAGTAAAGGAACAGGTTAAGTTATTAGCTGAAAAAACAGTTTCAAAATTGCAGGAGATGAGTCCTGAGCTAGCAAGGCAGCTTACACCCAGGTTCTCAAAGCCGACTTGGTCTAGTGTATTCAAGGTGACTCTGACCGGTGATGAAGAGGTCCCGATAAATAAGAGAGGTAGTGGGATTCGAAGGTTGATCCTATTGAATTTTTTTAGAGCCAAAGCTGAACAGGCTGCAGTAGAAAAAGGCGCTCCGAATGTGATTTATGCAGTTGAAGAGCCTGAAACCAGTCAGCACCCAAATAATCAGAAAATGTTGATGAAAGCTTTCCATGAGCTTTCAGCTAATCCTGAATGCCAGGTACTATTGACAACTCATAATCCCACTCTTGCACGGACTGTTCCTTTGGAATGCCTAAGATATATTTGTTATGGAGATAATGAATGCAGAGATATCTTCTGTGGGTCTGATGAGGTATGGGATTTGATAGCTAAAGATTTGGGAGTGCTTCCTGATCATGATGTAAAACTCTTTATTGGTGTTGAAGGAATTAATGATATAAATTTCCTGAAAGGCATCTCAAAGGTACTCAATGAATATGGAAAACCCGTTCCGGATCTAGCTGCTCTAGAGGACTCTGGTCAGGTTATTTTTATTCCATGTGGAGGCTCTAATCTTGCGCTTTGGGTTTCACGTTTTGCTAAATTAAACAAGCCTGAGTTTCATCTTTTTGATCGAGATGTAAAACCTCCAGGAGTATCTAAATATCAGGCTGCTGTTGATTCGATAAATAATCGACCAGGTTGTAAGGGCTTCTTAACAAAAAAATTAGAAATGGAGAATTATCTGCACCCGGATGCAATATCAAAGGTTCGCCCTCAAGTGAGGGTTTCTTATGGTGACTTTGATGATGTTCCAGCATTAGTCGCAAAGGCGATACATGAATCTTCAGCTTCTGAGATAGCATGGGAGGATGTTTCAGAAAAAAAATTGAACGAAAAATTTAGAAAAGCAAAACTTTGGCTTAATAGTGAGGCGACCTTAGCAATGACACCCGATATGCTGGCTGATAGAGATCCTGATGGTGAAGTGCTTGACTGGTTCAATAATATTTCGAGTTTGATATCTTCAGTAGTTTAGGTGATTGTTATGGAGTTTCAGTGGCTTGTTCAGAGTTAAGGCCCATTGTTCATAAGCGTGCTTGGGGTGGCTAGGATCATGTCACCCAGGACCTGTAGCATTAGCTTTCTTTTATAGTAAGAGGTGTAAATGTTTAAGTTTATACACGCAGCCGATATTCATTTGGACAGTCCATTACGCGGGTTATCTCGATATGAATCTGCTCCTGCTGATTCCATTCGAGATGCTTGTAGGAGGGCATTTGAAAACTTAGTGAATCTTGCTATAGAGGAAAAAGTTGCCTTTGTTCTTTTAGCCGGTGATCTGTATGACGGAGATTGGAAAGACTACAGCACCGGTATATATCTAAGCAAACAAATGGGACGGTTGGGGCAGCACAAAATCCAAGTATTCGCTGTATCAGGAAACCATGACGCAGCAAACCGAATGACAAAATCGTTGGATAGTCCATCAAATATGAAGATTTTTTCTACAAAAAAAGTGGAAACAGTCAATTTAGAAAACTTGGGTGTGGCGATTCATGGGCGCAGCTTTGGAAATCAACATGAAGACGAAAACTTGGTAGCAGAATTTTGCTCTGCTGAAAAGGGATTATTCAATATCGGGCTTTTACATACAAGTCTCGACGGTCGTGAAGGACATGCTAATTATGCTCCATGCTCACTGGATGATCTCCGTTCAAAGGGCTACCAATATTGGGCCTTGGGGCATATACACAAACAAGAAATTGTCACAGAAGAACCACATGTGATTTTTTCCGGATGCATTCAAGGACGCCACATTCACGAAACCGGCGCAAAGGGCTGTGTTCTTGTCACCGTCGATAATGGAATAGTTTCTGAAATAGAGAAGATACCACTGGATGTATTCCGATGGTCTCTTTGTGACATTGACTTAACTGACGCGGAGGAGAACCGAGAGGCTCTAGAGCGAGTCCGAAAAAGCATTGAACAAGCACGAGCTTCTGCTGAAGATCGACCTCTTGCTATGCGTATACGTTTGAATGGCGCAACCAAAATAACAGATGAACTTGCCGCTTATCCTGACAGACTTGAGCAGCAGATAAAGGCGCTTGGGGCCGAGATTGCAGGAGATGAACTGTGGATTGAACGAGTAGAGAATGCAACAACCGGTAAGCTCGATTTGGAATCAACGTTGTCCAATGACAATCCTATGGGGAAATTACTGAAGGAAATTCTGAATATAACAAATGGCACTGATGACATTGATGGAATAAAGGACAAAATTGCAGAACTCAGACAAAAGGCACCATCCGAGGCTTTTGGAACCGACTCCGTCCTCAACCTAGATGACGAGAAAACCATCAATCGACTTGTTGATGAAGCTAAGCATATGCTGATCGGTAGATTGTTGACGATAGGAGGTGCGAAATGAGAATAGATCGTCTTGACCTTCTTGCCTATGGTCCTTTTACTGAGCAATCGTTAGACCTTGCTGATGGTGACTATGGTTTACATCTTATCTACGGTGATAACGAAGCTGGTAAAAGTACTTCGCTTCGAGCCCTCATCGCTTGGTTATTTGGTATTCCTGCTAGGACCAACGATAATTTTTTACATTCGAATTCACAGCTCCGAATCGGAGGCAAACTACGACTTTCAGATGGCACAACTATTGAATTTTCAAGAAAAAAGGGTAACAAGGACACAATACTTAAGTACGGGACAAACGAACCGTTGGATGATAGTATCCTGACACCATTTCTCCCCGCAGGCATTGATGAGAACATTTTTACGAAACTCTGGGGAATTGATCATGGAAGATTGATCGCTGGTAGCCATGAACTATTGGAGCAATCAGGCGACCTTGGTCATGCTCTTTTTAGTGCAGCAGTTGGTACTGCAAATCTTCGAGAAGTTTTGACTGCTATGCAAAATAGCGCAGATGAAATTTACAAACCTCGAGGTTCCATTGCAGTTTTGAACCAAGCAATTACAAATTATAAAGATGCCCAGAAAAGAATAAAAGATGCAAATTTGCCGGTTTCTGACTGGAAAAAACTGCAAGAAGATTTATCAGAGACAAATGTGGCCATTGAAAAAGTTGATAAAAATATTGAAGCTAAAAGCAAAGTAAAAAGTCGACTGGAACGGCTTAATCGTGTAAAGGGGACTCTTGCTCAGCGTCGAAAATTCTTGGAAAAAATTGACGAGTTGGGTCAGCTGAATCTATTGCCGGAAGATTTTGAGGAGAAGAGAAAAACCGCTAGCGAAAATCTTCAAATGGGTTGTGAGACCAAGGAGCGCTTAGAGACAAAGCTTCTTCGCTTGAACGAAGAAATAGAGTCATTAAATGTTCGAAACGATCTTCTTGAGAACGAAGAAGCTATTATGACACTTTACAAGGAGCTTGGAGCAGTCGAGAAGATGCTCAAAGATCGACCGCAACAGGATGGTAATAGGCGATTGTTGCGCAATGAAGCCGAAATGTTACTCAAAAGTGTTCGTTCTGATGTAGCTTTGGACAAAGCCGATGTTTTGCGGCCACTTCTCACCAAAAATAAATGGATCGCAGGGTTAGCTCAAAAGCACAGCTTACTGGTCCAAAATAAAGAAAAAACTGAGGCATCCATTAAGGATATTCAAGACGAACGGAAATCTCTACAAAACGAAATCAACAATAACTTGAAATCTGACATCGACTTGAAAGAGTTAAAGGCCGTGATTGCAGCCGTTCGTAAAGCAGGTGATGTAGAGCAGCGCTTGACCGAGGCACAAAAACGGGCTGCTGACGAGAATGAGGCTTGCCAAGATGAACTTTCAAGGCTAGGAAGATTTACTGGCACGATCGATTCTGTATTGAAATTAGCTCTGCCTGTATCTGAGACATTGGATCAATTTGAAAAAGAATGCGACGATTTATTAGAAGAATCTCAAGACACTATTCGAAAGAAAAAGGAAATAGAAGAAGAGAAAAAACAAGCTGAACAAGATTTGAAGGAACTATTACTGCAAAGCGATGTGCCTACTATTGCTGACCTGGAAGCATCACGAGATGTTCGAAATGCCGGTTGGAAATTGATCAAACGAAAGTATATCGAACAGGCTGATATTGAAAGCGAGCTTTTTGAATACGCCCTTGAAGACGATTTGGCGTCCACATATGAAAAAAAGGTCCAGCAAGCTGATCACATATCTGATCGGTTACGAATGGATGCGGATCAAGTTGTTAAGCGGTCAGAGCTAGAATCGACGATAGCAACTCTCCAAACGCGAATAAATGTTCTACTGGAAACCTTAGAAAAAGTAAAAACAAGACAAAATGATTTTCAGTCAAGGTGGTTTACTATTTGGGGACCATTGGGAATAGAGGTTGGAACTCCGAGAGAGATGAAGCAATGGCTACTCCGGGTGGAGAACCTTGTCAAAAAAATCCAAACAGCAAAAAGCTTCTCAACAAATGAAAAAACCCTTGTTGACGAGTGCAAGCGACTTAAGCAAACTATTTCAAATCAAATATCCAGATTCAATAGATCAATAGAGGCTCAGGAGATGAGTCTTGAAGCCTTGATCTCGCTGTGTGAACAGCGAGTAGATGAAGAAGAAGCCACTCGTGAAAGACGACGTCATATTGAACATACACTAAACGAATCCGAAATCCGTCTAAAGAGGACACAGGATGAACTAAAGTCAGTCGATACTCAGCTATCCGTTTGGTTGCAGGATTGGAGTCAAGCCATAGATGGGCTGGACCTGAAGGCCGATGTTCACCCAGAGCATGCTACCGAAAAAATCGATAAGCTGATATCTTTCTTTGATAAATTCGACAAGTCTGAAGAATTGCGCAACCGAATATACGAGATGGATCAGGTTGAGGAGAAATTCGAAAAAATGGTATTCGAGTTTACTGACAGCATTGGGTTCAAACGAGATGTGCAAGAGGCAACAACGATTGCCGCCCAATTAAATCGAGATCTGAACTCGACACGAGAAGCGCGAGCAAGTTTGTCCAAATTAGAAGTACAACATAAAGAAATTAAACAAGAGATTGAGAATTCAGATATCACTATTAAAAATGCCATTGAGCAGCTTGCCATATTAAGGGCTCAAGCCAAAGTTGAAACCGATAAAGACCTTGTTACAGCTAGTGAGAAATCACGAAATATCCGAGACCTCCAAATAAATCTAGAAAGGCTTGAACAAGAACTCAATCGAAATGGAGACGGCCTGAGTATTGAAAACTTGGAAAAAGAGTATGAAGAATCGGTGATCGATGCAATTGAGAGTGAGCTTGAAATAATTTCGAATGATCTGAAGGAACTTCAAAAAAATCGTGATGATTTACGAGATCATCGACAGACGCTTCAGAATGAAATCAATTCAAAGGATGGTAGTGCTATCGCTGCTAATGCATCAGAAGAGGCAGAGCAGTACCTCTCCAGTATAGCTGCAAACGCCGAAAAATATCTTCGACTACAGATCGCTGCACTCATCCTAGAGCAACAGATCGAAAACTACCGAAAATCAAACCAAGCGCCAGTCTTAGCTAGAGCAGGTGGATTATTCTCCAAACTTACCTTGGGATCATATGCGGGGCTCCGTGACGAATTAGATGACTCTGGTAAGCCCATATTGATGGGTGTGCATCCTGACGACAAAGAGGTTGCTGTTGACAGTATGAGCGATGGTTCTCGCGATCAACTCTACCTCGCCCTGCGCCTAGCCACTCTCGAACAACATCTTAGCAAGGTTGAACCAATGCCTTTTGTAGTGGACGACATTCTCATTGGTTTTGACGACAAGCGTACCCGCGTCTGCTTGGAAGTTTTAGCAGAATTGGCATTAAGTACTCAGGTACTTGTTTTCACTCATCATAGAAGGGTTATTGAACTAGCAGAGCCAATTGACGCGAAAGCGAAGGTTTTAATACATGAGATTTAATATAAATGGTCAAGAAAGTGATCCACTATTGACTCTTGAACGGACCGATGACCAGCTTTCAGGCGGACAGATAATGAGCGCTGTGGTTGCGCTCCGGCTTGCGCTCTTGCAGACTATAGGCTCAAGGATCGCATTTTTTGATGAACCCACATCAAACCTTGATGCAGCAAGAAGGGCAAACCTGGCCCATGCATTCCGCGCAATAGATATCGGGCGTGAAGAGGTAACAGAACACTGGTATGATCAGTTATTTCTAATCAGCCATGATGTGAACTTTACTGAGATCACGGATCAGATTATATCTCTGTGATATCCCTTTTTTATGATATGCCCAGCTGCTCATTGAACAGGAGCATGTTTCCATATGCAGTGGCCTCAACCTCTTTGCCATTCTCGAACCTGATAAAGACTGCCTCAGGGAAGGTGAGTTTTTTACCTGTCGGCGCAATACCCGTCAGCTCCCCTTTAAATGTGCCGCGCATGGTAACGCGCACTGCTACTTTATCATCAACGGCAATAATATCTTCAATTGTGACGTTCAGGTCAGGGAATGCCCTGCGCATGTTTGTAACAAATTCCTTGAACCCGTCAGGTCCTTTAATATCATGGGTGGGAAAATGGTAGATATAGTTTTCAGCCAGTACCTTGTGAGCACCTTCAAGGTTACCTTTATTAACCATTTCTTCAATAACACGACGGACTATGGCCTTATTTTCTTCTGCTGACATGATATGCCTCCATTATAAATACAGGTTAAAACCTTTATCCGGTCTTATTGGCTTGCCGGACACCTATTTATACCATCATACACCCATCAGCTTTTTTATTGTCTCATCGGGCTGATCAAACCTGACATGGATCGAGTGGTCAGAGAGCACATGATATCCGATGCCTACAATCTTACCGATTTGCTCTATCTTTTTTGATGAACCTGCATCAGGGATAACCAGTTGTGTCTTTATCTTCGCGCCTAGTAATTTATGGGCCACCTCATTGTTAGACAGTCTGAATGTGAAGGAGAGGCCAGAAACGGATATGTCATAAAGCACCCCTATAAATGGCTTTCCGGCAGGGGCACCTGATGAATTTAAAAGCTGGACACCCACCTTGCCGTTTAATTTTTTGCGCAAATTACGCCTGCGGTTCATCCCCTTTTCAAGCAATATCTCGGATACAAGGCCCGCCTTGTTACAGTAATCTGCCAGTTTCTGTTCAATGGCCGGGTATTTTTCATTCAGTAACGCAAGATTTTTTCTATCAAGGGAGTGGGTCTTTACCTTTGTTTTGGCAATAAGGGTGACTGTCCTTACAGCAGTGTGGTAAAAAAAGGTATCCTCACCTGCAATATCTCCCGGTTCAAGGATCTTAAGGGCCTTTGCATCATCCTTTAAAAAAACCATGTCGATCTGGCCGTTATCCACAAAATACATGCTTGTATCGGTATCACCGACCGAGGTGATTACATCCCCTTCATTAAACACCCTTTCCTTCATGGCAAAATAAAGCGCATTTACCTCCTCAGGAGTAAAGCTACCATATAATTCTGCCCATGTATTTCGATGATTTTGATCAATAGCCCTGCTCTTTTCATCATCTATAATATCCCCTGAATCCGAAATCTCCTTCAGGGCCATGGGTGCGACATCAAGGAGTTTATCCCTGAGTACTTCAGCCTTAATAAAATCCTTCTGTTTTGCATGCTCAACAATCAGTTCGTATAATAGCTTCACGGCTGAATCTTTATTACCCTCATTAAGATATTGATCAACAAGCCCTTCCTGTTTTGAGACTGAATCCATGATTTCATCCTCCCATAGGAATTGTTTTACGTGCCCTTATATCATAAACTACAGCTACATGCGTAAATAATAACCGTGTCAATTCATCTATTTTTTTGAATAGATTGCTTTATATGCCCTTTTTTATTATCTTTATCAAAAAATAACAAATAAATATAAAAGAGAAATACTATGAATGACTGGTGTGATCAACATGATAATGTATCAGATGGTGAAAGGATATACCGCTGCTCAAAGTGCGGTAAAAGACTAACCCCGCGCAGACTTTTTGATGAATCGGGCGAATTTGCCGGCTGGCAGCTCCCGCCTCATAAGGAAAAGGGCCATAAGATCAGGGCGTTGAGGAAACAGAGGCTTAAAAAATGACAAACAGCAGACCTGTATGGTCATCAGAATCAGGCCGTATCTGCCCGGAATGCGGAAACCCTGTTTCATCCTGTACCTGTAAAAAGAAAAAAGATTTAAAAACAGAGAAAAACTTAAGAAACTTCCCTGATGACGGCATTATAAGGATCATGAGAGAGACAAAAGGGCATGGCGGTAAAACTGTTACCATCATAGGCAATATCTCTATTGATAACAGCAAGTTAAAGGATATGGCAAAACAGCTCAAAAACCGGTGCGGCACAGGCGGTACAATAAAGGATAACGAAATTATAATACAGGGTGACCACAGAGAGGTTATTCTTCAGGAACTCACAAAACAGGGATACAGGGCAAAGATCGCCGGCGGCTAACCGACGCCTGCAAACATCAGTTTTTTGGTTTATGTCATATTAATTAATGTAGAAATGTTTTTTAATAAGTTGTAATAATAG
>CAZCMD010000007.1:0-59771 GCA_964499695.1 uncultured Desulfatiglans sp.
TACTTAAAATAAAACTGTTTTTCTTGGTGTTCTTTGCGGCTTTGCGTGATAACTTACCTTTTTATAATGTTGTCATTTTTCACAATTTCCTCATGGGACATTGAGACTGACCGATAGGAATATCATTATAAATATAGCTAATATAGCTGAAATATGAATATTTTTATTGCATTAATGTTCTAATAGTATATTATTCCGAACTGAAAAAAGATCACAACTAACTGGATTTTTTATAAATTAGCTTTTATTTAATCATAATATATTAATATCAAGGAGGAAGGTTTATGGATTTTCAATTAAGTGAAGAGTTGCAGATGCTGCGAGACATGGCAAGGGATTTTATCAATGAAAAGGTAATGCCATTTGCAGATGAATGGGATGAAAAACACTATTTCCCATATAATGAAGTTATGAAACCAATGGGTGAGCTTGGTTTTTTTGGCACAGTTATCCCCGAAGAATACGGCGGAAACAATATGGGCTGGCTTGCCGCAATCATCCTTACTGAAGAGATAGCAAGGGGCTCAAGCTCCCTCAGGGTACAGATGAACATGCAGACACTTGGCTGTGCATACACAATTTATAAATATGGCACCGAGGCCCTCAGAAAAAAATATGTAGAGAAACTCGTAACAGCCCAGTATGTGGGCGGTTTTGGTATCACAGAACCCAATGCCGGTTCTGACGTTATGTCCATGAAATCAACAGCCGTAGACAAAGGCGACCACTGGCTTATAAACGGCTACAAGACATGGATATCAAACGCTTCAGCAGCCGATGCAATTCTTTTTTATGCATATACAGACAGGGAAGCCAGGGGCAAGGGGCTTTCAGCATTTGTTGTTGAACCCAAAAACTTTAACGGCATTACAACAACTGACCTTGACAAGATGGGAACAAGGTCAACACCTACCGGCGAGATCATCCTTGAAGACTGCAAGGTGCCCAAGGAAAACATTCTGGGGAATCCCGGTGACGGCGCAAAGATAGTCTTCGGTTCACTCAACCAGAGCAGGTTATCTGCAGCAGCAGGCGGGATTGGCCTGGCACAGGCAGCCCTGGAGTCAGCCATAGCTTACTGTAAAGAACGTGAGCAGTTCGGTCAGGCAATTGGAAATTTCCAGATGAACCAGGATCTTATTGCCCAGGTAGCATGCGAACTCGAGGCAGCAAGGCTCGTTGTATACAAGGCCGCAGTGCAGAAGGACAACGGCAACCTCGGAAATACCATTGAAGTCGCCCAGGCAAAATATCTTTCAGGTGAGATAGCTGTAAAGGCTGCCAATGTTGCCATGAGAATCCTCGGTGCATACGGTTATTCAACAGAATACCCTGTCGCAAGGTACTATCGCGACGCCCCGGCCTATCAACTGGTTGAGGGTTCAACAAATATCTGTAAGATGATCGTTGGCCAGGAACTTGTTAGCGTAAAGAAATCCAAGTAATTTTTTATCCGCCCGTTTTAATATTACGGGCGGATATCATTCCTGAGATATAATTTCAGGCTTTATGGCTTATATACGATCACCCATTCCCCCAAAGGTATGGGTGATCATTTTTAGTGTGAAAAATCAAAAAGAACCAGGAGGAGTAAATGAGACGCTATTTTGAACAGATGACACCTTTTGGCAAGGCGCTTTCTGAAAAGCAGATAAAAGATGCTGTAGAAAACATTGCCGATATTAAAAAGGTTGAAGAGGAAGTTAATAAGGCTGTTGAGGCCGTTAAAAATGCAGGCATACCTGCTGCAAAGATAATAGAGAGAGGCCAGATGACCGTGTGGCAAAGGATCGAGTACCTTGTTGATCCGGGCACATGGACACCTCTCCACACTATCTATGACCCCCAGTTTAACGAAGAAGGGACAACCGGTGTAATCGATGGGCTGGCCAAGATTCACGGGAAATGGGCTGTTGTTATCGGTTTTGACAACAAGGTAATGGCAGGCGCATGGATTGCAGGCCAGGCAGATAACCAGCTCAGGGTTACCGATATGGCCAAAAGGCTGAGGGTTCCCCTTGTATGGATAGTAAACTGCAGCGGTGTAAAGCTCCCTGAGCAGGAAGAGGTTTATGCCAACAGGAGAGGCAACGGCACAACATTCTTCAGGCACGCTGAACTGGCAAAACTCGGTATCCCGATAATTGCAGGTATTTATGGGACAAACCCGGCTGGCGGCGGTTACCAGGGCATTAGCCCCACAGTTATTATTGCCCACAAGGACGCAAACATGGCGGTTGGCGGCGGCGGTATTGTTGGCGGCATGAGCCCCAAAGGTCATTTTGATGAAGAAGGTGCAGAGGCACTCATAGAGGCAACAAGACATTTTAAGGAAGTCCCCCCGGGAAGTGTTAAGATACATCACAATGTTACAGGTTTTTTCAAGGAAGTGCATGACACGGAAAAGGGTGTGCTTGACTCACTCAAGAGACACATGGATATGATGCCTGCTTATGATCCTGAATTCTTCAGGGTTGCAGAGCCTAAAGATCCCAAATTCAGCACAGAAGAACTCAACAGTATAATAGCCTTTAACCAGAAACGCGGTTATAACTTTGAGGAGATGCTTGCAAGACTCACTGATAACAGTGAACATATGGAATTCAGGCCCGGATACGGCCCTGAGGTTTACACCGGACTTGCAAAGATAGACGGTTACCTGATGGCATTTATCGGTAACAGGCAGGGTTTCCTGGGCGCCAAGTATCCGGAGTATGCCAACTACCCCGGAATCGGCGGAAAGCTATACCGCCAGGGTCTTATCAAGATGAACGAGTTTGTAACACTCTGCGGAAGAGACAGGATTCCTATAGTGTGGCTCCAGGACACATCAGGTATCGATGTTGGCGACATCGCCGAATCAGCAGAACTTTTAGGTCTTGGGCAGTCACAGATCTACTCAATTGAGCAGACCGATGTTCCCCAGATATGTATAGTTGTTAGAAAGGGTACTGCTGCTGCCCATTATGTTATGGGTGGCCCAACAGCCAATAACCAGAACGTATTCACCCTTGGCACCCCCATGACAGAGATATACGTTATGCACGGTGAAACAGCTGCTGCTGCATCATATTCAAGACGTCTTGTAAAGGAAAAGGATGCGGGCAGATCACTGCAACCTACCATCGACAAGATGAATGAACTGGCACAGGATTATTACAATAAATCAAGGCCGGTCTACTGCGCAAAACGCGGCTTTGTAGATGAAATAGTGTTCCTGCCTGATCTTAGAAAATATATCAAGGCATTCGCCGGATGCGCATATCAGAATCCCGCATCCATCTGTTCAAGAAACCACATGATCCTTCCAAGGATTATCAAGGGTTAATCATTTCGTAGAGACGGGTTTTAAACCCGTCTCTACAATAAAAAATACCATCCTCAGATGCCATAGCATAATACAAAGGAGCTTGTTGTCGGTAAGTATTTCAGTTAATGTACTGACAATATATCATGCAATTTTTAAATGTTGTAATTAGCGGGATATTTACGTATCTTTTACCTTCGATTCAATCACAAATGGGAGTCTTAATAATTTTATAAAGGTTTCTAAAGCACAGGAGCAGGGCAATGACTAGAAAAAACAATCCTTATGTCAGGCTGAATCTTATTTTTATTAACCTGTTTGTAACACTCCTTACCACATCCATATTTATAGCATGTATGCCTGATACGGCTTTTTCCGGTACTGTGGAACGCAGTTGCAAAGGCGCTCAAATGATCCGATATGAAATTGACGGGAAAAAGTATACACATATAGAACCCTTTATATACAGCGCCAAGGGTGTAAGCGAAGGGGCAATACCAAGTCCGGTCAAGGCACGTGAACGGGCCTGCAGAGATGCAGCCGAAAAAGCACACGATGTGGTTTTCAGTGGGAATGGACGTGAACGACTATTGGAAATAGTCTGCACTAAACATCTTAATGCAAAAGCTACTATTTTATTTTTAGGCGGTATCGGCCGCAGCGAGGATGTGGAGAAAACCCAGGGTAGACCGGATTATCCCTATGATTTTCAATGTTACAACGGAAAGGTCGTTCATCCAGTTCTTTGTGGAGATGGTAAAAAGGAAGGGCCGGAAGAGTGTGACAATGGTGCGAACAACTCTGATGTCGGTCCAAATGCCTGCCGTACAGACTGCCGACTTCCGAGATGCGGTGATGGGGTTATTGACAGGAATGAAGAGTGTGATGACCAATATAAAAATAGCGATTTGATACCCGGGGCATGCCGCACTGACTGTAAAACCGCTTATTGCGGTGATGGAGTTCTCGATCTTTCTAAAGGTGAGATGTGTGATGATGGTAACAGTGATGCCTATGACGGATGCCATCAGTGCCAGAATTGCGTTCGGCCCAAAGATAACCTTAATATAAACATGGATACTCAGTTATGTGCAGGCACTTACACCCTTCGTGATCCAGGCAATGACGGTCTTATCCGCGTTACAGGTAATGATATAACCCTTGATTGCAGGGGCAGCAGTCTTACAGGATCTGGAAAGAGAGGGACAGGTATTCTGGTAACCGGATCCAATGTTGTTCTGAGGGGATGTACTGTAAGTGGCTTTGAGACAGGTATTGAAATAAAGGGGCAGAATGCAGTTGTTTTTGATAACACTATCTGCGGTAACACTACTGACTTTAAAAAAAGTACAGACATGATTTTTCCGGCAAGAAACACCTGTACAAATGTTGGTGATGGCTGGAATGAGTCAGGTAAAGCAGGGTGCAGCTCCAATTGCCCTTAATAAAATAAATAGTATGCCATGAAAAAACCTGATTACATAAAGAAGAATATCCATGCTGCCATTGAAAATGTCCGCAAAGGTTCGGAATCAGTGCTTACAGGTCTTACCGGTGGCATTGCTGCCGGTAAGAGCACTGTAGCTGAAATGTTCAGGACACTCGGTGCTGTAATTATCGATTTTGACATACTTGCACGAAGGGTTGTTGAACCGGGCAGCAAATCATATGAGCTGATATCCAATTTTTTTGGCAAAGAGATATTAAACCCTGACAAGACAATAAACAGAAAGAGGCTATCAGGTATAGTGTTTAATGATCAGGTAAAAAGGGAACAGCTTGAATCCTTTACACATCCGTATATCTGGGACGAATTTATTACCTTAACAGGAGAGGCTATATCCCGTGACAAAAAGGCAATCATCCTTGCCGTTATACCGCTTTTAATAGAGGGGGGTATGCAGGATATATTTTCGAGGGTAATCCTTGTCTACTCATCACCGGAAACACAGGTTTCAAGGCTCATGGAAAGAGATGGGATCAGCAGAGAGATGGCACGAAAGATACTGGATGCCCAGATGCCCATTGATGAAAAGGTTCGATATGGAGATTTTATAATTATCAATGAAGGGTCCATTGAGGACACTAAAAATGATGTCGGCGATATATGGGATGAACTGAAACACCTGCAATCGGGAAGAAAGGTTTGATATCAACTGTCAATACATTGTCTCAGTAGTTTTCGCGCTGTTTCATTTTCCGGTTGAACTTTTAATATCTCATCTAAATGCTCTTCAGCGAGCACCGGTTTATTCATGGCAAGATAATCCTTGGCAAGGTGCAGCTTTATTTCCATATTTTCTTTATCCATTTGACTGGCCCTTGTTAAATGATTAACAGCCCTGATGAGCTCATTTTTCTTTTCCAGTTGTATACCGAGCTTTAGCAGGAGATCAGCCCTTTTTGGCTTCTCAAAAATAAGACCTTCGAGTAATTTTATTGAATAATCGGTCAGGTCATTTTCAATACAGAAATCGATTACTTCTTCCTTTAACCCGATAGTACTGCCTGATAATTCCAGGGTCCAGTTGAATACTTCAATCGCTTTTTTAGTTTTTCCCATCCTGACGAGGGTCCTGGCAAAATCTATGCCTCTTTCAAGATGTCTGGGGCTGATCTTCATTGCCCTGTCAAGATAAATCAATGCCTTTTCTATATCGTCCTGTTTGAGATATATCTGACCCAGATAATGACACGAAAACACATCAAGCTTATTCAAACTCGCGGCCTTTTCAAACCATTTTTTTGCCTCTTCCAGATCATTATTTTTATAATAGATATATCCCAGCTCCCTTATAGGCTTGGTGAGATTAGGGTTGGCCTCCATAGCAAGACGGGCTTCATTAATAGCAGATTCATAATCGCCGGATTCAGCAAGATATCTTGCGCTTTTCAGATGTAAATCGACAGGAGGCGGATTATTTACCTTTTCAACTAACTGCCTGATTTTTTCTTCCAGCACCTTTATATTTAGTGGTTTTAATATGTATGCATCAACCTCTGATTCACCCATTTCAGCTACAAAATCACTGTATCCCTCTGCTGTTACCATAATAACAAGGATGTCCTGCAATTTACTGTCTTCTCTAATCCGGCTTAGCACCTCGCTGCCTGATATATCAGGCATATTATAATCAAGAAGGACAAGATCAACTTTTTCCCTGGTCAATATCTCGATTGCCTCTCTTCCACTGTTAGCAACAAAGAATTCCTTACCAAAACCCAGATTCTTCATCATTTTATAAATAAATTTTGTCATGGAAGGCATATCATCAACAAGCAATACGTTTATCTGCTGAACATCCATCATTGGTACAACCCCCTATCTGATTTTATTACCATGTGCATCTCTATATTATAATCCATTATACAGGGTTCTCTGAAGATTAACTGCTTTTCCCTTTTGACTCAAATACAGATTTTCTTGTTTTAATAAACTTCTCAATACTGTTCAGTTCATCTTTAATTTTCTTCAAAAGAAGTGCCCCGTTTTCTAAATGTCCTGTCTTTCCGCAGACCTCAAGCTCATAAGACACAGCCGAAAGTGCTTCTGCACCTATATTCAGCGCCCCTCCCTTTATGGCGTGGGCCTCCTTTCTGATCTTTTCACAATCTCCTTCTATAAGGCCCTCCTTGATAGCACTTAACTGGAGGGAAACATCACTGATATAGTCTTCAATTACCTCAATCAGAAACCCTTCATCCCCATTAAAATCCTCCATCATCCTGCTGAAATCGACAGGGTCTCCAGTGCCTTCTTTAATTTTTGTATCAGTAACATCATTTACTGTATTATTTCCGGCAACAATTCCTGTTTCCGGCCCATCAGGATTTCCTTTTTCCCAGCCAGAGATCATTGAAAGCAATGATCCCTTTCTTAGCGGCTTTGTAATATAGTCGTCAAATCCCTCGGCAATGCACCTCTCACGATACCCTTCCATTGCATGCGCTGTCATTGCTATGATAACAGAACTGGTAGATTTCTGCCCCTTTCCCCTGTTTTCTTTTTCCAGATTTCTGATATTGCGTGTTGCCTCGAAACCATCCATCACAGGCATCTGAATATCCATCAGGATAATATCATATTGTCTGTTTCTGAACATCTCGATTGCCTGCTTGCCGTTTTCCGCAAGGTCAACATTATAACCTGCACTGGAGAGATGCTGCAAAGCAATTTTTTGATTTGTCGGATAATCCTCAACCAGAAGGATACTGCATGCCGTTTGTTTAACATGAGCTGCATCATATCTTGTAACCGTGTTTTCATGACCATTTAAGACCAGTTCAACAACCTTTGCAAACTCATCTTCACTGAACGGCCTTGAGAGATATCCGTTTATCCCGGCCTCTTTACAGATATTGATATCTCCCGGCTTTCCAACAGAGGTAAGAAGGATGACCGGGGTTCTTTCAAGCCTTTTGTATTCCCGTACCTTTTTACAGGCAGAAAAACCGTCCGACCCGTCTATTTTATAATCCACCAGTACAAGATCAAAGGTATCACCGGATTTTGCCGATGAATCAAGGCATATAGCAAGAGTATCCATATCCGGTGCCTCTTCAGTAAAACAGCCAAGAGACCCGAATCTCTGTTTCATATGATTCAACTCCATTGTATTGCTGTCAGCTATCAGTACCTTCATTCCTGCCAGAACAACAGGCGACTGGGGATGCTGTTGATCTGTCAGTTGGGCGCTGTTTATTTTAAATTCAGCAGTAAACCAGAATTTACTCCCCTCCCCTTCCCGGCTTTCAAGCCCAAGTGCGCCACCCATCAATTCTGCAAGCTGCTTTGATATGGTTGTACCAAGGCCGGACCCACCGTAATTTCTTGTTGTCGAGCTATCAGCCTGGGTAAACCTTTCAAGTACCTTTTGCTGCCTGTCTTCCGGTATCCCTATGCCTGTGTCTGTTACGACAAAACGGAGTTTTGTATGATCCTGATGCCTCTCTTCCAGATAGATATCCAGAGATATCCTGCCCGCCTGTGTAAACTTCAGGGCATTTCCAAGGAGGTTATTCAGTATCTGCCTGAGGCGGCCAGGGTCCCCTGTCAGATTTAAAGGGACATCTCCTGCAATAGAATAATTAAATAATAGGCCTTTCCTTTTTGAATTTACTGTGTAAATGCGGGAGATATCCTTGATCATGTGTTTCAGATCAAAACCCTTCTTTTCCAGTTCAAGTTTACCCGATTCTATCTTTGAAAAATCAAGTATATCATTTATCAACCTGAGGAGGGATTCAGCTTCGGTGAGCATTGTTTTCATCAATTCATGCTGCCTTTCATCGACCCCCGTGTCCAGCAGAACCTCTGTAAGCCCTACTATCCCGTTTAAAGGTGTCCTGATTTCATGGCTCATATTGGCAAGAAATTCGCTTTTAGCGAGATTATGGGCCTCAGCTAATATCTTCTCCTTCTCGAGTGCTATTGCCTTTTTATGGAGAGAAATATCCTTCAGGTTTACCACAATACCATTAATAATATTATTCATGCCTGTGAGAGGAGTTGCAGATAGTATGAATGGGATTAAACCTTTCCCTTCAATCTCCCTTTCTATCTCATATTCGACACGCTCATCACCATTAAGTATACGCATAAGAGGACAATCAGGCCCCTTGCACATATTACTGGGAAAGATATCAAAACACTTCCGGCCCGCCACATCTTCATTTTCTCTGCCAATGAGCTTAAGAAACCTGTCATTCATTCTTATAACCGTATATTCCCTGTCAATAACCCATATCCCGTCACTTGACAGGTTAAAAACCTGCTTAAGCTCTGTATATGAATTATTTACCTCAAGCACTGCCTGGGCAAGGTGTGAATGGAGCTCCTCCAGGGCAGTATTCTTTTTTTCAAGTGTATTATTGATATGTTTATATCTGTCTTCAAGTTCGACAATGCGGTACCCTGTCCTTACACGCGCGAGGACCTCCTCAGGGACATAGGGTTTTGTTATGTAATCATCAGCACCTGCCTCAAACCCTGTAAGTGCGCTGCTCTTGTTTTCCTTCCCGGTCAGCATTATTATGTGGATATAGTAATCAAGATTAAGCCTCCTGATCTTCTTGATCAGTTCAAGGCCGTCTATCTCAGGCATGACCCAGTCAGTTATCAGCAGATTTATCCTGTTTTCAAGGAATAGCGACCATGCTACACCTCCGTTTTCCGCCTCAAGGACCTCATACCCTGCCTTTTGAAGTACCTTTTTAAGGAGCAGACGGGAAACAGGATCATCTTCTGCTACAAGTATCTTAATAGTCAATTCATTTCCTGATTTTTAAAAGCCGTATGTCAAGCAGGCCTGGATTGGGAGAGTAAAACAGGTTAAAAAAAATTCAGAGTATATACTCCAATATCAGACAAGCTATTCAACAGGCTTCTGTTTTACCACAAGGTGGTTTTCCTTTAGTACACCAAGGCTTTCATAGGCTATATCCTGGATAACCATATTAAAACCCGTTGCCATAGGGATAGTGCCCATGGCATTCCAGATAATCTTTAAATCCTCTCCCCTGTCAAGGAGTGCCTTTGAGAGGAGAATGGAGATAGTGTCATGTACTTCATCCTCAGTTACATTCGAGAAACGGACAGCCGATTTATTAACAGGCGCCTTTGGAGGCGGTTCAACCTTTTTATCTGAGTCATAACTTCCTTCAAGCCCTGCCTGCCCCAAAAGGGCATCAATATCATCCTGCGCTAGTAGTTTATCCCCGGTTGTCATACCTTCCATTTCTTGTCCTTTTGTTTTAAATTAGGGTTAATCCTAAATCAATAAACCCTGATAATTATTATAGAATGCATGTATTATGCTTGTTTATATAGATTATCGGCAGGAGTATTTTTTTTATTAAAATTAAATGGATAAGGTAATTAAATAATAGAAGAAAGGTTTCATTTCCAGATCAATATAAGTTAATAATCCTAATTTAAATTTATCTTTTATTATTTAGTATTCATCCTGAAAGAAAAAACCTTGATGAAGCTTTCAGTTGTCAACGGTCAGCTGACTCTTTGTTTTAAATGCCTTTTGCTGAACACTGAAAGCTAAAGGCTGACAGCTTAAATCCAAAAACGACAGTTTTTGGATGCACATTATTTTGCCAGTATAGACCCAATGTATCGATCAAGCAGGTGACGTTCACTTATATTCATATCGACAAATTTCAACCCCATACCTGCGGGGTTATCAGGCGGGGAATCATCACTGTTTACCCATGCTACAACACAGTTAATTTTTAATTGCTCCTCCACACCTGGCAGTTTAAGCTTTAGGATAAATGCCTCACCCTCAGGGAGCGGATTGGTCGTTTTAATAAAAAGACCACCCTTGCCAATATTGTGGGTATATGCATTAACAAAGCTTTCATGATCTTTATATGAGAGAGAAAGGGTCTTTTTGATCCTCTGTTCCTCACGTGAAGTCATCTCTGACACCCTGCCGTTCATGGTGGTGAATCTGCTTACCAGTGTCTTTAAAATAAACCTGAAATCCGAGGACAGTTTATTGAATTCCCGGTCAAGGGTGTCCTTGTCTATGGCTGCAATGGTAGTACTGCCCACAGCTATTGCCGAGGCAGTCCGTTTGGCATTACCGATAAAGGCCATCTCACCAAAAACATCACCTGCCTTTAGATTGCTTAAGACATATTTCTTTTCGTCTATGGTCCTGAAAATTTCCACATTACCCGAAAGAATAATATAAACCCAGTCACCCGGGCTGTTTTCCCGGAAAATGATCTGACCATCAGAATAGGTTTCTTCATTTGCAAGCATAAACATGATATTATCCCTCTTGTACCGATAATCCTGAATTTAAAAATCTGTTTACATATGATTTTTTCATTTCAATATCAGATAAAACATAATAAATTGATTAAGTATGTTTTTAACACATATACTTTTCTAAAAAAAGGTTTTTTTCATGTTAAAAGGGCATAGTCGTAAGGTTTTGAATAATCCTTGATTTTTATGTGTCGATACTGGAGAACCATTTATGAACAGGATATGCCTGCTTAAAAATGAGATACTTGAATACCCCTGGGGTTCAGAGAGATTTATACCGGAACTGCTTGGAATAAAACCGCCATATAAGAGGCCACAGGCAGAAATGTGGATGGGGGCACACAAAAAGGCGCCATCAATGGTGAAGATTGATAATACATTGATCCCCCTGAACAGGCTAATAGAAGAACATCCTGATGATATACTTGGTAAATCCGTCTCTAAAAAATTTTCAGGCGAAATGCCCTTCCTTTTCAAGGTGCTCTCCGCCTCAAAACCGCTTTCCATTCAGGCCCATCCTGATAAAATGCAGGCAGATACAGGTTTCAGAAAGGAAAACGCCAGCGGCATCCCTCTGGATGCCCCAGATAGGAATTACAGGGATAACAACCATAAGCCTGAACTGATTTGCGCACTGACCGAGATGTGGGCGCTCAAGGGGTTCAGAGACCCTGAGGAGATCATAAGGTTATGGGAACCCCTTGAAGGCATCCTAGGTAAAGGGTTTACCCATGTACTAAAAAAGCAGCCTGATGAATCAGGTATAAAAACCTTTTTCATGTGCCTTATGGATATGGATAAACACAAAGCTGTTGATCTTATCAATGATGCAATAAAGGTTATTCAGCCATTAAGGAATAAAGACCATGCATACGAATGGATGGTTAGACTTAACATAGAGTATCCGGGTGACATTGGCGTTCTTTCGCCTCTTTACCTTAATGTACTTAAGCTTGCACCATGTGAGGCAGTATTTTTACCTGCAAGGGAACTTCATGCATATCTATCAGGATCAGGCCTTGAGATAATGGCCAACTCTGACAATGTGCTGAGGGGAGGCCTCACTCAAAAACATATTGATAAAGAAGAGCTCTCTAATATACTTTCATTCGCCCCTGACAAGCCGAAGGTGATTACCGGTGATAGCAGGGGCTTTGAGACCCTTTATAACACCCCATCCGAAGAGTTTATCCTTTCTGTTATCAACCTGCATGAAGAGGATTCAGTATATAAAAAAGAGGGAGAGAGGGGTATTGAGATACTGCTGTGTACAGAGGGTAAGGTCAGAATAACCGATACCGGCCAGGGAAGCACACTTCTGATAAAAAGTGGGGATTCAATACTTATACCGGCAGCTGTCAGAGGATATACTTTAGAAGGTAATGCGAAAATCTATAAGGCATCTGTACCGGGAAATTTGTAGGTAAGGTTTAATCGTTTCGGACAAAAAACAAAGGGGCTGTTTAAAGCCCCTTTGTTTTTTGTCCTGATAGTTATTACCAGGTAAATATCGCCGAGGTCTGGAACCTGTTTGCGGTTCCGTCTGCTGAGCCTTTATACTCTGTTTCCCAGTAACTGTATTCAAGTCCAATGGTAAGCATTGGGAGCACCTTGAACATGGTATTCACAAAATAAAAGCTGTTTTTATCCCTGTTAGTGCTGTTGAGATCATTTGTATCAGGGTTATCAATACCGTACCCGGCATTGTACTGCCACGCCTTGTTAAATGTAAAATTGATCTGTGACCACATGCCTGTAGTTGATATCTCATTTCTTGTTGTAGTATTAACGCCCTGGGATATACCGCCAAAGTAGTCATCAAGGTTTTCACCGGTAAATGCCTCTCCACTCAGTGTGAAACGCTCTGAAAGGGGGATAACAAAATCAATGTTCCCTGACCATGAATCAAGATCAGTCTCAACACCGGCCCAGTCTGCCTCTTCCCTTCCAAAATGGCCTGATATGCCTATTACATTCTTCTTCCCTGCAAAACCCTTTGTTGTGAGGGCAAATCTTCCCTGGACTGTCGGAAACCCTGAATCATCACCGTCATTCACACCATTACCGTCAAGATCTTCGTTTGCAAGGCCAGTTGTCCTTGATACTGCCAACTGTGTCAGGACACCTGTAAATTCATCAAAGGTCTTGTTGTAGCTTAGCCGTGCCTGTGGCCTTCTGTATCCGATATTGCCTGCGCTCCATCCCACTGTGTAGTTGAGTGTAGAGGGGCTCAGGGGAGAGATGACATCAGATGTCTGACCGGCAAGGATACCCAGGCCACCTTTGGTTGTCTCAAGAAATGCATGTCTCAACATCAGTTCTGCCTTGTTTTCATGTACAGCGGAACCGTCACCGTAAAAATCCGCCTCTACCTTGGCCTTTGTCTTAAAGCCGCTGTATTCCGGCGCAGTGATATCAACACCAACGCGGCTCTGCCTTGCAGTAAAATTAACCGTATCATCATTATCTACAGTGCCTTCACCTGCAACATAGGTGGCAAAGTTACCGTTTGTAAGCCTGCTGTCATTGTATGAGGCATCGAGTTTGATATAGCCGTAACTCTTGATTTCAAACCCTCCGGAAGCTTTTGCAGCCTCCTGTGCTGGTGCAGCCGGCTTTTCAGTGCTGGCGACCTTTTGAGTCAGGAGTGACTTTAATTCATTTAACTCCTTTTCAAGCCTTTCAATCCGTGCCTTAAGTGCCTCATTTTCAGTCTCTGCCATTACTGCAACAGGCATAGACAAAAGAAGCATGCTAAATATGATAGTAAATAGTAATGTTCTGTTAAAAATCTTTATTCCGAATTTATTCCCCATAATATTCTCCATTTTTATATTAATATCTTTCCGGTGTTTTAGTGCTCATAAATTGAGCAGGCTGATAATGAAACTACCAGATACTGGAAGGGAGATATGATATTTTCAGTGCAATATCATGTCAAGCTGTTTTATTAGATATGCTGCGTTTTACCTGCTGAGTTATATGGAATGGACCCCCTATTTAAGTCCCACCGCATGCAGGAGTCTATTAACCTCATCATCTGTTAACATACGGTATTTACCGATCTTCAGATTACCCAGTTCAAGTTCTCCAAAACCTGTGCGCATGAGCTGTATGACTTTGCATCCGACAGCCTCAACCATGCGCCTTACCATCCTGTTTCTTCCCTGTGTTACAGTAAGCCTGATGACAGAACGGTTACCTGTCTGTCTGATAAGGTTTGCCTTTGTTGTCCCGCTGAAACCGTCTTCAAGCTCAATACCGTTTCTTAATCTGTTCAGGGTATCCTCGCTGACACTCCCTTCGATGGTAACCTTGTATGTCCTCACCACATGGAACTTCGGGTGTGTAAGCCTGTATGCAAAATCACCGTCATTGGTAAGAAGAAGGAGGCCGATACTGTCAAAATCCAGCCTGCCTACAGGATAGAGTCTCTCGGGGATATCATTAATAAGGTCTGTAACAACCGCCCTTTCACCGGGATCGCTCATGGATGTAATGTAACCGAAGGGCTTGTTCAGCATGATGTAGACCCTGTCACTTGGGCCTAAAATCTCTTTACCGTCAAGCCTGATACTGTCTTTTCCCCAGATGGCCTTTGTGCCGAGTTCAAATATCTTTTTTCCATTAACGGTTACACGGCCGCTTTTGATCAGTTCGTCGGCCTTTCTTCTGGATGTGACACCTGAGAGAGAGAGTATCCTGTTAATCCTCTGTTCCATCTCCATCCTGTTCATCAGTGCCATTATCCGTTATATAGGGCTCATCCGGTTCAGGCGCAGCATCATATGAGTTTTCTTCTTCAAGGCGTTCATCCTCATATGACTCGTTAAGCCCTTCTGAATACGGCGTCTCTGTTTCAGCCTCTTCCGAATGGCTGTACACCTCCGTAACAGGTGTTTGCTCCATCTCGTTTTTAAACGGCAGAACAGCCTCGGGAGGAGAGGTGTTTTCACCTGATTCCTCCCTGTTTACTACTGTCGGTTCATACTGGTCAGAGGCAAAGTCCTTTATCTCCTTTAGCTTTGGAAGAGAGGAAAGGTCTTTAAGGTCAAAGACCTCAAGGAACCTCTTTGTGGTGCCATAGATAAGGGGTCTGCCCGGCAGATCCTTGCGGCCCATAATCTTAACAAGGTCTTTTTCCATAAGGGTCTTAAGGATTCCCCCCACATCGACGCCTCTTAGCCTTTCTATCTCGCTTTTGATAATAGGCTGCTTGTAGGCGATAATTGCAAGGGTCTCGATTGTTGCCCTTGAAAGCCTGTTGGGGGTCTTCTGGAACATCCTCAGGATATATGAGCCATATTCAGGGCGGCTCCTGAACTGAAACCCGCCGGCAACCTCCTTCAGGATAAAGCTGCGTTCAAGGGTATCATAATCATGCTGAAGGATGGTGAGAGAATTCTTAATCTCCGCCTTGTCCGCATCCGGAAGACAGTCATGTATATCCTTTACAGTGAGTGGCTTATCAGATGAAAAGAGCAATGCCTCAATTATCATCTTCATGGATTTGGCCATTATCTACTTCCTCTTTTTCGTTAAACCGTGCTTCAATACGTATATCGCTTTCAACCGAGGGCTGGTAAACCCTTACAAGACCCATATGGACTATCTCAAGCACTGCCAGAAAGGTAATCACAAACTCTTCAAGGCTCCTGCCTTCTTTGAAAAGGTCTTTAAAAAACAGGGTCTGTTTTATCTTCAATTCATCCAGGATATAGGCAATCTTGTCATTTATTGTAAAATGTTCATCCCTGAAGGTAAGCTCAGCATCAGGTACAAAATTATCCAGTATCCTTTTAAAGGCATCCATGAGCTGGAAAAGATTGACCTCCATTGTGGCATCTTCCGGCTCAAAGTCAGCAGAATAATCCTTGTCAGGCTTGCGCTGGAACACATCCCTCTCGAGCACCTGCCTCTCCGAGAGATCATCTGCCAGCTCCTTAAACTTGAGATACTCAAGAAGGGGCCTTGTTATCTCTTCCCTCGGGTCTACCTCTTCACCATCCTCATCTTTTCCGGGTAACAGAAGCCTTGATTTGATATGGATGAGGGTCGCGGCCATAACAAGAAAATCCCCTGCCACATTTATATTCAGGGCCTTCATCATATCTATGTACTCAAGGTACTGATCCGTAATAAGGGCAATAGGGATATCAAAGATATCCACCTCATTCTTGCGGATAAGATGAATCAGGAGATCAAGGGGCCCCTCAAAGATCTCCAGCCTGATTTTATAGTCTTCGTTCTCTTCCACGTATTAAATTCCAATAACGGCCTTGACCTCTGCCATTGTTTCTATGGCAATAGATCTGGCCAGTTTGTTCCCTCTTTCCATTATCTCCCTGACAATATCAGGATGGGAATCGAGCTCTGCCCTTTTTGCCTTTATGGGCTGAAGGGCATTTATCAGGTTTTCAGCCATCATCTTTTTACATGCCACACACCCAACTTCTGCCTTCCTGCATTCCAGATTGATCTGGTTCACGGTTTCAGGGGTGCTGTAGATCTGGTGAAAGGTGAAAACATTACATATATCAGGGTTACCCGGATCTGACTTCCTCATGCGTTGCGGGTCTGTGATCATCTGGCTTACACTGGTACGTATATCATTATCCGTGTCTGTAAGGTAAATGGAATTATTATAACTCTTGCTCATCTTGCGTCTGTCAAGGCCGAGTATCCTTGATGTGGGGGCAAGGATGGTGGCCGGTTCAGGGAAGACCTCCTTCTCATATAAAAAATTAAACCGCCTTGCTATCTCCCTTGTGAGTTCAACATGGGGGGCCTGGTCTTCGCCGACCGGCACCCCGTTTGCCTTGTACATGAGGATATCTGCCGCCTGAAGCACGGGATACCCCAGAAACCCATATGTATACAGATCCTTCTGGGTCAGCTCGCGGAGCTGCTCCTTGTAGGTGGGGTTTCTTTCAAGCCATGGGAGGGGTGTTATCATGGAAAACACCAGATGCAGCTCCGTATGTTCCTTTATCTCGGACTGCACAAAAAAGGTGGATTTTAATGGATCAAGCCCGACAGAAATCCAGTCCTTTACTATCTCGTTTACAGAACCCTTTATGATCCTGCTATTGGCATATTCGCTGGTAAGGGCATGCCAGTCTGCAATAAAAAAGAAACATTCATACTCTTCCTGTAAATTCTTCCAGTTGTTCAATGCACCATGAAGGTGCCCGAGATGCATCCTGCCGGTAGGCCGCATACCGCTCACTATTCTTTTCCGCATTAATATATACTCCTCAATATCATTCCGGGATTGGCCCAGTCTTATTGGATATCAATCTATTTGCCCGGGAGATTCAGAAACCTGGCCCTGACAAATTCAACCTCTTCCTTTTTACTGTTGACCCTGTTTTTAAGCCTTGCCTCCAGGAGACAGGCGAATATTTCCCTGTATAATGGCCCTGGTTCAAACCCCATTGCCTTCAAGTCCTTACCCTTAACGCTTACGGACATACCCTTTAACTTGGTGAAATAATTGGATATAACCTTTTTTATCTTCTCATTGTTAGCCTTGGCCATTATGAAAAGCAGGAACTCTGTATCATATTGTGAGAGTAAAGTATAGATACTATAATTATCATCGGTTTCCGTCCTGAAGAGGCGGTCAAGCAACTGCCATACATCCTGCCTGTGGGCATTCATCCTTACGCACTCAAGGTCATTCATCATAAGTCTTGTAATAAGGCTGTTGTATTCTTCACTATCCAGATTTGAGGTAAATGCAAACCAGTATATCTTCCATGTGTCACAGGCCTCTTCCAGATAAAGAAGCCTGAACCAGGAGATTACATCGCCGATACTTTCCATTAATTTCAATAATTTGTCATTATAGTCAATATTGACTGAGATAAATTTCAACAGATCAAACTGATACATCCTGGTGATCGCCTTTACAGGCTCATCCTCCATGAGGATAAGTTTTAACTCCATGAAAAGCCTTCTCCCGGACAGGTCTTTAAAACAGTTGATATCCACCGCATTTTTGATAAGGGACAGGGTAAGTTTCCCGATTTTAAAACCAAAACGCTGCTCAAATCTAATGGCCCTGAAGACACGGGTGGGGTCTTCAACAAAGGAGAGGTTATGAAGCACCCTTATCACCCTCTCTTTAATATCCTTCTGGCCCCCGAAATAATCTATAAGCTCTCCGTAATCCCTGCTGTTAAGCCTTACAGCAAGGGTGTTGATGGTAAAATCCCTCCTGAAAAGGTCCATTTTTAATGAGCTTGTTTCCACGGTTGGCGGTGCAGCAGGGGTCTCATAGTATTCCATACGTGCGGTCGCCACATCCACCTTGAACCCATCCGGAAACACAAGGACCGCTGTCCCGAATTTTTTATGGCTCCTTACCCTTATGTTGTGATCCTTTGCAAACTCATGGGCAAAGGCGATGCCGTCACCTTCAATAACTATATCTATATCAAAATTTACCTGCTTTAAAAGTATATCCCTTACCATACCGCCTACCAGATAGGCCCTGTATCCAAGTCTGTCCGCACAGTCACCGAATTGTCTCAGGATATTCAAGATATTTTCCGGCACCTGCTCCTTCAGCATGGGGGTAAGGTTTCGGCTTTTTGTAAAATGTAAACTATGGGAGGAATCATATAAGTAATCATTAATGACAGGGCCGCCCACAAGGATATTCATAAGATCCGTGCGTGTAATAACACCCATAATGGCCCCGTCCCTTAATACGGGAAGTACACGCAGGTTATTTTTAATGATCAGCTCCTGGACATCGCTTAAGGGGGTATCAGGCGTTACCGTATGAAAATCGATATTCATATACTCCCTTACCGGTATATGACCAAGGTTAAAGAAGACCGCCTTCTCCATGATCTGCCTTGTGATATAACCCTCAAGCTTTCCGGCCTTGTTTACCACGAGAAGGACATTGATATTGTATCTGGTTAAGAGTGAAGAGGCATCCTTTACGCTTTTTTCAGGCAGGATATGGATAACCGGGGATGTCATCATGTCCTTTGCTGTCTTGCCCTTTTTAATAAAGTTCTTGAGAAGGTTCATAAGGGTACTTTCAACCTGGATCACCGTCTTTTTTCCTATCGTTGCAGAGGCTGCCTGTGGATGCCCCCCGCCCCCGAATTCAAGGGCGATCTCTGCCACATTGACCGCATCATTTCTGCTTCTTGCAACAAGGTAGATCTTGTCCTCCATCTGGGCCATGGCAAAGAGAACCTGTATGTTTTCCATATCCATAAATTTATGGACAAGCATGGCAAAATCCCCGATATATTCCTCCCTTACAACCTTTGCCGTAACCACCTCAACACCGTTGATTACGGTTTTTACAGCAGACTGGGTGAGATCATTCAGCACCCATACCTGTTCGGCGGTGAGTTCCCTTGTTAAAAGGCCTGATAAGATATTCCTGTCTGCACCCTTTTCAGTGAGCCATGCTGCCACAATATGGTCATCAGGTGTAGTGGATGAAAAGGTGAATGAACCTGTATCCTCATGCATACCCAAAAGCATAACAGTTGCCTCGTCAGAGGTAAGACTCAGGTTTTTATCCTTTATTATCTGTGCAAGTATGGTTGTTGTTGATCCAAGGGGTTTAATAAACTCCTGATTCCCCTTGATATCATCATTTGAAGGGGGATGATGATCATATATGTGTATATCGAGCCCCTCTTTATCTATAATATCCGAGAACCTGCCAATCCGGTCTTTCTGCCTTGTGTCTACAAGTATAAGCCTTTTTATGGCATTAAAATCTATCTGTTTTGTCCTGGCAAAGCTGAAGAGATATGACAATGAATGGATAAAAAAATTCCTCAGGTTTTTTTCCTGTGAACCGGGGAAAACAATAGTGGCATCAGGGTAAAGCTTCTTTGCTGCCACCATTGAAGAGAGGGCATCAAAATCGGCATTTATATGGGTTGTTATGATCTCTGTAAAGGCTGTTTCGGACATCATCCCTCTTTTTATTAACAGCAACTATAGATTTCCCTGACCTGGAATGATACAGGATAGATTCATATTGGCCAGGGATAAAAAAAGCCGGGCATCTATCCGCTCCGGCTGTACTTTATAAAAAGAAAAAGGATCTGAGACTATTTCCCTTTTAATTTTTCCTCATCTTCCTGTTTGGTTTTGCAATCTATACATAAAGTGGTTACAGGCCGTGCCTTGAGTCTTTCAAAGGAGATATATTCTTCACAGGATTCACATATGCCGTATGTCCCGTTTTCTATACGCTCAAGCGCCTCCTTTATCTTTCCGATGAGTTTTCTTTCCCTGTCGCGTATCCTCAAGGTAAAATTACGGTCTGATTCAAGGGTTGCCCTGTCTGTCGGATCAGGTATATTTTCAATCAGATCGCTCATGCCGGATACAGTCTTATTGACTTCACCCAGAAGCTCATCCAGACGCTCTGTGAGATGTTTCCTGAAATAATCCAACTGTTCCGTATTTAACATGTTAACCCATTTAACTCCGTAACCAGAATATATATTCCGGTAAGATAACAAATATTTACCTGAAAAAGCAATCCATTTTTTATATCAGTCAGGCAAGACCCTGAGCCTGCCGATAATTACCTGACCCTTTTAACCAAACAGCTTTCTTTTCTTTTTCTTCCTGTCTATCCCTTCTGTTTTTGCAAACTCATCAAGAAGTTCCTGCTGTTTACTGCTCAGTTTTTTTGGTATCAGCACATTCAGTTTAACAAGGAGCTGTCCCCTTTTCCTGCTGTTGATGCCTGGCATACCCATTTCAGGGACTGATATGATATCGCCGGGCTGAGTGCCCTTTGGGATATCCATTTCATAACCTTCTTCTGCGCCAATAACAGGGATTGTTATCGTATCACCAAGGGCAGCCTGTACAAATGAGACAGGTATCTCGCAATACAAATGATCACCTTCCCTTTTAAAGAGGTTATGCTCTTTTACATGTATTACTACAAACAGGTCGCCAGCAGGGCCACCAAGATCTCCTGCCTCGCCTTCACCCCTGAGCCTGAGTTGCGATCCCGAGTCAACTCCGGGAGGTATCTTAAGATTGATACTGCGCTCAATCTGTACCTTGCCCCTGCCGCTGCAATCTTTACAGGGATCTTTTATTATACGGCCTGAACCGTTGCATGAAGGGCATGTTGTCTTTATCTGAAAAAAACCCTGAGAGCGCACTACCTGGCCATTCCCGCGGCATGTGCCGCATACCTGGGGGGTGCTTCCCGGGGTTACACCTGAGCCGTCACATGTTTTACATGCGCCCCATTTTTTAAACTCTATAACCTCTTCCTTGCCGGAGAACGCCTCTTCAAGGGAGATCTCCATGTTATACCTTAAACTGTTACCCTGAACAGGCCTGTTCCGCCTCCTGCTACCCGAACCGAAGCTGAAAAAGTCCTCAAAAATATCTCCAAAACTGGAGAAGATATCATCAAAGCCGGAAAATCCCCTGAAGCCTGTGCCCTGAAGTCCTTCGTGCCCATACTGGTCGTATATCTGCCTTTTCTCGCCGTCCCTTAAGACCTCATATGCCTCTGAGGCCTCTTTGAATTTTTCTTCGGCCTCCTTGTTACCGGGATTTCTGTCAGGGTGATACTGCATTGCAAGCTTTCTATAAGCCCTTTTTATATCGTCATCCCCTGCATCCCTGGATATATTAAGGGTCTCATAGTAATCTTTTTTATCCATTTTGATTCAACCCTGGCATCCTATAATAGATCATCTTCCGAGATTGTACTTTCCATCAGTTCAGGCAGGAGATCCTTCTTACTCTCACTTAAGAGACGGGCCTCTTCTTCGGTCTGAATAGTGATATTACCTTCAGCTATTTCCCTCAGCGAAAGCACTATATCCCTGTTCTTTGATGAAATTGTAGGCTCAGCGCCCTTTCTCAACTGTCTGACCCTTTTCGCAACCATATGGATCAGGGTAAACCGGTTATTAACATGATTAAGGCAATCCTCTACAGTTATTCGTGCCATGTAATACTCCTTTAAATGTGACTTATATTCCCAAATTTAAAAACTTTACTTTTTAACACTTATGATATTAAATGTAAAGTCGATTTAAACACATGTTTTAAAGGGCTTATATCTTTTCTGCCCTGTAAGAATCAAATCAGATTTACTTATTTACCGATGACTTCATATTTAAAAGCACCGCCCGGGATATTTCACACACCATTTCTCAGGCGGCAAATTATAAAACCATACACCGGAGCAAGATATGATAGCCAGGGTACTAAGCAGCGCGGTAATCGGCATTGATGCCTACATCGTTGAGGTTGAGGTAGACATCTCACAGGGACTCCCTGCCTTTTCAACTGTCGGCCTGCCTGAAGGGGCAGTTAGGGAAAGCAAGGAAAGGGTCAGGACCTCAATAAAAAATTCAGGTTATCATTTCCCATCTGACAGGATTACTGTCAACCTCGCTCCTGCCGATACAAAAAAAGAAGGAACCGCCTTTGACCTTCCTATGGCGGTCGGCATCCTGACTGCTACCGGTGTTATCCCTGAAAACCCCAATAAAAAATATCTTATTATGGGCGAATTATCCCTTGACGGCCTTATACGACCTGTAAAGGGAATTCTGCCTGTTGCCGTATCTGCAAAGGAAACAGGCATTGACGGCATATTTCTCCCGGTTGAAAATGCTATGGAGGCATCTGTTGTAAAAGGCCTTAATATTTACCCTGTTAATACCCTCTCTCAACTGGTAGAAATTTTATCAGGGCAGGTAAATACTAACCCCTTTATCGCCGATTTCAACGGCCTTTTTGAAAAAAAAGAGATGGAGATAGATTTCAGTGACGTTAAAGGGCAGGATAATGTCAAACGGGCAATGGAGATAGCTGCTGCCGGAAACCATAATATAATAATGATCGGCCCGCCAGGCGCCGGTAAGACCATGCTTGCAAAGCGTATACATACTATCCTCCCTGACCTTTCATTTGAAGAGGCCATTGAGACATCAAAGGTATACAGCGTAATGGGTCTTATGCCAGAGGCTAAGGGGCTGATCACTACCAGGCCATTCAGGGCGCCTCACCATACAGTCTCTGATGCAGGGCTCATAGGTGGAGGCCAGAACCCCAAACCCGGAGAGGTAAGCCTTGCCCATAACGGGGTGCTGTTTCTGGATGAGATACCGGAGTTCAAAAAAAACGTACTTGAGGTGCTGAGACAGCCAATGGAAGATGGGTATGTGACCATCACAAGGGCCAACTCCACAGTAACATACCCGGCAAACTTTATGCTGGTTGCTGCCATGAACCCATGCCCCTGCGGCTATTTCGGGAGCACCAAAAGGGAGTGTCACTGCTCATACACACAGATTCAGAGATATAGAACCAAGATTTCAGGGCCTCTTATGGACCGGATAGATATCCATATGGATGTACCGGCAGTGGAATACAGGGACCTCTCTGCAAAGGCAGAGGGCAAGACCTCCAAGGAGATACTACAAAACCTTAAAAAGGCAAGAGAGATACAGAAGGATCGTTTCAAGGGTTTAAAGATCCACAATAATGCGAACATGACAGGAAGGCACATAAAAAAATTCTGTGAGATAGACAATGATTCTGACCGGCTGCTGGAAACAGCCATGGAAAAGCTGGGTTTAAGCGCCAGGGCACATTCAAGGATACTCAAGATAGCAAGAACGATTGCTGATGTGGATGGGAGCGAAAAAATCAGCGCAGATCATGTTGCCGAGGCCATACAGTACAGGAGCCTTGACAGGAAGGTGTTAAGATAATGATTGGCTCACTTTTTCCTTTGAACAATAAAAGGCGATATCACAGGTATTGATATGTGAGATGAATCTCTTTCTTGACAATGTAGTTATACTTTATTATTTTATTTGGTATAACTATTGTATCAAGGAGGTTCAACAATGGCTACCTTATTAAAATCAAATGGCAATATGGAGATGAAGGTATTTCACAAAGGTCAGGTTGTTATCCCTGTGGTCCTTAGAAAAAAATACAATATTGGCATCGGAGATAGTATTCAGGCAATACCCTCTAAAGATGGTATTTTAATAAAACTTTTACCAAAAACTAAAAAATCACCATCATTAACTGATAACTTATTCGGTATTTTTGCAAATTACACAAAAGGCAATAAAAAGATTAAAAAGAAAGAGATATCAGAGGCAACCGAAAAAGGGTTCATAGAGGGCTGGGGAAAATGATAGCACTGCTTGATACCAATACTATTTTACGATTTCTTACAGCTGATAAAAATATAATATATAAAAATCTTCATTCTTTCTTCCATTCTATTGAAACCGGTAAAATAAACGTTGAATTAAAACTTATTGTTTTATTTCAGGTAATTTTTGTCCTCAAAAGTTTTTATAAAGTACCAAAAGAAGAGATTGCTCACGCATTATCAACGCTTATCAGTTACAAAGGAATCAGGATCAAGGAAAAAAAGGTCGTTCTTCGCAGTCTTGATTTATGGAAAACAAAAAATGTTGAAATTGTTGACTGTTATCTGATTGCCTGCCTTGAGGGAGATAAACAGAATATCCTGTATAGTTATGACCATGATTTTGACAGGTTTAATATTAATCGTATTGAGCCTTAATAATAAAACAGGGAGGGTCAAAAATGCTGATGCACAGGTTTCAATATACAAAACTCACCAGGGATCAGATTAATAAAAAGTTTGCTGCGCTTAAGAAATGACCTGAATGTGCTTCAGGGCTATCAAACCCCAACATAGGCTTGGGGTCTGCCCTTGACTCTTACTCGTTTAAGCTGTCCAATCCTTAAGAGTCATCGACAGATCTGAGTCCTTTTCGGTTCGCCCCTTTTAGGTTCCCGCTCATATTAAGGTGGACGCTGTAAGGTTATTAGGTTAAATCGCACCAACCTAATAACCGATTCCTGAGAAGTAACTCTTGCGCATGATGCAAGCATGTGTTAGGAAAAATCATGTACAAGAAAACCAATCCCCAACAAAAGTTATTCGGTGTAGGCAGTGAGTTATCAGCCAGCTTACGTAACCGCCTTGAAACCTCATGGGCACACCTGTTTAAAACTGAGATACTTCCAATACTCTTCAGGAACGAAGATCAGTATGCTTTTCTGTATGGTAAGACAGGCCGCCCTAATTTCAGTGTTGCACGCATGCTTGGTTTATGCCTACTGCAAGAGTTTAACAACTTGAGCGATCAGCAAGCCCTTGATACATTCAGCTTTGATATCCGGTGGCGTTATGCATTAGATATCAGTGACGATGGAGATTATCTGTCTCGCAGGTCACTGGTTGAGTTCCGGAGGAGACTAGCCGCCAAAGACCCGGAAATGAAACTGGTTCGCAATGTATTTGATACTGTCAGAAACCAGGCATTAAAGAAGCTTGGTCTATCTACCAACGATCAGAGGGTCGATTCAACACATGTTATCTCAAACATAAGAATCCGGGGAAGGTTAGCCCTGTTTTCCGATACTATCTCACATTTTCTTAAAAGTCTTACTGAAGGCCAGTTTTCAAAAGTACCAGAAGCAATACAGAAGTGGCATACCACTGATCATGAAGGTTGGTTTGGATTGGGACCATCTGAACAAAGGGATAAACTACAGGATCTGGCCGAATATCTGTACTCGCTAATTATCCTCTTTGAACATGATAATGAGGTAATAAGCAGTGAACCCTACCAACTCATGAATAGACTCTTTAATGAACAGTGCGAGTTAAAAAACAACCTTAAATCAGATGAAGGATCATCTAAGATTACTGTTAAAAAGAAGCTGGAAGGCGGAACAAACCTTCAATCCCCTTATGATCCTGATGCATCCTATGGACACAAGGGCGCGGGATACAGTGTTCATATAGCCGAGACATGTAATAACCAAGAGAAGACAGAAATCATAACTGATTATGAAGTTCATGGAGCTGGCAGGTCAGACATAGGAAAAGCTGTTTCAGTTGTCGAGCGGTTAGATAATGCCGGATTAAAACCTAAAACTCTTTTTGCAGATGGCGGTTATCCATCTGTTCCATCAGCACTAAAGATAACAGAACAGGAAATTGAGTTCATTACGCCGGTCAACCGTGCCAGGTTGTCTGAAAATATCATGGGCAGAGATAGTTTTGAGTATGACTCAGAAGGCTTTCTAGTAAAATGCCCCATGGGAAACAGCCCGATAGATCACAGGATGCTCAGCCATAACAACCAAAAGGGAAGCTCTCTTCATGCCATATTTGATGGAGATACCTGCCGTAAGTGCAGTCAGCTTGACAGATGCCCAGTAAGGGCTCCCAACCACCGCAGTAAAGGATGCAAACCAAGAGGAACTATTGGTAACTTTCGTCTTGAGATTACACCAGGAATCATCCTTCGGGATAGGATGTTTTTCATTCAGAAAACTCCTGATTGGAAAGAACGATACAGCATACGTGCAGGTATTGAAGCAACCAATTCTGAACTCAAACGTGTTCATGGCTTGGCCAAACTACGTGTACGCAGGGCAGCAAAAGTTTGTTTTGCGATAGCCTGTAAGTTGATAGCATGTAACATAAAGAGGTGGGCCAAGGCCCAGAAGGCTTCCAAAAGGCCATTATACGGCTTTTTATGCATGCTAAAGATCGGAATGCGATATTTTTTCAGGATATATTCGGATATCATTTTTTCAAAGAACGAGTACTGCATATATAATTTTTAATACTTGTTCTGCTAAAAAAGGGCACTTATTTCTCAGGAGTCATAACCTAACAGCGTCCCCCTCACTGCACTATAAAGGCCGGTAAATGTTTGCTACATTTCTGATAGAAAGCGGAGAGCCCGATCTTATGCGTGATCCATCGGGTGAAAACCTGGGATGGGTACAGAAAATGATGGGCCATTCTTCCCTAAAGATGATAACTGACAAATATTTCTCTTACATCCCTAATATGACCCATCAGGATGGGAGTAAATTCCTGGAGGAGTATGAAAAAAATGGGGAGGATGGGAAAGAAAAGATTGTTGTTTAAGGAAAATAAGAATAAATAAAGGAAGAGCCATTAGATCCTGCATCACTGATTATGCGGTTGTAATCTTGAAGGTATCTGACCACCCCCCCCTTTTTGCAAGGTGTCAACTTAAGTTCGTCTTCTTACAGATTATCAGATATTTTTATTCTATTATAATATAATGACAATTGTTCTCTTCATGTAATAATAAGTCAATAGTTAACGGCTTTTTTTACCAAAAGGTATTCCTAATTTTTTCATCTTTGTTCTGAGTGTAGAAGGATTCAGATTAAGAAGTCTCGCAGCACCTTTTTCTCCTTCAATCCGTCCTTCTGTCTTTTCTAAAGCTTGATTAATAATTTGAGTTACAGCTATATTAAAATCTCGAGTATCGTTATTCATATGTGAAAAGACGACATTTTTTGAACTATCTTGAACATCTATGTTGTCAAAAGAAAGTGTTTCACTGTCACATAAAATAAGAGCGCGTTCCACAACATTCTGTAATTCTCTTATGTTACCTGGCCAATAATAATTCATTAATGATTGCATAGAACCTTGTTTAATTACAGGAATATTTACCCGTCCCATTTCTTGAGCCTTTTTTCTTATGAAATGATGGACTAAGATGGGGATATCAGTAAGTCGTTCTCGTAAGGGGGGGATTGTAATGGGAAAAACATTTAGACGATAAAACAGATCTTTACGAAATTTTCCTTCAAATATCATTTTTTCAAGATTACAATGAGTTGCGGCGATTATACGAATATCTACCTTTATAGTTTCTGTCCCACCAACTCGTTCTATTTCTTTTTCCTGTAGAATTCTGAGTAGACGTATCTGAGCTTCTAAAGGTAATTCTCCTATTTCATCTAGAAAAATGGTACCACTATCTGCCCGTTCAAATCGTCCTCTTTTTTTGCTGAAAGCACCTGTAAAAGCTCCTTTTTCATGTCCGAAAAGTTCACTGTCTATTAATGACTCAGGGATTGCACCGCAATTCACCTTAATGAATGGTTTATCACGACGAAGAGAAAGGTTGTGAATCGTTGTAGCCATTACCTCTTTTCCAGTTCCAGTTTCTCCCAGAATGAGAACAGGGCTCATCAGTGGTGCTACCTGAATTGCCATTTTCATTATTTGCTGAAGGCCATACTGAGTTCCTATAATTTCACTATCGATATCCTGCAGAAGTTCATTTTGCAGATAGCGATTATCATCTAATACAATGTCTTTGAGCCTTAAAACTTCGCGGTAGCGTAGATAATTGCTCATTGCAATAGCCATGGGTTCATTGAGAAGAGAAAGTAGATGCATATGGTATTCTGTATATTTTTCATTCATATGATTACCAATGAGGATACTACAGAAAAGGTTCCATTTGGGAATTGGAGAAAAAGCTATAAAATTAACATTCTGATCACCAGTTAGTAAACTTAAAGATTCTATAATCGCGGGATCACTCGATTGATTAAAAATCAAAACATCGGCTTTTTCATCAGGTTTTTTTTGAAGTTCATCTAAAATATTTTTTGCATTTTCCGGTAAAAGTAATTTAAGTGATATAAGTCGTCCACCATCAAGATTAGCTTTTGCCAGACTTTCACCTATACCGGTATCACTGTTGTATACATTTAAAAAAATAATATCAGCCGGGATGTGTTTACGGATGTATAGCAATACATTCCATAAGGCTTTTTCAATTTCGAGACTTCCGCATATTAGCAATGTTGCCTCTCTAAAGAATATATTTTCATCAATCATAATAGACTCCTTTCTTTTTGGATACCGCTTTATTGCACGGCTATCTGTTCAATAAAGCAGCATTTTCTGTTTTATTAAACAGTTATTAGCATATAGACAGGTAACTGTCTAATATTATTCTAATAATTTTTTTGGCATAGCTCATGCTTTATATAACGTCAATGAAAAACTGGGGAGGTGGCATATGAAACAATTAGAAATTATTATTACTCGAATCCCGGCATTCCCTAAAAAAGACAACTATCAGGACCTAATAGAAATATTGAAAGTTACAGAAAAAATCGGTGGAGAAAATGCCCATATTGGGTTTTTTCAAAATAATGATGCGCCGGATGATTATGCAATTATTGCAGTGTTGCCGTCATACAATTATGAAAATAATAAAAGTGATTTAGGAATATTTTTAGTTGATGCCATGAGGCATTTTGGGCTTGTCAGTTATTCTTGCTGGAAGGCTACAGATATTAAAGACATATTAAACTGAAGAGAAATTAAAATGAATTTAATCAGTCGAAGTTTATTGAAATTTGTTTTTGCAATGTTATTAATCCAATCATTTAAGGCAGTTGCCCAAGATGACCCAGGTATCACTCTTTCCGAAGGATTAAAAATCGTTACAGAAGATAGCCGTATAGTGAAAATTGCCAAATTCAGTGAGCTACTTGCAGAAACAAATACAAAAATAGCTAGATCAGATCTTCTTCCTAACATTAGAGCAGGTTTGTTTTACACTGACCTTTCTCATCAGCCTGCAATGAAATTTGGGACACAAATAGTTCCTGCATCTGATGCTGAATTTTATTCTTACAGCATCGAGGTCGAACAGATTCTTTTTGATTTTCGAGGAAGCCTATCAAAATATGAAGCATCTAAAATGATTCTGGAAGCACAGAAGTTTGATACTGTCAAGACTAGCAATGATATTGCAATTGAGTTTACTAATTCATTCTATGATCTTCTGGAATCAATACACCTTATGGATTTGGCTGCAAAAGAAACAGAACGTTTAACAGCCCATAACTCAGACACAAAAAATCTATTTGAAGCAGGTGTAATAACAATAAACGATCTTTTACAGGTCCAAGTAAGGCTTTCAGATGCGCGAAGAAGGTACCTTACAACAAAAAATCTTGTTGATATACGGTCATCAAATCTAAACAATCTTCTGCTGCGCCCTCTTAAAAAAAATATTAAACCTTTGGAGCCTGAAGTAAATATTATTCCTCCCTCTATTAGCTATGAAAATGCATGTGATGTTGCTCTTTCTATGCGTCCTGAAATTCTCATTTTAGATCATACTCTTAACGCTCTTGATCTGGAAGAGGTTGTAAAACGATCTGAATCTTTACCAAAATTTTTTCTCAGTGGCACTAAAGAATATAAGGAGAATTCATATCAGGTCCATGAAGATAATTGGATCATTTCTCTAGGTGTTAAGGTTAATCTATTTGATGGCGGCAGATCTTTTTCTGACCTTCAGAAAACAAAAATCAGCAAGAGACAACTTATAGAGCAGCGGGAAAAACTTGTAGATGAAATAAAACTTCAACTACAAAGTTATATACTTTCGCTCGACAATGCCTACGCGAGCATCCTTGTAAACCGCGATGCAATAGTCCAGGGAGAAGAAAATCTACGGATTAATAAAAAACGATATGAAGAAGGTGAAGGAACAGCCACAGAGGTACTTGATGCTGTAACTGATCTATCAATCTCTGAAACAAATCAAATACAGTCTGTTTATAATTATCTCAGGGCTGAAGCTGCGGTGCATTATGCAATGGGTAAAAATTTGAGTAATATCTATAAGCAATAAGAATTTTGAAATTAATATGACAAAAGGAGCTTTAAAGGTGTTTAACTTAAGCAAAAAAACAAAAAATATTTTTATCATAGTGAGTATTATCTTTACCCTTGGAATACTAATAGCAGTTCTTATGCATAGTGATCATGACCCACAGACCGAAACCGTAAAACAGGACATTTTACAGGTTCAGGCCATGTCAATAACTCCAGAATTGTCAGGGCAACTGCATATCTATGCTGGAGAGGTATGTGGACGTTATGAAAGTCAACTTGCTTTCCAGGTGAGTGGTAAAATTATAAGCCGCCATGTTGAGGTGGGTTCCTATGTCAAGAAGGGACAGCCTCTTATGCAGATTGATCCAAAAGATATAGAGCAAATTGTTAAAAGCCAATTGGCAATGGTTGAAGCGGCTAAGTCACAGCTTCAATTTTCAGAAAAAAATAACAATAGATATCGTTTACTCTTTGAACAGGAGGTGATCAGTCGATCCCAAATGGATCGTTTTCAAACCGCTTATGACGTAGCAAGTGCTGAATACAGGAATGTCAGCGCAATGTATGCTCAGAGTCTCAATCAGTTAAATTATTGTAGTCTTAATGCAAATTACGATGGAGTAGTGTCATCTATCCAGGGTGAAATCGGACAGGTAGTGGGTGCCGGGCAACCTGTTATGACAATTGTCAGAGACGGTGATCGTGAAATTGAAATATATATACCTGAAAATCATTTGCAGAATATTCACAATAATCAACGAACACGAATTACATTCTGGGCGATAACAGGCATTGATTGTTCAGCCACCATACGCGAAATTGCACCAATGGCTGATCCTGTCACAAGGACCTATAAAGTCAGGGTGAGTCTTACGGAACAACTTCCCGAAGTCAAATTAGGTATGACAGCTTCTGTAGAAATGCTCGGCGATCAGGATAACAGGATATTTATCCCTCTTTCCTCCATTTACCAGACGAAAGAGGCTCCATTTGTTTGGGTTATACGAAATGGAATACTACAACTACGACCCATAAAAACTGGCGACTTTGGAAATAATATTATCCAGATACTAGAAGGTCTGAATCCTGGTGAAATAATTGTGACCGCTGGAGTTCATAAATTGAAGGAAGGACAGCAGGTAAAAATATTGGGAGGCGGCAGATCATGAAGCAGTTCAACTTGACTCAATGGGCGCTCAGCCATAAACAGTTTATATATTATTTGATCATCGTTGCTTTTATCGGAGGCATTTATTCCTACATAAACCTTGGAAGAATGGAGGATCCCGATTTTACCATACGTCAGATGATTGTCAGCGTTGCCTGGCCAGGGGCAACCGCCCGGGAAATGGAAGAGCAGGTAGTAGATAAAATAGAGAAAAAACTTCAGGAAACACCAGGATTGGATTATTTAAAGAGTTTTTCTACACCAGGTCAGTCTGTTATTTATGTTTCTCTTAAAGATGATGAGGTAACAGTAGATGAGATTCAATCCATATGGAAGGAAGTCCGTAATCTGGTAGGAGATATGAAGGATACCCTGCCGAAAGGAGTGGTAGGTCCTTTCTTCAACGATCGCTTCAGTGATGTATTCGGGTGTGTATTTGCCCTTACCGGGGATGGATTAACTTATGAGGAAATGAGGGAGCTTGCAGAAAGGATCAGGCGCAAGATTCTGGGTATTCCCAGAGTCAAGAAAGTGGAACTACTGGGTGTCCAGGCCGAAAAAATAACAGTGGAAATGGAAACGAACAAGTTGGCCAAGATGGGATTTGATCCTTCGATTATAGCCCATTCACTGGAAAGTCAGAACGCCATGACTCCTTCCGGAATGATCGAAACAAACTCAGATCGTGTATACCTCAGGGTCAATAGGATGTTCAAGGATTTGGAAGACCTGGGTAATGTCCCTCTTAATGTCGCAGGTAAGACCTTCCGTCTAGGTGATATTTCCAAAATCACACGCGGATATTCAGACCCTCCGGATACCATGATGTTTTTTAATGGATATCCCGCCATCGGTATTTCAGTCTCCATGCAGGAAGGGGGAAATATTCTTACCCTGGGTAAAAATCTAGAACAACTGGTGACTAGGATTCAAAAGGATCTTCCAGCAGGAATTGAACTCACCTCTGTATTTGATCAGCCAACGGTTGTAAAAAATTCTATTGAAGATTTTGTCCATGTACTGGTCGAGGCAGTGATTATTGTACTCATCGTCTGTTTTATAAGCATGGGTCTGCGTTCTGGCGTGGTAGTCACATTGTGCATCCCCTTAGTCATTCTGACGGTGTTCATTGTTATGAAATTTTCAGGAATCGACCTGCATAAGATATCTCTGGGAGCGCTCATTGTGGCATTGGGACTTCTTGTTGATGATGCCATTATTGTCATTGAGATGATGCTCGTCAAGCTGGAACAGGGTTGGAAACGAGTTGATGCAGCTTCTTTTGCCTATACTGCCACAGCCTACCCCCGTCTGACAGGTGCCCTTGTCACCAGCGCCGGATTTCTACCCGTTGGCTTTTCAAAGGGTTCGGCTTCAGAATTTGTAGGATCTCTTTTTTATGTGGTAGCGATTGCCCTCATCATTTCATGGATTGTAGCTGGAACAGCGGCTCCTCTTATCGGATCACTTCTGGTCAAACCAAAATCACACGATGAAGGGCATGACATATATGATACTCCATTTTATAGGTGGTTTAAAAGGCTTTTATCCTGGTGCATGAGACATCGATGGTTGGTAATCATGGCGACCTTAGTAAGTTTATTATGCGCTGTAAAGTTGATGAGTTTTGTAAAAAAGGAGTTTTTCCCTGCGTCGGTTCGACCAGAGGTCGTAGTTGATATTCGTCTTCCTCAGGGGGCTTCCATTAAGGCAACAGAGCAGATAACAACCAGATTCGCTAAACAATTTGACAATGATTCTGATGTGATTAATTATTCGTATTATGTTGGCCAGGGAGCACCCAGATTTATCCTGACTGCTGAACCTGTACTTCCTGACAGTAATTTTGCCCAAATAATACTACTTGCTAAAGATCGTGATGCGCGGGAACGACTCATATCAAAAGCTAACATGCTTTTCAGTACTAAATTTTCGGAAGTTCGTAGCAATGTTAAGATAATTAAATCAGGTCCTTCTGAATCATATCCTGTACTTCTCAGGGTTTCCGGAATTGAACATGACAGAGTTCGGGAGATAGCGGAGAGTGCTCTTGAAGTGATGTATGCAGACCCCAATCTGAAAGATCCTCATTTGGATTGGTACAAGAAAAACCAGGTTATGCATCTTGATATCGATCAGGATAAGGTCAGAGCTCTTGGGCTTGATAACAGAACTCTTGCCGCAAACCTACAGACTCTCCTTTCAGGCGCACAGATTGCTGAATTTCGAGAAATGGACAAAACGGTCAGTGTCCTATTTCGAATCGATGCTAACAATAGGGCTGATTTGTCACAGGTAAAAAATCTGAATGTCCATGTGGGTGAAGGGCGTTTTGTTCCTTTGGACCAGATTGCAAGAATAAGTTATGATGCGGAAGATGGGCTTATATGGCGACGCGATCTGAAACCGACTATTACTCTGCAGGCTAACGTTGTTCCAGGGGTTACAGGTAATGATGCGACTCAAAAAGTATATGCCAATCTGGAGTCTCTCAGAAATTCGCTGCCGCAGGATTATACCATCGAGGTCGCTGGAACCTTAGAGAGTAGCAACAATGCATCTAAATGGTTGATGGTACCTGTTCCCATGATGATTATCATTATCATGACTCTTTTGATGTTCCAGTTACAAAGCATCTCAAAGATGATCATGACACTTCTTACCGCTCCAATGGGTTTAATCGGGGTGAGTCTGGCTTTATTCCTGACAGGAAGTCCGATGGGTTTTGTAGTACAGTTAGGGATTCTTGCTCTTTCGGGCATCATCATGCGTAACAGTGTCATCCTTATTGATCAAATTGATCAGCAACTTAAGGCAGGTGAGTCACTCTGGGATGCAATCATAAATGCAACAACCCTGCGTTTTCGACCAATTATGCTGACAGCAGCGGCGGCCATTCTTGCTATGGTCCCTATTTCTTTTAATGTATTTTGGGGTCCCATGGCAGTTGCCATAGGTGGAGGTTTGGTCGGTGCTACCATACTAACTCTTTTGGTTTTGCCGGCCATATATGCTGCTTGGTATAAAGTTAAACAGGAATAAAATATGTGGCGATAGAAGATAAGTATGTTTCATAGAGGAGATGTTAAATGAATAATAGTAATGATTTGGAAAATAGAGAATTATTTATTACCCCAGAAGAAACTCTTAAAAATAAAACTATAAAGTCATTCTATTCATTTATAAAACAATTTCATAAACTGGAAAAAAAATTGCATGATGAATTTAAAGTCACTGTTTACCAAATTGAATTACTTGACAATTTGTTTAATCATGAGCCAAACAAATTAACCCCTACGCAGATATCAATATGTATCCGTCTCAGTAAGAGTACTATCACAGAGTGTATTGATTCACTTGAATGTAAAGGATATGTGTGTAGAGAATCCCATGATCTAGATCGTCGTAAAATTATCATACGATTAACAGAAAAAGGGAAAGTTTTCTGTAAACAAAAAATACCCTTAATATATGAAATTATAAATTTCTATTTTAATAAACTATACAATGAAAGACGATGAAAGCGGGAGGGAGAGGGATGTAAGGTAATCCCTTCTATTAGCCATCGGAGGTCCTCCAATATATTTTTTATCTCCTCCTCCGGTGGCTATAATAATAAATTCATATATGGAATTATCAATTGATAAAAATATGTGATAAAAAAATATGGTTTCAAATAACTATAAATATAGTCAACAAATTAGGCTTAGTTTTTATTTTTATGTGTAAAGGTTTTTTAAGAGTTTTCAGCCGTAGACAATTATTCCCTGTAATAGAACAAATCTATTTTATTGGAGCAGGGTCAACCCATATAGTCATACTTGTGGCGCTGTTTACAGGCATGGTACTGGGTCTGCAACTCTACAGTACTTTAATAAGGGTCGGTTCCACAGGTTATCTTGGTTCAGTTGTTGCACTATCGTTAATAAGAGAGCTTGGTCCTGTCCTTACTGCGATTATGGTCACTGCAAGAGCCGGATCATCTATGGCTACAGAAATTGGGATTCAACGTATATCAGAGCAGATTGATGCCCTCCAGTCTATGCGTATTGACCCTATCAGATATTTAGTGAGCCCGAGGATTGCAGCTACCATTATAAGTTTTCCAATTTTGACTACTCTGTTTAATATTGTAGGTATATTTGGTGGGTACCTTAGTACTGTCCTCCTTCTGGGTTTAAATCCCGGCACCTACTTTAATAGTATTCAAACAAGTGTAATCATGGATGATATCATTGGTGGGTTAATAAAATCTCTGGTTTTTGGGATTGTCATTTGTACAATATGTTGTTTTAAAGGATATTATACACATACTTTTTCCGGTGCATATGGAGCTAAAGGTGTCGGACTTTCCACAACCTCTGCCGTAGTACTTTCATGTATCATTATTCTTATTTCAGATTATACAATTACTGCTTTAATACTGTAGGTTCTCATGGAATGCCCTTTAATAGAATTCCGTAATATATCAAAAAAATTTAGAGACAGAGTTATTCTCGATAAAATTGGTCTAAAGATATTCGAAGGGCAAATTACTGTTATTATTGGGAAGAGCGGCGTGGGAAAGAGTGTATTATTAAAACATATCATTGGATTACTCGAACCGGATGAAGGCGATATATTTTTTCATGGAAAGCTTATAAAGGAATTTTCCAAGAAGGAATGGTATTTCTATCTAAGTCGAATAAGTTATATGTTCCAGAATAATGCTCTTTTCGATTCCTTAACTGTCTATGAAAATATTGCTCTTCCTCTTCGTCAGACAACTAAAATGACTGAGAAGGAAATAGCATTAAAAGTAATGGCCCGTATTGAACAGATAGAACTTTTAGAAGACATATATAAATACCCGGCTGAGCTTTCAGGAGGTATGCAGAAAAGAGTTGCTTTGGGTAGAGCATTGGTTACAGATCCTGAAATTGTTCTTTTTGATGAACCGACCAGTGGGCAGGATATAATGAGAAAGAATGCTATATTAAGTATGATCTCACAATATCAGAAAAAATTGCAATTTACAGCAATCCTGGTTAGTCATGATCTGCCGGAAGTATTGTTGATCTCAAATCGTGTGCTTTTACTTCACAATAGAAGACTTGTTTTCCAAGGTACAATCAAAGAATTGAATCATTTTGAACACCCTTTTATTGATGAAATCCGATGTATAGATGATCTTAGACGTCAGATAATTGGAAATATAGATTCAAATGTTATGACCAAAGAATTCATGAGAAAAAGGAGCTGATTTTAAGGGGAATCAAAGGAGTGAGGAAGTGAGAAAAATAACAATTGAGACGATAGTGGGTATATTTGTTCTTATTGGAATAATAAGTATTAGTTATATGACCGTAAAGCTCGGTAATGTAAATCTTTTAAAATCTGATTCATACAAATTATATGCCAAATTTACATCTGTCTCTGGGTTGAGAATAAATAATAATATTGAAATTTTTGGTATGGAAGTAGGTAGAGTCAAGGGATTAATAATGGATCAGGAAAAGCAGTTGGTTGTAGTAGAAATGCAAATAGCTAATGGTATTAAGATATACGAAGATGCTATAGCTTCGATTAAAACATCAGGTCTGATTGGAGAGAGGTACATAAATATAAATCCAGGTGGAGCTTATGAACGTTTGCTTCCAGGTGCTACAATAATAGATACAGAACCACCCATAGACCTTACAGATATCATTAGCAAATATGCTTTTGGAGATATTAGCAAATAGTAATAAGAGAAAAGAATTTAGGAGTATAACGAAGGTATTTTTACATTATGGAACATAAATTGTTTATAGTTTTAGTTATTTTGGTTATGGGGAATTGTACTTCTGATAGGATTGCGTCGGCGGAACAGGGATCAAAAAGCACAGAGTATGTAGGCATATCTCATCATTATGCAGAGGAGGCTAACGGACTCTTGAAAAATTCTACTATTGTCGATTATGAAAGTCGACAGTTAAGGATTTATGCAGGAAAATATTTAAAGGATTCATATAGAATGGAATGCGAAATTATTTTTGCAAATATCAAAGAACAAGGTGACATAAAGAAAGAAGAAATACTATATGGTATCCAAACTGGAATTTTATACGACATTCTACGTTTTGATAAATTTAATCTTTTTACTGGTGTTTTAGCCGGGTTGGGTTATCTAAATCATCCAACAGGTTATGTAGCACTTGGCGAGGAAAGCCCCTTTGGTCTGTTCGATGGTAGACTGGGAGTTGAATACATATACAATAAAAAAATATCAGTAAGAGCTCAGGTTGGTGTATGGCATATATCTTCAGCTTTTAATAATGATCAGGGACAAAACTACCGGGATTTCAGTGTTCATATTGGCTATCGTTATTGACCAAGAGGTGTTGGATGTAAAGCTCTCTTTTGATTACTAATTTATCTAAGGAGAAATAATCTGATAATTATACTTCGTTGAGGTTTAGTAAATGTGCGGCAAACCCACCTTTGAAGAACAAGAACAAAAAATCAAAAATCTTAAAAAACTCCTTAAAAAACAAGAGGAGGCTGAAATAAAGCTTCTTAAAGATCTAAGCGAGTTAAAACAGACTGAAAAACAGTTTTTATAAAATACCAAAAGAAGAGATTGCTGGGGTGTTATCAACGCTTATCAGTTACAAAGGAATCAGGATCAAGGAAAAAAAGGTCGTTCTTCGCAGTCTTGATTTATGGAAAACAAAAAATGTTGAAATTGTTGACTGTTATCTGATTGCCTGCCTTGAGGGAGATAAACAGAATATCCTGTATAGTTATGACCATGATTTTGACAGGTTTAATATTAATCGTATTGAGCCTTAATAATAAAACAGGGAGGGTCAAAAATGCTGATGCACAGGTTTCAATATACAAAACTCACCAGGGATCAGATTGATGAAGAGTTAGGTGCACTTTTCGGTGGGCCGGAATGTGTTTCTGAACGTTCTGATATTCTTGCAGGCAAATCAATGAAAATTGTAACTGATAACGGCCCGGTGCTTGAATACACATTTAGAGATATCAGCAGGTTATCTCTTATTGAAGATGGTAAAAAGGCGGTTGAATGCGGTTATGGAGCACTGACCCTCAAGCATGTTGTTTTCTTTTCACATATGATCCCCGGCACACAGAAGGGTTACAACATTGCTATAGACCTGAAATCCGGCCTTGCCACGGTTATTGAGATATGGTTCTGCGGGTATGAAGATAACAGGGAGGTACAGAGGGAGATATACTATGGTTATGTTGATACAGGCAAATCTGCTCCTCATGAACGTCACCATATAACAAACAGGATATCAGGCAAGGGTTTTCACTGGAAAACGGACATGGGCATAGAAACCCTGGAATTCTTCCTTTCAGTTACATACTCCTCTTTTCTGGAGCTGACCCGAAATAATGATGAACTTGTCTATTGCGCCCCTTCGGATTTTATTCAGGTAGATGAAAATATATTTTTATATGACAGGGTCGAATGTGAATTCTCCGGCATTATGACTATGTATATCCTTGACCTCTTCACACTCACACAGGCAGGCGTAAGGCTCGGGTTCAATGAAAAAGATGAACTTGAATATTACATGTTCAGGGGAGAGGGAGAGATAACAGGCCAGATAGCACAGTTCCATGCCTTTGATGATCATGGTAAAGAGATTATTTATGAAATGAAGACACCCCCTGTGCCTAAAGGCAAAGAACCTCCGCCGCCCCCACCAGTAGTAAAAAAGAAAGGATTCAGGCCTGTGTACCGGCCCTTTAAGGATCTCCCTCCATTAACTGAAAAACGGGTAAATGAAATTGTTAAGCAAAGCCCGCCTCCGTTTAATGATGCAGGGGTTATGGATTCAGGCACATTAGGTAACAAGATGCCGTTAAGTGATTATCTCGTGGGTAAAGAACTAACTCTCCGCTATGACAATAATGGCCCTGTATGGAATTACAGATTTGATGAGATAAAAAAGCTCAAATACCGTCGTGAAGGAGAGGTAAGATGGCATGAAGAGCTTTATGAGGCATTTGAGCCTGCTGAAAACATGATCGTTTTCGTGAATCCACACAGTGATGTTACCCCGCATGAAAGTGTTTACATCGTATTAGATCTTGCAAATGGTCTTACTACATGCGTTTACTCAATGCTTGGTTCTCCTTACATGGCAAATGAGGTGTCACAGGAGGTTTTATTCGGCATCATCGAGATGGAAGGTATCAAAGCTCCCGGTATGTTAAGGCACCACTTTACAGATGAAATGGTAGGCACTTCACTCACATGGTCATACAGTGATTTCATGTCATCCATCCATGTATACAGCACGCCCTTCTCATACTCATGGACCATCTTTTATAAAAATGATGTGCCCGGCATGATGTGGAGTTCCCCATGCAAATATGTAAAACTGAGGGAAGACACATACCTTTTTACATGGATAGAAGAGGCATGCAATGGCAGCCAGGGGACGATCGTTTTTAACAAAAGAACCATGCATGATTGCGGATGCTTCTATGGCGTGAATGAGATTGGCAAAACGCCACCCAGCGGTTTAACACTGGGCACCTTCGGTGCACTGGCACGTAATGCAGGATATTATGATATTAAGAAATATCTGGGGGCGAAGGTGAAGAGATGAAGAAAGGGTTCAAGGATTCAAGGGTTCTAGGGGTCAAAGGTCGAGTGATTACAGAGGGAAAGGGTATTTTTCATCCTGGTATCTCAAATTGTTACATGCCACATCTTTCACATAACGAGGTAAATACAATGAAAGCAATATTTTATTAATTGTATGTATTTTTATTCCTGGTTGTACAAATAATTTAAAGTATAGCGAACAATGGGGCACAATTAATACCGGCAATGAAATGTAGAGTGTTAAAGCAAATAACAAGTGGTAAGCCTGGCGTTTAGGATAAGGATAATGAGCACTGAAAGAGATACAATCATTGATTACTATTCACATCGAGCAACTGAATATGAACGCATCTATGACAAAGCGGAGCGTCAGGATGATTTGAATACTCTGAAGGATTTTCTGAGCAATGCATTTTTACATGAGCAGGTACTTGAAGTCGTATGTGGCACCGGGTACTGGACCCAATGCATAGCTAAATCAGCAACAGCCATCCTTGCTACGGATTTCAATTTGAATGTGATTGAGCTCGCGAGTCAAAAGAATTTCGGCACCTGTAACGTTCAATTTGTCATTGCTGATGCCTATTCACTTCATTCCATATCCCGTGATTATACTGCGGGATTTCACGGATTCTGGTGGTCTCATATCCCAAGAGCCAAAATAAACGCCTTTCTTTCGATCTTCCACTCCAAACTCACTCCCGGTGCAAAAGTTGTAATGATTGATAATATTTTTGTAAAAGGAAGCAGTACCCCAATCTCAAGACAGGATTCGAATGGCAATACTTATCAACTCCGTAGATTGGATGATGGCACTGAACACGAAGTCTTGAAAAATTTTCCGTCAGATTCAGACTTGCATGAGTCTCTTTCTGACTATGCTACCGACATCAGGATTAGGCGTCTTCATTACTTCTGGATAGCTGAATACAAAACAATTGGGTTACCTCACAACTGGGTTTGAGGGTTGACCAGACAGGTTGATATTTTTAATAACAAGACACAGAATGTCAAGGCAGACATTTTCACAATGGCTGTAAGATAAGAAGTAAAACGGTCTTTCCTAGAACCCTCGACCCCTTGGTCCCCAACAATTTACTCCAACGCCTTTATAGATCGTAGAATAGCCCTAGAAATTTCTATCCGTTTTGGAACATCTTCATCCTTGTTAATATCAATATTTAGAGCAAAAAACACGGCCCCATCAGGGTGCTCCACCCATCCAACATACCAACCATATTTTAAATAGGTACCTGTCTTTGCGCGGAGTATCCAGTATTTTTGTGCTTCAACAATCATGATGTCTTTTACAAGTCGCTGATGTTCGATTGAAAAGGGTAACTCATTTCTATATAGCCGCTGTAAAAATGCAATCTGCTCAAATGCTGATATCTTTAAGCTTTCATTAAGCCAGAAATAATCGACTGGCCCGGAAAAGTCAGCATTCCCGTAATTTATCTTTTTGAGATACGCTTTTTCTGCCTTTTCACCAATAGCAGTAGCAAAATTCTGATACACCCATACAACAGAATCACGCATTGATGACCGCAGTGTCTGGTCTTTGTTCCAGAAATCATATGTTCTTTTCTTACCATCCCATTTAATCACTTGAAATTCATCATTAACAACACCTGCATCAAGGGCAAATAAGACATGTGGGATTTTAAAGGTTGAAGCCGGTGAATAACGCTTATGGGCACGATCCTTTTGATATACCCAATGACCGTTCACACGTTCGTCAATTACAACGATTGTTCCATCAACACCCTGGTCAGTGAAAAAATGTTTCCAGTCAGGACGTTCCTGAAAATCCTCTGCGATAACCAGAGTTTGAACTATAAAAATAAAGAGCACAGTAAAAATAGATTTCATTTTAAAACCTTTCTTGAAAACAAATAGAATTTTTACTACCAAACTGTGTCACAATGTTATTCCTATTTAATTTTATAAAAGTTTTTTCGTAGGGTGGTGTTTCATACACCACCAAGTAGAGACAAGGCATGCCTTGTCTCTACAATATAAAAATAAAAATTAAGCCAGAAATATCTACCAGAGGCAGGTAAACCTACAGTTAATCCATAATTATTTTTGACCAATCATGGTCATAAAACCATTTTTAAAATCAGATACCAGTATTTTAAATCCGCTTTGAATAAGCTGTTCCTCGACCCATTCCCTTGATAGTCGCAGCTTTCTAAAAAAACTTTTAGAGAGATTCCATTTACCATCAATCTTCCTGTAAACAATGTCATGGACTTTAACTGTTTCCGGTTCATACTCAAGAAAACAGGTAAAAACTGCATTATCATCGCTCCTTACAGGTATAAATCTATCCTGGTCTTTCAGTTCATAGGTCAGGTCACGGAATGTGATGACAAACCTTCCACCCGGTTCCAGTGCCGCAAAGACCTTTCTAAAAAGTAAATAAACCATATCCTTTGAATCAAGGTGTAGAATAGTATCGGTCATGCATACTATCAGCTCCGGTTTATTATTGACGTAACTATCAAACTCAAGCAGATCACCCTGAACAATGGTTATCGGGAGATCTTTTGAATTAACCATGAGTTCATTAAGTAATTTTACGCTCAAGTCAATTGCAGTAACATGATATCCGGCCTCAGCAAGTGGGATTGTCTGGAACCCGCTTCCTGCACCCAGATCAACAGCCAGGGCCGAACCTTTTGGTGTTAATCCATGTTTCTTTATGAAATCTCTGTTACGATTAAGCCCATTCTCAAACCCGCCGTACATCCAGGAATAGACATCGGCCAATACCTCTTCGTAGTGTTGCTTGACAGTTGCCATAATCTATTTCACCCTGATAAACTTTATTACCTCATCCACAAACTTATTCCCTTCCGAATTGATAAATTTGACCATATTCTCGGAAGTATCGGTTATCTTTACGTTATCAATTGTTTTTTCCTGAGTTGTTTTTTCTTTATTCCCACTTTCAGTTACAGGGTTTGTTGTTTCTCTGTAGTATATTTCTCCTTTAAGAATCCCTGATTGTACTGCGGATTTTATTATCTCAGGATCAAATTGATAGAAGGAGAGCGTGTTATCATCAGAAAAGGAATATTTTACAAATATAAATCCTTTATCAGCTTCTGATACACCCTTTTCGATATCTTCATACCTGATATTTAAATAATTATTTGTACCTGTTCTGGATATAAAAAAGGGGATTTCTACAATATCAAGGCTTCCATCCTCCTTATGCTCAACACTAAGTGCTATCATATAGTTTTCATTCTTTTTTCCGATGTGAAGGTATACCTTATCATTCTCTTTGGATTCCAGTTTCCATAGACCTTCCATTTTTTTATCCGGTTCAGCCGGAGGGGAAAGAGGATTAACAGAAATCCAGTGAGAGCAGGATGATAGAAAAATGACAATTAAGGCAACAATGAAAATATTTTTATACATTGCAGTCCTCCTTTATAGATAAAGTCGATATAGATTATGAGGCATATCATGAAATATTACCTCTTTCTCAAAAACTAAACCATTCTTTTCTGCTACCCTTATAGATTGAATGTTAACAGAACGAATGAGTGAAATTACTGATGACAAATTTAATTTTGTTTTTGCATAATCTATACAACCTGATGCTGCTTCAGGGCCATAACCCTGTCCCCAGAACTTGTCAAAAAAACGATATCCGACTTCAACCTCTTTTTGCCCTTCAATAACCTGAGAAAAAAGTCCGCAGATGCCAAGTAAGATATCATCGCTTTTTCTAATAACAGCCCAAAAGCAATATCCGTCAGTATTATACCTGATTTGTATCTTCTCATAAAAGTCTTCTGCTTCTTTTCCAACAAGCGTTTTGGGGAAATATTTATGAACCTTTGGATTGGAGAGTAGTTTAAAGAGATCTTTCTTGTGCTCTTCTCCGATTTTTTCTAGTCGCAGCCTTTTGGTTGTCAGGATTATTTCGGACATAATGTTTATATTACACTCTGATAAAGTATAAAAGATAATATAAAAAGGGCACGCTGCCGCGTGCCCCTACAAAAGTAAACTATGCAATAAAAATCAGAAAAGGTTTTTCACTCGAACCCTGGAACCCTGGAATCCTTGGCCCCTATTTTTTCACCCTGCACTCAAAATTTGCAGCATCATCGGTGCTACCTGAGCCCTTGTAAACAGCAACCTTTGGATAGGGGCACAAAGGACGAGTCATCTGTTTCTGACCAGGCATTGGAGCTGTGCTTGCTAAAATAGTTTCAGGTGCCTTTCCGGTAGTAACCCATGTATCTATTACAGAGAGCATATCAACAACACTTGGGCCGTTACCGCCTGCACAATGACCCATTCCGGGGATCATGAAGAGCCTTGCGGAATCAGCAACCTTATCCTTATCCAGCTTTTCTGTCATGGTCTTATAAAATGTTACTGTATTTGCAGCAGGTATGAGTCCATCTGCCCAGCCGTGTGAAAGCAGAAGTTTTCCACCGCCATTAATAAATTTTGAAAGCCCATCAGGGGGCACATCCACGATATCAGACGCCGCCTTGTAGGATGCGACAAGGTCTTTATCATAATCAAAGGACTTGAAATCCCAGGCGGGGTTATTGAATACGACATCACGGAAGTATGAGGTTGCACCTGCAAATGGCTCCGGACCACCTGCCAGCATGGCAAGCATCTGTTCGCTTCCAGGAGTAAAACCAGCGAATACCTGTTCTCCTGTCCTTGGATTTTTTACACCGCCATAAATATCCCTTAGTGCCTCAAGTTGTGGATTGGTCAGACAGCTTTCCTGATCCCCATCCTTGCACTGAATGATGCCAGGATCATAACTGCACATCTCAGGCCATGAGACAAGCCCATCCTTTACACCGTCTACTTCATCACATTTATCAGTGTATGCCTTGTTTGAGACCATAAGTTGCGCAGGAGTCAGTTTATGTGCATCATCTCTGAGAGATACATAGCCTGACCATAAAGAGCTTATCATAAGGCCCACCATAGGGTTAGCCGGCGCCATTGATGAGATGCCATTAAAATCTCCAGGATATCTGTAGGCAGCCATGAGTCCCTGTCTTCCGCCTGTGGAGCAACTTACCCAGAATGCCTTATCCTCCTTTTTACCGTAATAGGCAACCAGCATCTCCTTTGCCTTTACCGTCATCTCATGAACCGCACGATGGCCGAAATCAACAAGCTTTTCTTTATGACCTATTGCCCACTTTACATCCATACCCGTGCCCGCATGACCGGTATCTGTTGCTACTGTTGCATACCCTTTGGCGATCGGTTCAGCCATTGCTGAATGGCTTATTGTTCCTGCCCATACACCATTACCGATGCCTACAAGCTTACCGTTCCATTTTTCTACAGGCATCCATACCTCTATCTTGATATCCGAATCAGTGGTAGGCGTAAGGGTTGCAGTAACACGGCAGAAGGCCGGGGTATTTTGAAATGGATTCATACCTCCAGGCCCTCCCATCATGAACCCTCCTGCAGGAGGTTTAAACTGGCCTTTATCAATGATGGTTGCTGTATCTATCTTTCCATCTTTGATTTTAAGATTTATAAGACCTTCGCAGCTGTCAGCTGCTGAAGCGCTGACAGCGGATAAAGCCAGACAGACTGATATAAAAAGTATTGCCTGTAATAATTTCTTAATCATATTCTGCTCCTTTTTTATTTTGCTGTTTTACACTCAAAATTGGCTGCATCATCAATACTGCCATTGCCTTTGTATTTTGCTACTTCAGGGTATGGGCAAAGAGGTCTTGTTCGTATTGGCTTTCCATCCTTAACCTGTTTTGCAATAATCCTCTCCGGCGCCTGCCCCTTTTCACGCCAGTTGATAACGGCTGTTACAGGGTCATGCTGATCAGGACATACACCCCCTCCGCAATGTGACATGCCGGGTATCATAAAGAGTCTGAAAAATTCCGGTGTGTCAGCACCATTTACCTTTAATGCCTCTTCATAATAATTAACACCCGCCATGGGTTGTAAAACAGGATCAGCCCATCCATAGGTCATGAGAAGTTTTCCGCCCCGTTTTCTGAAGCTGGAAAGATCAGGGTTCTTGGCATCTACAAGTTTGCTCCATTCATCAAGCATATGGATATCTTTATCAAAATCAAACGTCATTGGGTCATAGTCAGGCTTTGGCGGCTTATGTACAAGGTATTTCATTGTGCCATCAGCAAGGCCAAAGTCAGCCGATGGAAACCCAGGTTGTGCACCTATAATAAGGCCCATCCAGCCGCTCTGGGAAGGGCCACCAAACATGCCCGGCATAACTGTTTCACTGCCCGGCATAAAACCGGGAAAGATATTTTTCCCGTTACTCATAGGACCCTGGTAGACCTTTGCTATTGCCTCAGCCTGGGCAGTGGTAAGACAATCAGCGCTATCCACTCCTTCTTTACATGCAGGAACATCCTTTGCAGGATTAAAATCACACTTACGCGGGTCATCAATAAGTTTGTCCTTTAATCCGTCAATCGCATCACACTTTGCCATTACTCTATCCGCTACAAGGGCCATCTTTTCTGCTGTAATCTGAACATTACTAAATGCCTTCTGGTTCCACATGGCGCCGATTGTAAAACCAGTCTGATCCACCCAGGGTGCGGTTGCTACAATACCGTCAAAATCCTCTGGATAGCGCTGTGCCTCTATCAGCCCCTGACGGCCCCCGTTTGAGCAGGAGTTCCAGTATGAATATTTTACCGGTGTTGAATAATAATCCTTTGCGATGGCCTTTCCTGTCACAGCAGTCAGGTGCACTGCACGATAGGCATAATCTATTGCCTTCTGCGGGTTACTCATTACAAAGGAGGCGCCTGGTTCCTTTTTGGTATCATGACCTGTATTTGTCTGTGCAACTGCAAAACCGTTTTCGATGGCCTGTTTGACCTGTGAAATCCTCATAGGGTCATCCAGCGCCTCGCCTGCATGACCTCCATTACCGAACATGAAAAACCTGCCATTCCATTTTCAGGAAGATTTACCTCAAAAGCGATCTCAGGGTCAATCATACCCTTGACCCTGCAGAAACCTGGAGTCGCACCGTCAGCAGGTATCTTCTCAGCGGCTATGTTAACGATGTCATCGGCTTTATATGTGCCTATTTCATCACAGGATTTGGCAGGTGATATATCTGCCTTTGAATAATCATTAAGCGCTTTATCAATATCCTCAAAAGGTTGTGCATTAACTGATATAGCTGATGCACAGGTTAAGATGATTGAAAGACTAAGAAATTCACAAACCTTTCTGAAGTGTTTCCCTGACCAATATTTTTTATTTTTTTTTGTCTCCATACCCTCTTCCTTTTTTAATTATTAATGATGAGACACAGTTAATTAGATCCTGTGTTGTTATATTTGCAGAAAGTAAATAAGTCTATTAATTGCTGACACAGCAAATATCTTTAAAACCTGGATTTCCCAGTCCAGCCTTCGCCAAGGCTACGGCTTGGCAGGCAAGCCGGGAAATGACAAGCTTACGAAAATATTCATAACAATTTGTCAATTAAGAGCTGACAGCTGAGAGCTGATGGCTGACAGCTAAAAGTACAGGGCCAAAACAGGTGTTTTGGCCCTGCATTTTTTACAAACTATGTTCGCTCCTGTTTATTACATCATCCTGTATGCCAGGTGATAGTTGTGTAAAATATGCGCTGAAACCGCCTATCCTCACAATGAGATCCTTATGTTTTTCAGGATTCACCTTTGCATCCTTCAATTCATTTGTATCAACCATGTTGTATTGAATATGTGAGCCGTCATTACCCATAAAGGCATTTGTATATGCAACCAGTTTTCCGATGCTCTCTTCGCTCTGTACTATGGATGAAGAAAACTTCTGGTTAAGCACAGATGCATATGACTCCCTTGATCCAGCCTTTAAGGCAGAACGGAGCACAGCTGTAGGCCCTTTCTTGTCTGCGCCGCGCATGGGTGAAAGTGACCCGTCATTGAGGGGCTCAAGGGCCTTTCTCCCGTTCGGAAGTGCACCTACACCGAGGCCGCCAAAATAATGCCAGGCAAGGCCTTCCCGTGCCACAAGATATTTTCTGTATGGGGAGTTATCATAACTCCTGATTATTTTGTATGAATCCTTACTAATCTTTGCGACAAGGCTGTCCACTTCATCAATATCATTTCCATACTTGGGCTGTTTTATACACATCTGGCGAACCTCTTCACCCTTTTTGCCTTCAAAGTCGCTGTTGAGCACATCAAGCAGTTCCGACATGGTCAGTTTCTTATCGTCAAATACAAGTTTCTTTACCGCCATCAGGGAGTCAGCAGTATCGATCATGGCCCGATCTGAAAAACCGAAGTTTGAGTAATCGGGATGCGGAATCAAAAGGTCCTGCCCGTTTTCCATGGTTTTTTCTATACCCATCACTGAGAGGAACGGGAGTCTCACATATTTGGGTTGTTCCTTTCTGGCAATAGCGCCAAGCCAGAAAACCCTGTGGGTAAAAAATTTATGCTGGACCATCACGGCATTATAGAGATCATCAAAGCTCTTAAATTCCCTCGGATCACCTGTCTGAACACCGGTTAACTTTCCATTGATATCAATCCCGTTATGCAGGGCCAGGTGCAGCATTCCGGCCATATTGGTGGCAGCCACGCCATCAGAGCCGTAATGCTCAGCCCTTGAAGGCAGACACGGGTACACGCAGCCCAGGCCGCACCACTCTCTGGCCTCTTCCGCTGGAATTCCATCCTCAACAAAATGAGAGATAACAACCTCATCATTCTCAAAGAGGGGTATGCCGCCCTTTGTAGCCATGTTTGTGCGTATGGCCTTGCTCATAATCCAGTCTGGTGTGCCTTTGTTCCATCTGAGTCCGACAGTAGGGGAAGAAAGCTGTAAAAGTCCAACCATATGGAGGAAAAGATAGGTCAGTTCGTTTGTGGCATCAACACCGTTTTTATCAACACCACCCAGCATAATATTATTGATTGCAAAATTGATCTGGTGTGACTGCTTTAGGCTTTCAGCTGCGATAAAGGTCTGGGTCCCCCAGCGGCCGATCAATTCTGCCAGAAGTTCGGCAGCCTTTTCCAGTGTAATACGGCCACTGTTTATATCATTGATAAAGTATTTGTACAGGTACTGATCGCCCCTGCCCCACTGTGGATTATTGTGCATGGGGTTTTCATAATTTTTGCATACCCCCATGATGGACATGCACTGCAGGGCCTCATGAAAGGTTCTTGCTGGATGTTCGGGCACATATTCGCAGATACGGGCTATTTCAAAAAGCTCCGCCTTACGTTCTGCTCTTGTTTCACTCTCTGCCATCTTTCTTGCTAAGGCAGCATACCTGTGAGCATGGGCTATAGCTGCCTCGCACACGATGATGGCCGATCTCCAGAAATGAAGTTTATCAATGTTAGTATCCTTATTCCTTATAAACTCATCTATATGGGCCTTTGCATCATCGATAAAACTCCTTACACCTTTATTTATGATCTTTTCCCACATGAGCACGGATGTACATTGCGGGAAAAAGCCTGTATCAAGTGTCGGGTCTTTCAGCTTTGCATCTTCGGCATCCTTTGCCCATGAACCAACAACCTCTTCCCATGCCTTGTATGTCATTTCAGGGGCAGTCTTACCTATAAATACTCGGGCACTGTTTCTAAGTATCTCAAGGCTTTCCTTATCCAGACCGACATTTGCATCCATTGTGACATTGATTTTTCCCTTATCGTCCCACAGGCCGGGGATATAGTCTCCTGAAATATCAAATGATGTGGCACACCCGATAACATTGGGAGTTAATCGGCCAACGATCACGTCATAGTTCTGAATGCGGATCTCTATATTTTTAAGGATCTTTTCCAGGAGCTTCGCGCGCCTGATCTGTATATCCTCACCCTCGGTCTCCTTCCATGATTCTGCTGTCCATTTTGCCCTGTCGGCAAAAAGCATCCACCCGGATGATTTCACTGCCTGCTTCCATTGCTGGATACGTTTGCTGAGTGTAAGCTTATCAATCTGGTCAAACAGTTTTTTATTAATATCAGTCATGTTATTCTCCATAAAAAATATTACCTTGAGATCGTGCAGTTTATTCCACGATCCGTATATGCCTTTTTAACGGCCTCAATATCATTATACTCCATTATGCCGGTCTCTCCAAAAGGGTATTTCATATCAAGGGCCATGTACTTATTCTTGCCCATCCTGTGAAAGGGCATAAGTTCAAATCTTAATGCCTTTGCTCCGAGCCCCTTTAAAAATTCCGAAGTCGCATCAATATTTGACTCAGTATCGTTTACACCCGGGATCAGCGGATTGCGGAACTTTACATCTGCACCAGATGCGAGCAAGAGGGCGGCATTCTTTAGTATCCTGTCATTAGGATGCCCGGTATATCCCTTATGTATATCGGTATCAAGGTGTTTCAGATCAAATAGAAAATGGTCGGTTACAGGCAGTACCTCCTTAAAGGCCTCTGTCCTGACATTACCGCAGGTCTCAATGCAGGTATCTATCTTTTCACCATGGCACAACTCGAACAACTCCCTCACAAATGCAGGATGGAGCAGAGGTTCGCCGCCCGAAACAGTAACCCCGCCACCTGACTCATCATAAAACATCTTGTCGCGCCTTACCTCATCCCAGACCTCTTCAACAGTCATGGTTTTACCATATTTAACGAGGGCCCCATACATACAGTTATCAACGCATTTACCGCAGGCATCACAGAGGTTATAATCAATGCGGTGCTTTGCTTTATCTTTGCTGATTGCGTTTTTAGGGCAGGTTTCAATACATTTACCGCATCCTTTGCAGAGTAATTCCAAAAAACCGATCTGGGGCTTGCCTGATATGCATTCAGGGTTTGCGCACCATTTGCATGAAAGGGGGCATCCCTTGAAAAAGACAACAGTCCTTATACCCGGACCATCGTGTATTGAATACCCCTGAATATTGGTAATAACGGCACTTTCCATACTAAAACTAAAACCTCAACCACTAATCGGCAATCCATTCAATTACCTAGTAAAATTAAGCAGATATTATAGGCATGTCAACCAAATGTAAATAAATAAAATGCCAATTATCCTGTGATTTCTGAAAGTTATAGAAGCTTCAACAACTTAGGGCCTAAATTTTCTATGATGACAAACCCGGTTTTTGCCTATATATTTTTGTTTGCTGGTTTGAGATAAGAACCGGATGTTTTTATAGTAACCAGACATGAAAACAGCTTTATTATTTTTTTACCCACATGACAACATTATAGCTGTATGAATATAAATAATCTTAAGGTAAACAGTATGTCCTTTCGGAATATAATATTATATGTGATGAGTGGTACAGGCAATACCTATCGTGTGGCCGAATGGATGAAAGAGATAGCTGAATCCCACGCTGTACCCGCAGAGATCAAAATGATCGACCATGTAAAACATGGAGATAAAATAAAACCGGAAAAAGAAAGTCTGTCAGGTATAATGTTCCCCGCTCACGGTTTGATGGCCCCATGGTCGATGATCAAATTTTTATTTTGTATGCCTTATGGCAATAATGCACCGTTGATCATCATCTCTACCAGAGGTGGCATAAGGCTGGCTTCTGTTGTTATCCCGGGGGCTGTAGGTTTTGGAAATTTTCTGGCCTCCCTCATATTATTGTTTAAAGGATACCGGATCAAAGGCCTGTTCAGCCTCGATATGCCGGTGAACATGATCAATTTTCACTGGGGTATGAATACTAAAAATATTGAGGTAATGTTAATCAGGGCAAGGAACAAAATTGGCCCGGTAATGGATCGTATTCTAAATGGTAAAAAGGTGTTTTATCTCAGGAATAACCTCTGGGAGCTGGCCTGGGCTGTTCTATTATTCTGGATGATCCCGGTATTCCCGATCATTTACCTCCTTGTTGGCAAGCTATTTATGGCAAAGATGATGTTCGCAGACAACCGGTGCAATGGTTGTGGTGTATGCGCCGAATTTTGCCCTAATCATGCAATCAGGATGAGACAGGCCGGAAAGAATAAAGTGCCTTTCTGGACATATCACTGTGAAGCCTGTATGCGATGCATGGCATACTGTAAAAAGGAGGCAATAATTGCAGGCCATTCATGGGGAGTATTACTCTTTTTAATAACATCTGTACCATTAAATTTTTTATTATTGCGAAAGACCGACCTCTTTTCCGCTATGGGGATTGAAAACTTCTGGTTAAAACAGACTGTTGAAATGGTTTATGTTATTCCTGCCATAATTATTTCATACTGGATATACTGGCTGCTTATACAAATACCGTTTGTTAACACCCTGTTTACCTACACCTCTCTCACAAGATATTTTCGCAGGTATCATGAGCCGGAAACCGGACTAAAGGATTTTGAGATAAAAAATAAACAATCTCTTCATTAAAATTGTCTGATCGGCTTCAGACAAAAACCTTATAAACCCTTATTGATTGAGTCGGTACTATGGTGTACACTTTTAGTGTACAAAAGGAGGTTCAATATGCTGGAAGTCAACATAAGAGACGCGAGAGCCAATCTTAGCGCTCTGTTAGACAGGGTTGAGACCGGAGAAGAGATCATCATAAAACGAAGAGGAAAGGCAATAGCTAAAATAGTTTCTCCTCAGACTAATTGCATGCTGCCGAGTCTTAAGGATTTTCGGTCATCAATAAAGATAAGTGGTAAATCTATGAGCCAATCGATTGTGGATGCCCGAAAAGAGGATCGTTTTTAATGATATTTGTCGATACAAGTGTCCTTATTTCCTATTATTGTCCTGAACCTCTTAGTTTGATGATTTTAACCTAATAATCTGACCAGTTAAGAATTTAACATGAGAGCATATACCCGCCATCAATAACCATTACAGTGCCTGTTACCTGAGCCGATGCAGGTGCAGCAAGGTATACAGCCATTGCCCCTACCTCTATCGGTTCACCGAATCGCCCGGCAGGCATCTGGTTGATTATATAGGCATATTGATCATTGGGGATAAATTTGGACAGCTCGGAATTGGTAAACCCGGGTGCAATCGCATTTACACGGATATTATATTTGCCCATTTCAACAGCCATGCAGCGTGTAAAGTGGCTGGCTGCTGCCTTGGCAGTACTGTAAGGGCTCATGGGCTGGGTCTTGTTTACAATAAACGCGGCATTGGATGTAATATTTATTATAGAGCCGCCCTTGCCGGAGTCACGCATCCTTTTTCCCACCTCATAGGTCATATGGACGGTACCATTAAGGTCTGTATTAACCACATTATACCAGTCGGTAAGCTCATCATCCATATTAAGGAGTTCATTGAAGCACGATATCCCTGCATTATTAACAAGTATGTCAATGTTTTTAAAGGCATCAAATGCCTCGGCTACGGCCTTTCTTACGCTTTTCATATCTGTAACATCACACGAAAAACTCTCATATCTGCCGCCATTGGGCTTAAGCTCAGCTATGGCCTCCTTTGCCTTTTCGCTGTCTCTGCAAAAAACAGCGATATTGGCGCCGCTCTGCGCCATAGCCGTAGCGATCCCAAGGCCAAGTCCCCTGTTTCCCCCTGTAACAAGGGCATTCTTTCCGGTAAGATCAAAGGCGTTTTTCATACTGGTAATTGACTGGATCATTTTTTCTCCTTTTATGCTCTAGATTTTATAAGATGCGGCATTCTATTTTATGACTTAAACCCTGGCAAGGGCTGCCTTCACCCTCTCAGGCGTCATGGGCATTTCAAAAAGCCTTGCACCTGTTGCATCAAAGAGACCCGTTGCAATCACTGCACCCATGCCTATAACAGCAGGTTCGCCTGCGCCATGCGGCGGATCATTATCCTTTTTCAATATCACTGTCTCGATCTTCGGCGCCCATGAAAACCTGGGTATCCTGTAGGTATCAAAATTTTTATCCAGTATAACACCATTATTGAATCTTATACCTTCAGAAAGGGCATACCCCATACTCATCATGCATGCCCCCTCCATCTGTATCTTTGTCCCCTGGGGATTTATGCAGAGTCCCATGTCATATACACAGACGACCCTTTTCACCCTTATTTCACCTGTTTTTTTATCTACCTCGACCTCGCCTATGTGGGCCACATAGGTATCAACATCTATACCGCATGATATGCCAATGCCCCTGCCGCTTAAAGGTTTTGCAGGCTTATAACCAAATTTTTTGGCAGCGGCCTTTAATACCCCGATCATCTTTTCATCCTTAAGGTTTTTTAATCTGAACTCAAGCGGGTCAACACCTGCCTTTGCCGCCATCAGGCTTATCTGCATCTCCTTTGCATGAATATTATTAGGGACGCCGGGTGCCCGCCAGGGGCCAATCCTGAAGGGATGAGCACCAGGCGGAGGCATCATCCATGTGCCATAAATATTCACCATGTGGTGAGGTATATCATATATAATCTCAGCACCTCCATCACCGGCCATATACACATCATAATTCCAAAAGACAATTTTACCCGAACCATCAATCCCTGATTTTATCTTCACAATTGCAGCGGGTCTGAAGGTGTCATAAAAAAATTCCTCCGCCCTGGAAAATGAGACCTGAACGGGCCTGCCTGTGAGCTGGGCAAGCCTTGCTGCCTCAAGCGCCTCAAGGTTACTATCTGTAGCCAATGTAAGTTTACCGCCAAAGGCCCCTCCCACAAAAGGTGTGATGACCCTCACCCTGTCAGCAGGAAGCTTCATACCCTCGGCAACTGTTCTCTGGATTGCAAACGGAGACTGGGTTGATGCCCAGATGGTGACCTTGCCGTTTTCTATGGTTGCAAGGCTCGTGTGTGTTTCTATTGGTGCATGGGCTACATAGGCGCTTGTATAAGTCTCTTCAAAAAGCTCTTTTGCCAGTTTTACCCCCTCCTCAATATCCCCCTTTTTCTCCTTAATCTGTGGCTGCACAGGGGTCTTAAGAAGGTGCTCATATAAATTTTTATCATTGAGAGATGTACTGGGAAGATCAAATTCGGCCTTTATCATGCTTAAGGCTATTCTGGCAATGTCAGGGGCTTCATGCAGGACAGCAATAATATTTTCATCTTCAATAACCTGTACCCCTTCTATCTTTTTTGCCTCGGAAAGATCTGCGCTTTTCATTAATGCCCCATGTACAGGGGACCTCAGGATGCCTGCATACAGCATGTCAGTGAGCCGGATATCACCGGCATATTGTGCCATACCTGTGACCTTTTTGTATGCATCCTGATGAAAATATGGTTTACCGATAGACTCAAAACCATCCGGAGATGTAACAGATGGCTTTGTTTGCAGATGTTTTTCTATTATATTTCCCTTTGCAAGGGTACCGTAGGTGACCTTTGCATCAGCCCTTTTTTTGTCAAAGATAACACCATCTTTTGTTTTAAGTCTCTCAACCGGGCATTTCAGATACTCTGCCGCGAGCAGTTTTAATACACCCTTTGCCTCGGCAGCAGCACTTCTGACTTGCACACCTACAATTCGAATTGACATTGAACCGCCTGTACCAATGTCCCACGGACATGTATCAGTATCGCCCATGACCATGTCCACCCTGTCATATGCAACATCAAGCTCCTCTGCCACCAACTGTGGAAACGATGTAATGGTGCCCTGCCCCATATCCACCTTGCCAATAAAGCATGTAACCCGTTCGTCAGTGCCTATCCTCAAAAATGCATTAAAATCAGGGGTAGAACCAAACCCAGGTTGTGCTATCGAACTGCCTGTGTCACCTATGGTGCAGTAGATAATGATGCCTCCCCCGATTAACCCCATTTTTTTCAGGAAGTCGCGCCTGTCATAATCAATATCTTTACCGGAAGTGCCTTTCATGAAATCACCTTTTTGATTTTGTTTCATGGCATCACCCCTTTTTTATAGTTTTAGCAGCATCGACTATGGCATCTATTATCCTGGGATGGGCGCCGCAGCGGCAAAGGTTTCCATCCATGGCATTTACTATATCTTCTTTTTTGACATTGGGGTTTTCTATGAGAATACTGTGGGCCTTCATGATCATCCCCGGTGTGCAGAACCCGCACTGGAGTGCATCATGATCCACAAAAGCCTTTTGAATGGGATGGAGCTTACCATCCTTTTCAAGTCCTTCAATGGTAGTGACCTTTGATCCGGCAACATCCCTTATACGGATCTGACATGACTGTATGGCCTCATTATCCACAAGTACAGTGCATGCCCCGCATAGCCCTTCGCCGCAACCATATTTTGTCCCGGTAAGGCCAAGCTCGGTCCTGAGTACCCATAGAAGCTTTCTGTCACCTTCAACCTCAAGTGTAACCGGTTTGTCATTAATAGTGAAGCTGATCTTTTCTTTCATTTTGTGACTCCCTCCTGGGGTTTGGATGGATATCTATAAAAATGGATTGTAAAGGATTTTTCCTATTTTGCAAAGCAGTAAAAAATAAAGGCCGGTTACAGAGATAATAACCGACCTTCAGGATGATCTTTTTATTGTACCTTTGCTGCTGCCCTTTTAAGTTTATTTGCCTCCATGATCTTTGCCATATTGGTCTCATTAAGGGAATAAAAAGAGATAATCAAAATGGCAAGAATACCGCAGCCGGCAGGTATATAACATATAATATCTGCAAGTTTACCTGCAACTTCGCTCGTTACCTCCATACCCGCAACATATCCTATAAAAGAGAGCCCAAAGCCTGCAATTGCCCCGGCAAGAGAAGAGGCTATTTTTATTGGCAGGGTAAACATAGACATTGTAAAGGCGCTGGCATCCTTGCCTGTTTTATAATAGCCGTATTCAGCAGCATCCATATACATTGCCTGGCGCATTGGTCCGGCAGTTCCAAAGATAAAGCTTCCAAGGCAGATAATACCTGTAAAATAATATTCGCTCGATGCCCCGAATGCACGAAGAAGAAGATATGAGGCAACACCCCAGGCAGTTGCAACCAGGTATGTCTTTTTCTTTCCCAAAAGATTAATCACCACCGGGGCATATAATGAGGTCACAAAGCTTACAATACTTGTTGCGAGTGTATGATATGACATCCATCCTTCATTCCGGATTATATATTTTAAAAAGTAGATTGCCATATTCATGAGGCTGAATAAAGCCAACTGGTACATTACATCGGCTGCCATTAAAACCTGGAGCTGCCTGTTTGCAAATACCTGTTTTACTATTTCCCAGAGGGTAATATTAGTAGATGCATCAAGTTTTTTACCGGGATCATATTTTTCATAGTCCTTTGTCTGGTAAAAAAGATTCCAGTACCCGAACATCTGGATAACTCCCAGGATTGCAACAGTATAAAAATAACCCCATGAAGGACTCTGAAGGCTGAAATAATTTAGTAATTTTATTATGACCAGGCTGAAGACAATCTGGCTTGCCATGCCAAACTGGATATTCCTGGCAGATATCCTGAGCCTCTCCTTAAGCTCTGTTGACATTACCGAGATAAAACCCATGTGCGCATTAAATGCAAAATTAAGGCTGATGTGGCCTATGATAAAGGCGAGGGTCAGATATATTATTTTAGCGCCATAGCTTAATGGCAGGTTTGTAAAGGAAAGAGTGAAAAATATAAATGTCGTGATTGGTATAAACAGGAACCATGACCTGAACTGTCCCCATCGCATCTGGATCTTTTGAATCATAGTGCCGGAGATAAAAATTGAGATGGTGTCAATAGTACCTGCTACAGACATTATAATCCCCATATGAAGTGGTGATATCATGGCAACATCTGTAAGGAATATAGAATAGTACATCATGCCAAGCGACATCATCAGTGAGAGAGAAAAATTTGCAGCGCCGTAACTGTTAACAACTATACCGGGAAGTTTCTTTTCCACTTTAGAGTTCTCCTTTAAGACAAATAGTTAAGTATATTCCTTAAGCGCCGCATGATTTCCGCACAACAAGAGCAGGTTTAACCAGGATATCACGCGGAGGCAGCAGGGGGTTTTCTATGCGTTCAAGCATTACCTGCATGGCAATTGTTCCGATATCCGTGCATGGCTGGTGAATGGTGGTAAGAGAGGGGCTCAGGAGTTCCGCATACCGCACGTCATCAAAGCCTGCAACACGGATCTTCTGTGGTACAGGATACCCTATTGCACCAAGCGTCCTCATAAGGTTTGCAGCAGTAAGATCATTGGCGCAGATTATGGCTGTTGCACCCTGATCAATAACACCTCTTATAAAATCCTGATCTGCGGGATCACCACTGTGTACCCACTTGAGGTCAGGTAAGATCCCGCTGTTTAACAGCGCCTCGCGATAACCTGATATACGCAGGCTTACTGTGGGCGCAGACCCGGGCCTTGAAAGAAAGTCGATCCGCCTGCATCCCAATTTTATAAGATGGTCTGTTATAAGAAAGCCTGCAAGCCGGTTATCGATACCGACAAGGTCAAGGCCGCTACGCTGCGGGAAAGGCACTATATCACGGTCAAGCAGAACAATCGGTATGCCTGCATCCTTCATAGCTGAGATAACCGCCTTATTTATCCTGTCCTTGTCCTCTGTCAGCTCAAGCGGGGCAAAAAATACACCTGCCACCCTCTGCCTTATATAGCTTTCGCAGACCTGTTCAATCAGCCCGGGATCAGGGTCACTATGTTTTTCACCAAAATCGCCCCATAAAAGTGTATGGTTATTTTTTTGTGCAAGACGGGCAATCTGCCCGCAGATGGGTTCAAATATCTCTGTACTTCCAAGCCCTGGTATCAGAAGGCCAAACCGCCATGATTCAACCTGTTTTTGAACCCTGTGCACATATGTGCCTGACCCGACCTTTCTCGTTAAAAGCCCCATATTCTGAAGATCATGAAGCGCACGGGCAACTGTTGGACGTGATGCCCCGAACTGCCTGACAAGCTCGGCCTCGGATGGAAGGCGGTCACCTTCGTTCAGTTTTCCCGATTCAATATCAGACAGGACACTTTCAAAAACCTGCCGGTGTTTGGTCTTGTGATTTTCAGTATCTTCATCTTTAACAGATTGTTTTTGATTTTCAGCCATTTTATCTCCCTGAAAGTGGCTGATACTACCTATTCAATGAAGAAATTGTCAATACAACTTTTCGATTATGGGTCAGGAAGTGTGAAAATAAAATCTGAAAGTCTGTTGGAATATTTATCTCTCTGATTTAAATACATAATCAGCAAATATAAGTGGTGCATAACATACAGATAAATCAGAGATTATGTTGAATTGCATATTACTTTTTATTGACAATAAGCTATCATTTATAGCAAATATGATTTTACATTATTTGAGAAAACTGAAGTTTCAGAGGAAATAAAAAGGTTGGGTATAAAACCTAATGTTGTTGAATTAAGGGTCAACTGAAGCTCCTCTCCCTGGATGGGAGAGGTCGGGAGAGGGTGGAA
>CAZCMD010000008.1:0-38394 GCA_964499695.1 uncultured Desulfatiglans sp.
CCTGAAAGCATAAAGGATGTTGTCTTCTATCACCCCACAGAAAGAGGTATGGAAAAAGAGATAAAGCGGAGGATGATGGATATGAAGATAAAAAGGGATGTAACAAAAAAACCGGAATAATCTCCGTTAACAGTCGGTTTTGTACCATTTCTCATCTGAAACCTCTAATTTCAGTTTGTGACAAAATGTCACGACCTCACTACCTTCTTTTGTAAAGCACTGTTTCAATTTTCGCCAATAGGCCCGGGCATCTGGGCTAGCTGTTAATGCATGGGAGACATCCAAACAAAAAAAACATTCTTCATTATTTCAGACTCGCCCTATCCTTTTACCCTGCCTCAGGTGTCTCTACCGGCTCATAAAGCAATACACGCACATCTGGTGCCTGTTCAAATACATCTTTTATTTTTGAACGAACCTCTTCCCACTGTAATCCTCCAAGTCCGCAACCAAGTGGAGGGATAGCTATTGAAGATATACTCCTTTTTCTTATTTCTTCTATTAAAGCGCTTAAACCGGTTTCAATAAATGTGATCTGACTTTTTTCTTTCCAATGGTTTTTTGTTGGGAAATTTACGATGTACTTGGGGTTGTAAAACATGTTTGTTTCATAAATGAAAAGCTTTCCGGGTTGAAGTTCCTTTCGGTCGCATGCAGCTTTATAGTGCAAAAAGTTTTCAGGAAACGCCTTTTTGAATTGCAGAGCAATACCTTTACCCATAATCCCGACACAGTTCACGGCGTTTACAAGCGCTTCTGCATCTGAGTTTAGCAAATTACCTTTAATGCTTTTAATCATATCTTCCACAGGTAAATAATGAATGTGTTTTACACCTATTGCTTCTACTTAACCGCATTGTATAACTCTTTAAAACTCTCCAACCCCGCCTCAAGATTTTCAATGATATCATTTGCCAGTATATCCGGGTCAGGCAGATTATCAAGGTCTGTAAGGCTTTTATCCTTGATCCATGTGATATCCAGGCTTGTTTTATCCCTCGCAAGGATATCTTCATACAAAAACCTTCGCCATATGCGTAATCTTTTATTTTTTTTAAAAGTTACTGATTATTAGGCCATGGAATTTGTGCAGCGACCCGTTGCACTATTTCGCAGTCCGGCTACTCCTGATTGATATTGTTTAGCTAATTTCAAAATTTCTTCTTTTTATTTACTCACAGGTTAAATTTATTTTAATAGTAATTTCAAGATGATAAAAAACTGACTAGCTAAAGTATAGATAAATTCTGTCTGGGTTTATCTGAAGTTCGTCTAAATTTTATCTAAAAGCTATTAAAATCATACACAAAAGGTTTTAGCTATCAAGTACCCATCAAGTGCCGGTAGCTGGCTGGGCAGCCGCCTCGAAAAAACAAACCCCATAAGTTTGAGTGCCACTATCGCGCCCTGTCTAAGCGCCGTATATGTAGCATTTTATAGCCCCATCGACGAAATATAATAACTGCACATTTATCGTTAAAATCTGAATACCGCTTGACTTCTAGTAGTTGTGATGCAATACTTTTCCTGCGAGTAAATCCTCATGCGTGGGCTTCCGGATGGTTGCTCCTAAATAGCGCATGGGGTTTTGCATTTTTATGGGAAAAGCGGATTCTCTTCCATTATTTTTTCTTTAATCAGGTCATAATAACTTTCGTCATTGAATTCATATTTTCGGAATATAGCCCAGCTTACAAAATCAACAACTTGAAGACTTTTTTCTTCTGCCGGTGTTTTAATAGCGACTGTAAATTTGACATTGTGTGCATTAACAACCTTATGGTTAAGGTAGCTGGAAAAATTTTCATTCAGAAATTTATTTGTCTCACGTTTGGAAGCAATAAATATGACGTTTTTTATTTCTGATGTAAAACTTTTTGAAAATATCCTATCCAATAAAATATTGGTGACATAATTATACAGGACATGCTTTTCATCCTGCAGGCGTGTATATACCTTACGCTTGTTAAGATAAATAGCCATAATCGAACAATCTTTTTCTTTAAGCAGTTTGAAAAGGTATTTTCGGGTAGCAGGCTTTTCCTTATTACAATGCAGAACGCCCGGATGCTTGCGTAATTGTTGCCTTAGCCCGCTATGAACCTTTTTTACAATTTTTTCGAAAGGTCTTTTGGATGAGGTAAATAAACAAGTAACTACAAAATATTTTGAAGTTTTCTTTTTGTTAAAATCGAATCCCAGACAGCCGGATTCATCCATTAAAAGGTACATTACTTTTTATCCCGTTTTTTATTTGCCTGGAGTTCTTTTTTTGCTATCATTATCTCCAACATTTTTGACCTAGGTTCGTCATTTGGGTTTTGCAGCTTTATAAGGTTGTGTCATGGTCAAAAAGTCAAATGTATAGGGAACTTTAACAGTCTGCTGAGCAAGATCAGATTGAGGAGCAGGAAGAGTTTTTTGAAATTGGTAATTGCCTTGCCCTGTCTTTTCTGGAGGTCTGACTTTATCTGAAGGACCAAAATATCCCTGCTCCAGCCGTTTTCAAGAGTCTGTGTTATATAAAAAAGTATCTCCCCTGTGTCCTTTATCTTATTAATCAACAGTTTGATATGTCCCCACGGGAGTTGCCTTATTACCTTATATAGAGAAGAGTTAGAATCAGTCATAGGATTTCTCCGTATACTCAATGTTAAATTTTAAGCTTTTCATTTTCTAGCCACTTTAAGGCTGTTTCCTCATCTTGTTCGATACGGCGTCCATCTGATTCGATGCAACCTTTCGTGATTATAGAAGCCAGGTTCCTTATATGAGTTATATGATAAATTTTAGGATTTTCAGGTGGATTAGACATCCTGTCTCCCTATTGAATAAAGTCAGTCTCGCCTATTGTTGAAAAAGTAGAATCTTAAATGGTAATGCCTTTCGGTAATAATTGTTAAGTATTGATTCAACAAACAATTCTCAAAACTTTATGGTATCCTTTTCCACTTCCGGATAAATGTCATCTATCTCTTTTTATATCTCGATTGTTTTTTGGATGGCATTGCATATCTGACAGTAATGTTTTATCTCGCTGGCAGATAACATTTTACCCTTTCTGTCTTTTAGCCACTTGCTGCAAACCTGATATCCGCCGATCTGGTATTCCCATATATCCTTTGTTACACCTTCAAAGTATTGTTCCGGATTATAATAGGCCCGCTTTTCTTCCGCATTATATTTAAAAGTATTGAGAAGGTTGTTTCCCTTACCCTGTGAATTTACTATAGGGACATCCAATTCATTAGATTCAAGCAGGTGTAACTTTACAAGCCAAGAGAGACCTATAAGTAAATGACATTATTTACTTGAAAGACAGCCGAGACCTATTTAATGGAATTTATTAACAGAAAATATAAATATGGGCAATCTTTTAATAAAAAGTGAAACTACAACGATGAACCCTCTTCTCACCTATTACATCTCCATAAAGAATCGCCCTCTACAACTGTTTTATCCCCCAGATTAATCCTGGCTCTTACTCCTTGAAAAAAAAACTATTGGGTATATAATTGCTGCCTTCTAGATTTTGCTGAACCCATTATTTTTTTAAGCCGAAAACCATGTAACAGGAGAAAAAAGACGATGAAATATCTATATTCCTTTGGAAGAAAGAAGACAGATGGAAAGGCAGAGATGAAAAACCTTCTTGGGGGCAAAGGGGCCAACCTGGCTGAGATGAGCAGGATAGGCATCCCTGTGCCGCCCGGTTTTACTATTACAACGGAATGCTGTAATGATTTTTTTAAAAACGGGGGCAAGTTTCCTCCCGGCATGAAGAATGAGGTCATAAAGGCCCTCACACTTGTTGAACAAGAACTTGGCAGCAAGTTTGGCAGTCCTGATAATCCCCTCCTCCTCTCCTCCAGATCAGGCGCGCGTAAATCCATGCCCGGCATGATGGAGACCGTACTCAATATCGGGTTATGTACAAAGACCATTCCCGGTCTCATAAAAAAGACGGGTAATGCCCGTTTTGTCTATGACTCCTTCAGGAGGCTTATTACCATGTATTCAGATGTGGTCATGGAAAAGGCAGAGGGCGTAGAACCTGAAGAGGGAAAGGGTATCCGTGTGCAAGTGGAAGGCATAATGGAGGGGCTTAAAAAGAAAAAGGGTTATAAAAGTGATGTTGATCTTAGTGTGGATGATCTTAAATATCTGTGCGATGAATACAGAAAAAAGATAAAAAAGGTGCTTGGCGTTCCATTCCCCGATGATCCGATGGAACAATTATGGGGAAGTATTGCTGCTGTATTTAAAAGCTGGAACGGCAAAAGGGCAATTGCCTACAGAAGGATAGAGGGTATACCTGATGACTGGGGTACTGCAACAAATGTCCAGGCAATGGTCTTTGGCAACATGGGAGAGAGCTCTGCAACAGGCGTTGCCTTTACCAGAAATCCTGCAACAGGGGAAAACAAATTTTATGGCGAATGGCTCCCCAACGCCCAGGGAGAAGATGTTGTGGCAGGCATCAGGACGCCCAACCCCATCAATGAGGCAACCAAGATTGACCAGAACCGCCATATGGTCTCCCTGGAAAAGGCTATGCCCAAATTATATAAAGAGCTTTTTGGCATACAGCAAAAACTGGAGAAGCACTTCAGGGATATGCAGGATATAGAGTTTACAATACAGGAGGGCTCCCTGTACATGCTTCAAACGAGAACAGGGAAACGAACCGGTACTGCTGCCCTTAACATGGCCCTGTCCATGCTCAAGGAGGGTATGATAACAGAAGAGACTGTAATTATGAGGGTTAATCCCGAACAGCTCGAAGAGCTTTTACACCCGATTATTGACCCTGCCGCAGAAAAGAAGGCAAAGGCAATAGCTAAAGGTCTCCCGGCAGGGCCGGGGGGCGCCTACGGTCATATAGTTTTTACTGCTGATGATGCTGTTGAGCTGGCTAAAAAGGGGAAAAAGGCAATCCTTGTCCGTGAGGAGACAAGCCCTGAAGATGTTTCAGGCATGAGGGCTGCAAACGGTATCCTTACATCCCGTGGCGGCATGACAAGCCATGCGGCCCTTGTTGCAAGGGGCTGGGGCAAATGCTGTATAGTGGGTGCCGGCACGATAAGCGTAAACCCAAAGGCGGGAACAATGACTGTAGATGGAAAGACCCTTAAGAAAGGGGATGTGGTCACCCTTAACGGATCAAAAGGGATTGTTTATGCGGGTGAATTGAAGATGATCGATGCAACCGAAAACCCCGGGTTTCAAAAATTCATGAAGCTTGTTGATAAATTCCGGAGGCTGGGGGTAAGGGCAAATGCCGATACACCAAAGGATGCAAAGAATGCCCTTGAATTCGGGGCAGAGGGGATAGGTCTCTTCAGGACAGAGCACATGTTTTACGGTGAAAACAGCGATGAACCCCTTTACCTCTTAAGGAAGCTGATAATGAGTAAATCTCTTGAAGAAAGAGTGGGTGCCCTTAATAAGCTTTTCACACATATGAAGCGTTCTGTAAAGGCCACCCTGGAGGTGATGAACGGACGGCCTGTTGTGTTCCGTCTTCTTGATCCGCCCCTGAATGAGTTTATCCCTGATGACACCATTAAGCAGAAGGAGATGGCAAAGGCCTTAAGTATCACTCTCGCGGAGGTGAAAAAAAGGGAGGAGCTTCTCCATGAGAGCAACCCGATGATGGGTCACCGCGGAGTAAGATTAGGGATCACCTATCCTGAGATTACAGAGATGCAGGTCCGAGCCATTCTGGAAGCCGCAGGTGAACTGAACAAGGCAAAAAAGAGGGTCATGCCCGAGATAATGATACCGGTATCATGCGATGTAAATGAGCTTAAGGAGCAGAAAAGGATTTTTGAAAGGGTTCATAAAGAGGTCATGGCAAAATTAAAATTGAAAAGGCTGGATTACAGGCTTGGCACCATGATCGAGATACCAAGGGCAGCTCTGATGGCAGATAAAATGGCCCAGGTTGCGGAGTTCTTTTCCTTTGGAACAAATGACCTTACCCAGATGGGTTTCGGCTTCAGCCGTGATGATATAGGGAATTTTATTGGGGAATACCTTGAGAAAAAGATACTTAAGGATGACCCGTTCAGGACACTGGACCAGGATGGGATCGGTCAGCTTATTGAGATTGGGATTGCAAAAGGCAGGTCAACAAACAGGAACCTTAAGGTAGGTATCTGCGGCGAGCATGGGGGAGACCCTGCCTCGATCGATTTCTGCAACAGGGCAGGTATGGACTATGTCAGTTGTTCACCCTTCAGGGTGCCGGTTGCCAGGCTTGCAGCAGCGCAGTCCGAGATAAGCATGAAGGGGACTAAAGGAGTTACAGCATAAAAGAGGTATGGATTATTAATATCAAGTTATATTAATTTAAAATAATGCAAACCTGAAATCATATAACATTTTTCATATCGCTGGCGGGCATTTGCTCTTGACACCTTCTTGTTAGCCATGCTAGGGATAAAAATCGTATTTCGATAATAAAATGATAGTGTTATATGCAGTCAGCCGGTAAATATGATATAAGCTGACTGGTAATTAATTAAGAATAAAAGAATTGATCAGGTTTTCTATCATTGAACAATAAAAGGAGGAGCAAAGTGAATATTATTGTATGCATGAAACAGGTACCCGATACTGAAGCCCAGATAAAAATTGGTCCGGACGGTAAATCCATTGCTGAATCGGATATCAAATGGGTTATGAACCCCTATGATGAATACGGGGTTGAAGAGGCATTGAGATTAAAGGAAAAATTTGGAGGTGAGGTTACCGTAATAGGCCTTGGCCCAAAAAGGGTGGCAGAGTCTATCCGTATCGCCCTTGCAATGGGTGCTGATAAGGGTATCCTGATTACAGACCCTGCGCTTGATGGAAGTGATTCCCTTGCCGTTGCAAAGGCCCTTGCCGCCGCAATAAAAACCGTCAGTTATGATATTATTTTTGCAGGCCAGAGGGGCGTTGATGATGACAGCGGCCTTGTTGGTGCAGCCATTGCAGAATTCCTGGATATACCCCAGATATCAGTCATCACAAAGCTTGAAGTCGCCGCAGACGGAAAAACAGTCAAGGCAAACAGGCCGGTAGAAGGTGAAACACTTGTTGTTGAGGCAAGTACACCTGTGCTGGTAACCACACAGAAGGGGCTTAATGAACCCAGGTACGCATCCCTTCCAGGCATTATGAAGGCAAAGAAGAAACCTCTTGATGAAAAGAACCTTGCTGCCCTTGGGCTAAATGCAGCGGAATTCGGCAAGGATGCCAGGAAGTTAAAGATCGTGGCACTTACACCGCCTCCACAGAGGGCTGCCGGCAAGATTATTGACGGGGATTCTCCCCAGACCAAGGCCGCACAGCTTGCGAAACTGTTACATGAAGAGGCAAAGGTTATCTAGTTAACGTGCCGGATACCATACTAAAAAAGATATAATAAACAAGGAGATATAAATATGGCTCAAGGAGTTATGATCATCGCTGAACAGAGAGATGGAGACATAAGAAAGATATCATATGAACTCGCAAGTGAAGGTAAAAGGCTTGCCGATGCCTCCGGTCAGCAACTGACAGCGGTTATGTTAGGTTCAAATATAAAAGACAAGGCCGCAGTGCTTGGAAAATACGGTGCAAAGAAGGTTATTGTGGCTGATGACCCAAGGCTTGCAAAATATACAACAGATGCATATGCATCTGTAATCGCCCAGATCGTTAAGGCAGCCAGCCCTGCGATCCTGCTGCTTGGCGCATCTTCACAGGGTAAAGACCTGGCCGGCCGTCTTGCCGCAAAGCTTGGTGTAGGCATGGCACAGGACTGCACAAAGTTTGTAGTTGAAGGCGGAAAGCTTGTTGCCACAAGGCCCATCTATGCCGGTAAGGCGTATGCACAGGTAAGCTATGATGAGAGTTATCCGAACATGGCAACAGCAAGACCCAATGTTATGGCAATAACCCCGCCGAATGATGCGCTTACCGCAGAGGTCGTCACAGCGTCATTTACACTGGATGACAGCGCAATCAAGACAAAGGTTGTTGATGCTATCAAAGATGTGAGCGGAAAGGTTGACCTCACCGAGGCCGACAAGATTGTTTCGGGCGGTCGCGGCATGAAGGGGCCTGAAGGCTTTGATGTGCTTGAAAAGCTGGCCGATGTTATAAAGGCATCTGTAGGCGCATCACGCTCAGCTGTCGATGCAGGGTGGAGAACACAGAATGACCAGGTCGGGCAGACAGGAAAGGTTGTTTCCCCTAACCTGTACATTGCCTGCGGTATCTCAGGGGCAATCCAGCACCTGGCAGGTATGTCAACATCAAAATATGTTGTTGCCATTAATAAAGACCCGGAGGCCCCCATTTTCCAGAAGGCGGATTACGGCATTGTTGATGACCTTTTTAATGTGGTGCCCGCACTCACAGAAGAAATAAAGAAGGTTATTTAGCTTTTTTAAGATTAAAACCGGGGAGATATAAATCCCCGGTTTTTTTATTTGACAAAAGAACAGATTTGGATAAATTAGGCAGTTCATTGGCGATGTAGCTCAGATGGTCAGAGCATACGGCTCATATCCGTAGGGTCACTGGTTCAACTCCAGTCATCGCCACTAAAAATGCAAAAGGTGTTGACAATCTTGAAATCCGGTTTAAAATTTTGAATCGGAATGAAATTTATCAAGAGAATTCGTGATGACCTATTTGGCATTTAAGGATGACAATATCGATACCATCAGCGAGGCGCTTTTTATAGCTGAGGACAAAATCGGTGATTATTACAAACTTTCGCCTGAACAATGGAAGAGATTCCAGTACGATGTAAAAACGCTGGCAGCACTTGATAAAAATGAAATAACCTCCTTCGCATTCGCCCTTCTGAATAAACGGTCAAGGGTTGTCGAAGGTTTTGATTCAAGCACAAAAAAACGTGATTTTTATTTTATATGCCTCCAGGATCATCTAATATTAAATGCCCTTCAAAGAGATAAAGAGCTGACCTTGCTGCCACTCCTTGTTTATATATTCACACATGAACTGGTGCATATTGTCAGGTTCTGTAATTTTTTTCAGAGGTATGAGGTTTCAGGAAAAACCAGGGAAGAAGAAGAATCGTTGGTACATGAGACCACATTTAAGGTCCTTAAAAGGATTGCGCTTAAAAATATGGATTATATACTTGATTCATACAAACACCACAGACCATGTGAACTGGCTGTGTAAATTTTTTAATTTGAGGTGAGTTTAAAATGCCTTTTTACGAATATGAATGCACAATATGCCATCATCATACAGAGGTATTACAGAAAATATCTGATCCGCCCGTCACAAAATGTGAAAAATGCAAAGGCAAAATGAAAAAACTGATATCCCACAGCTCTTTCCATTTAAAGGGGTCAGGGTGGTATGTAACTGATTATGCCTCTAAATCAGGCGGGTATGACGGCAAGACCGGGTCAGGTGAGCCTGCTGCCAGCGCCGGCAACGATTCTGAACCGGCCAAAGAGGCTAAAAGCAGCAGCGTTGATGCGCCAACTAATAAGACAGAGGCAAAGGAAAATTAATCAGCCTTATAAATTATAACGGCCAAAGGCCCACAAAAAAACCAGGAATTATGAAACATCTAAATACAGGTAAAGAACAGGACAAACTGATAAAGAGGCTGGAGCGGCAGGAAAAAAAGCAATCCATTCAGAGGGACAGGTTCCTTAAATTCAAACTGAATGAGATACATTTAAGCCTGACTCAAGAACTCCTGATGCAGAAGGTTGTTGAAACAGATAATACAGGGGCCTTTTCAGAGCTTATACTTAAGGGCCTTAAAAAACTCCTGAAGACAAACGAGTTTGACTATAAGTATTTTATTGCACCAATCAGGGGCCTGGTTCCCCGCCCGAACCCCATTTCATTATATATGACCCAGTTTATACTGGAAGATGTCATGAATGACCCGTGTGTTATGGATGTCTTCGGAACTGAAGAAGATATCTACAAGGCAGTTAACAGGGTTATCTCAAATATAAACCTCAAGTTTGAAAGGGCTGAAGAGAAGATAATGCAACAGCTTTCAAACAACAAATCCCTTTCTCCCGGCTCAAGGGAATATGACATTGCATTTGAAGAGCTTTTCCGTAAGACAATGGGTGATCCCCAGAGCGGAAGTATCCCTCAATAGTGTCCAAAATTCAGGTGTTATTGATGCAACCCCTTTCGTTAGAAAGGGGTTGGTTTTTAAAGGAGTAATCAATGTACAATAAAATCGCTTTTTTATTTCCCGGTCAGAATTCACAGATCATAGGTATGGGTAAAGACCTTGCTGATGAATACCCTGAGGTGCGTGAACTGTTTAGAACACTTGATGATATCTGTGAAAAACCCATGTCAAAACTCTGTTTTGAAGGGCCCAATGAGGAACTCATCCTTACTGTAAATCAGCAGCCCGCCATTACAGCTGTAAACCTTGCATCCCTTAAGGTAATGAACATGAAGGGCATTAAGGCCGCCATATCTGCAGGCCATAGCCTTGGTGAATTTGCCGCCCTTGTATCCGCAGGCGTGCTTACAGAATATGATGCCTTAAGAATCGTAAAAAAACGTGGTGAACTCATGCATAGGGAGTCTCTCCTCCATCCGGGCGTAATGGCAGCGGTCATGAAGCTTTCTATAGAAAAGGTTAGTGAGATAGTTGAAAAGGCAAAGGAGAAGGGGGTGCTGGCAGTAGCAAATCATAACTCGGCAGAACAGATAGTAATTACCGGGGAATCTGCACCCATGGAATATGCCATTTTCCTTGTAAAAGAAGAAAAGGGCAAGGCAGTACCCCTGAAGGTAAGCGGGGCGTGGCACTGCGATCTTATGAAAGGAGCAGTACAGGAGTTCCGGGCCTTCATGGAAGGCATCAGTTTTCAAAGGCCATCATCGACTGTACTCTTCAATGCAACCGCCAGTGTGGAAAATGACCCGGAAAAGATAAAGGATATCATGGCCAACCAGTTGACATCCCCTGTAAGGTGGTATGATATTATCCTCCGCATGGTTGAAGAAAAGGTGGATGCCATGGTTGATGTAGGTCCGCAGAAACAGATGATGGGGCTTGCAGGGAGGATACTGCCCGAAGGGAGTAATATTGCGCTCAAGAGCGTAGAGGGGGTTCAGAGCCTTAATGAATTTATCAGTACAAACGGTTAAATATCAAATTTTATCTTGTGAATTCAAAATTGTGTTTTGAATTCACAAGATTATAAGTTTAAAGTCCTTTCTCAAAGTTTTTTCACCTTAAAATTGACCATGTTATGCTCCGGTGTTATATTGGCCCATCCTATTAACAAAGCAGTATATGAACTGATAGCGGTATATACATGACATCTGTTACAGAACTACTGAACCAGAACAGTTTCCTAAAGAATCTTTTTGATTCCATGCCATGCGGCGTCATGGTGCTGGATAAAGAAAGAAGGGTTCAGGCAATTAATAATATACTTGAACACACCTTCGGGATACGCTTTTCAGATGTGATAATGCAAAGAGGGGGGGATGCACTCAGGTGTATCCATGCCCTGAGCACTAAAAAGGGGTGTGGTTATTCAGATGAATGTGGCCAGTGCATGATCAGGAAGACAGCCATGGATGCTGTGGGGGGAAGCAGGATAGAAAGAAACAGGGCAAAGGCGCAGTTTCAGATAAACGACGTAGAAACGGACATTGACCTGCTTATAAGCGCTGCCCCACTTGACCATGAGGGTGAAAGACTCGCAATAGTCATCCTTGAAGACATAACAGAACTGAATGAATTAAAGAGACGTTTAAAGGCAGAGATGAGTTTTGCCGGTATCATTGGCAGCGGGACTGTTATGAACGAGCTTTTCCGCACAATAAGAGATCTCGCGGACATAAATGTCCCGGTGCTCATACAGGGAGAAAGCGGTACAGGCAAGGAGCTTGTTGCCTCTGCCATACACAATGAAGGGAACAGGGCAGATAAGCCCTTTGTACCGGTTAACTGCGCTGCACTTCCTGAGGGCATCCTTGAAAGCGAGCTCTTCGGCCATGAAAAGGGGGCATTTACAGGTGCGATAAGGGATAAAAAAGGGAGGTTTGAACTTGCAGACGGGGGCACACTCTTTCTGGACGAGATAGGCGAGTTGCCAAAGACGGTCCAGGCAAAGCTCTTAAGGGTCTTGCAGGAGGGCTGTTTTGAAAGGGTAGGGTCAGAGAAGTCAAAAAGGGTGGATGTCAGGATAATAAGCGCCACTAACCTTGACCTCAGGGCCGAGGTAAAAAAGGGGAACTTCAGGCAGGATCTCTTTTATCGCCTTGCGGTTGTCCCGGTAATAATCCCTCCCCTTAAAAAACGCAGGGATGATATCCCCCTGTTTGTGGAACATTTTCTTGAAATATTTACTGACCATGGCAGACCCAAAAGGAGGGGTGGTATTTCAGAAGGGGCGCTTCATATTATGATGGATTATCCCTGGCCTGGAAATATAAGGGAACTCCAGAGTGCCATTAGGTTTGCTCTGGTAAAATCAGGTGGAAAAAAAATAGACATCCACCATCTCCCCCTTGAGATCCTGGAATGGCGGGACAATCGCCCATCAAGGGGCCCTGTAAAAAAGCTGGAGCCATCTTCAGTTGATGATGCCTTAAAAAGATCCGGGGGGAACAAGGCAAAGGCGGCCAGGATGTTAGGCGTGGGCAGGGCAACCCTATACAGATTCCTTGTAGATTTCCATAATGTTTCATGATACAATCCTGTCTCAAAAATAAATTTGAGACAGATAATTGTAAAAAAATAAACCGTTTTGACTTATTTTTACTCCCGTTTTAATAAAAATTTTTCAGTGCCTTCAGGGCAGCAGGTAACACGCTGTAATATAAGCAGATTGTTCGTCACTTAATATTTGATGCCATCTCCGGCAAGGTCATTCTTATTCACGCGGCATCCGGTTATGCTCAGATTTAAAATACCGGATATAAAAAGTGTCTCATGTTTTTTATCTTTTAAAAACCCTTATTTATTTTCATCAGTAATAAGGGCCTGTAATTATTTTAAAATTAATTTTTATACTGTTATCATAATGCCTGGCATATTTATTGATATCAATATTAGCATAATGAACAGAAGGTATCGTTTATGAAGCCATGTGATGAAAACATTCTAAAGGTAATTGGTCTCGCAGATGAGATGATTACCCTTGCAGATGAGGGTGATGCCTTGGGTGAGGATACAGGCTGCGGAGTGCTTTATGGTGTTTTAAGGGATTCTGCCTACAGAATTAAAAAGCTAGCTGAAGAGGAGAGGGCGGCACACATAAATAAGGGCTGGTGGTAGAACCCGGGTTGTTTGACACTGATTATTATATGATTATTTTTATCGTCTGAAAAAAACAACTTTGAACTATACTTTGATTAATCAATTAAACTAAAAAAACAGGAGGGTAACATGGGAAAATTAAAGGGAACCAGGACAGAAAAGAATCTGCTTACCGCATTTGCAGGCGAATCACAGGCCAGGAACCGCTATACATTTTTTGCAAGTCAGGCAAAAAAGGATGGTTATGAACAAATGGCCTATATCTTTGAAGAGACAGCCAATCAGGAAAAGGAGCACGCAAAAAGGCTGTTTAAGTTCCTTGAGGGGGGAGATGTTGAAATAACCGCGGCATTTCCGGCAGGTATAATCGGGAGCACCCTTGAAAACCTCAAGGCAGCAGCAGCAGGAGAGAACTATGAACACACAGAGATGTATCCCTCCTTTGCAAAGATAGCAGATGAGGAGGGATTTACTGATATCGCAAAGGTGTTCAGAAACATCGCTATTGCGGAAAAACAGCATGAGAAGAGATATAATGGCCTTGCTGCAAATATTAAGAACAAGAAGGTCTTTGAAAGAGATAAAGACACTGTGTGGCGGTGCAGAAACTGCGGCTTTATCTATACAGGCGCCCAGGCCCCTGAAGAGTGCCCTGCATGCGCACATCCAAGGGCACATTTTGAACTTCTCGGCGAAAACTATTAATTTTATACCTGCTGCCGCCTCCTGTACACAGTTTGGAGGCGGCAGCAGGAAGAGAATATCTAATTCTTTTGAAAGGGATATTAAATGGCAGAGAGAGCAGGAATCATCACGATGCATGGAAACCCGCTGACCCTTTTAGGCAGTGAGGTTAAGGTTGGTGACAGGGCCCCGGAGGCAACGCTTCTTGATAATAATCTTGCACCTGTAAAGATCTCATCATACAGGGGGAAGATTTTAATCATCTCATCTGTACCATCACTTGATACACCCGTATGCGATATTGAAACAAGAAGGTTCAACAAAGAAGCAGAGGACCTTTCCAAGGATGTGATTATCCTTACTGTGAGCATGGATCTCCCGTTTGCCCAGAAAAGATGGTGCGGGGCAGCGGGTATAGACAGGGTGATTACTCTGTCAGACCACCGTGATGCATCCTTTGGAAACGCTTACGGGGTGCTGATCAAGGAGCTTCGTCTACTTGCCAGGGTAGTATTTATTATAGACAGGGACGGTGTTGTCAGATACATCCAGACAGTAAAAGAACAGTCAAAGGAACCCGAGTATGAAGAGATCATTAAACAGATTAAAAAGCTGGTTTAGTTTTCATCCAAAAACCTACAGTTTTTGGATGCGAGCTATCAGCGTTAAGCTTTCAGCACAAGGCAATTAAAAAAAGAGTCGGCTGACAGCTAAGAGCTGAATGCTGAAAGCTTCATCCGGAAATAATCTCTTGCTGGATGTACGCTGGTTTAATAAAAATCTAAAACATTTTATAAGAAGGAGAATAAATAATGGTAAAAAAACTGGAGATATACAAGTGTGAAGTATGCGGGAATATTGTTGAAGTCGTTACCGCCGGAGGAGGCACCCTGGTCTGCTGCGGAAAGCCCATGAAGCTTTTAATGGAAAACACGGTTGATGCCTCCAAAGAGAAACATGTGCCTGTAATAGAAAAGATCAGTGGTGGTTACAGGGTGTGTGTGGGAGCTGTTCCCCACCCCATGGAAGAAAAACATTATATTGAGTGGATAGAAATAATCGCTGGCGGCAAGGCATACAGGCAGTTCCTGAACCCTGGAGATAAGCCCGAAGCCATTTTCATGACCGAGGCTAAAGAGGTAACAGCAAGGGAATACTGCAATATGCATGGCCTGTGGAAGGCCTGATCAAAAAAAGATTGAAGTTAAACAGGTTTAAACATAAAATCTGTCAAACACTAAATACTAGGAGGAACAGCTAAATGGACAAGTATGAATGTACTGTATGCGGCTATGTGTATGATCCCAAAGAGGGAGACCCTGATAATGGCATTAAACCCGGAACATCTTTTGATGACCTGCCTGATGACTGGACCTGTCCTGTATGCGGTGCATCAAAAGATCAGTTTGAAAAGGCCTGATAACCTTTCTTTTTAACCATCCACAGCCATAGAGAATTATTGGCTGTGGATGCGCTTCCCCGAAAAAGGATTTGCCATGAAACCTGTAGAAGTAGCAAAAAATATTTACTGGGTAGGCGTTAAAGACTGGAACATCCGTGACTTCCACGGTTATTCCACCTATGACGGAACAACATACAATGCCTTCCTTATTATGGATGAAAAGATAACCCTTATAGATACTGTAAAAAATGAATTCGCCGATGAGCTTATCAATAAGATAAGCCAGATCATTGACCCCAAAAGAGTGGACTATGTTATAAGCAACCACACAGAGCCGGATCATTCAGGTGGGCTTCCGGCAGTCATGAAGGCGGTGGGAGACTCTAAGCCCCTGTATTGCTCCAAGATGGGCCACAAAAACCTCTCTATGCATTATCCGGACAGATGGAATTACCAGCCTGTTGAAGATGGTGGTACCCTGAAAACAGGTAAGAGGACACTATCATTTATTGAGACCCGCATGATCCACTGGCCAGACAGTATGTTCACATATGATGTAGAGGATCAGATACTCTTTTCAAGTGACGGTTTCGGGCAGCATTATGCAGGCATCAACATGTTTGATGATGAGGTGGGCGATGAGATCATGCCCCATGCAAAAAAATACTTTGCAAACATCCTCCTGCTTTATTCTCCCCTGATCCTTAAGCTCATCCAGAAGGTAAAGACATCGGGGCTGCCTATAAGGATGATTTTTCCTGACCACGGGATCCTCTGGCGCAAGGAGCCGATGAAAATCATTAATGCCTATGTAGAGTGGTGTAACCAGGCTCCAAAAAGAAAGGCTGTTGTGGTGTATGACAGCATGTGGCATTCCACCGAGAAAATGGCCCTCGCAATAGTTGAAAGCCTCGGGGAAGAGGGTGTTGACGCAAGGCTCATGCATTTAAGAAAGTGGCACAGAAGCGACATAATGACAGAGGTGCTTGATGCCGGTGCATTGATTGCTGGTTCACCGACTCTCAATAATAATCTGTTCCCCACGATGGGCGATTTTCTGACATACCTGAAGGGACTGAAACCTAAAAACAAGGTTGTGGCGGCCTTTGGCTCCTACGGATGGAGCGGGGAGGCAGTAAAGAATATCAACAGTGTATTTGAGGAACTTAATCTTGATATAATAGATCAGGGTGTAAAATCACAGTATGTACCTGGCGAAGATATACTTAACGTATGCAGGGCTCTGGGTAAAAAGATAGCAGAAAGGCTTCCCAGATAAGTGTTTTAATGCAAGAGGCAACAGAAAAAAAGAGATGTCCTGATTGCGATTTCTGCCTGATGTGCAGTGAGGCAAGATGCAGGCTTTGCAAAAATACAAACAGGCCATGCAGGAACACCCTGCCGGCTGGTGGTTTTACATTTTCAGAATATGAGGAGTGGAAAAAAAAGCGGGCAATGAAAAAGGTGCCCTTTATTGATATCAGAAGATGTACAGGTTGCGAATCATGCATTGAGGTATGCCCTTTGGTATTTAAAAAAGACATGGAAACAGGGGTTATCGAGGTTATGGAGCTTGCAGAATATCCTGAAGAGGCGGTTGACCAGGCCATAACCATATGCCCTGCCGGTTGTATCAGATGGGAGGAGGCATGATCCCCGGTATAATGCTCCGAAAAACCTGTCAGGAGAATAAAATATGAAGATATTAATAAACACGCTGGTTCGTACAATACTGGTAATCCTGGTATCGTGCTCATACTCGTTTTCACAGGAGATAAAGATCAGCGACGCAACCCAGACCTGTCTTGACTGTCACTCAAGTCTTCACCCGGGGATAGTTGAGGATTGGAAAAAAAGCGGTCACGGGCGCATCTCCCCTTCTACTGCAATAATAAAAGAGGGTTTGAAGAGGCTTGTTTCCACAGAAAACATCCCTGAGCCGCTAACAGGGACATCGGTCGGTTGTGCCGAGTGTCATACGCTAAACCCCGAAACACACAAAGACAGCTTTGACCATGCGGATTTCAGAGTGCACACGGTAGTAACACCTAAAGACTGTGCAGTATGCCACGGCACCGAGACTATGCAGTATGAGAAAAATATAATGTCCCATGCTTATGGGAACCTCATGAATAACCCGGTATATGCAGACCTGGTAAAATCTGTAAACGGGGTTCAGGCATTAAGCAATATGTCAGCTTCTATTGCATCGCCCGATAGCATGACAAATGCGGACTCATGCCTTTCATGCCATGGAACGATTCTTGATATAAAGGGCACAAAGACAAGGGAAACAGACCTGGGTGAAATGGATTTCCCTGTAATAGATGGCTGGCCGAACAAAGGGGTGGGAAGGATAAACCCTGACGGTTCAAAAGGTTCATGCACCTCCTGTCACGGCAGGCACAGCTTCAGCATGGAGGTGGCCAGAAAGCCAGAGACCTGCTCACAGTGCCACAAGGGACCTGACGTGCCCGCCTACCCTGTATATAAAGTGAGCAAGCACGCAAATATCTACAGCACAAATGAAAAGGATTGGGATTTTAAGGCAGTGCCATGGACAATAGGTAAAGACCTTTCTGCACCAACCTGTGCGACCTGCCACGCGAGCCTCGTGGTTAACACAGAAGGAACGATTATTGCTGAAAGGACTCATCAGTTTAATGACAGGCTGTATAAACGCATATTCGGTCTCATATATGCCCACCCTCACCCTGCATCACCAGATACAACCGTCATTAAGAATAAGGCAGGTCTACCGTTACCGACCGAGCTTACAGGCGAACCGGTTGAAGGGTTTCTTATAGATAAGGCTGAACAGGATAAACGAAAGGGGACAATGCAGAAGATATGCCTTTCATGCCACTCAACAGGCTGGGTGGAAGGGCACTTTGACAGGCTTGAAAACACAATAAAAACTACCAACCAGATGACCCTTACTGCCACACAGGTGCTTCTTGAGGCATGGGCAACCGGCGCAGCAAAGGGGCTTGACAAAAATGACAGCATATTTAATGAAGGTATAGAGAAAAAATGGATAGAAGAGTGGCTTTTTTATGCCAACTCAACAAGGTTTGCATCGGCCATGTCAGGGGCGGATTACGGTGCATTTGACAGCGGAAGATATTATTTGTCAAAAAATATTCAGGATATGATAGAGTGGCTTAAACTTAAGACAACAGAGAAAAAATAATTTTATCAATCATGGAGGCATACTAAATGGCGGATCAGAAGGATGTAAAAATCTACACACTCAGTACATGCAGTCACTGCAGGGCAACCAAGCAGTTTTTAAATGAATGCAAGATCAAATATGATTTTACCGATGTGGATATGCTTCAGGGGGATGAAAGAAAGGCAGTTCTTGATGATATCAAAAAGATAAACCCGAAATGTTCCTTCCCTACAATAATCATAGGGGAACAGGTCATTATCGGTTTCCAGGAGGATAAAGTCAGGGAGGCTTTGGGTATATGACAAAGGAAGAACTCTATGAGATGCTGAAAAAGGCACAGGGGGCAAAAGGGTATTTATTCAGCAGCAACAAAGAGAGGGTTATGGAGCTCATGGAGGCCCTGCTCGTTAACAAAGATCGGTATGGATACATGTGCTGTCCTTGCAGGCTCTCAGCGGGTGATAAAAAACAGGATTCGGATATCATCTGCCCCTGTGTATACAGAGAAGAGGACCTGAAGGAATTCGGGTCCTGCTACTGCAATCTTTATGTGACAAAAGAGTGGGATCAGGGTAATATCCCACATCTTTATGTCCCGGAAAGGAGACCACCTGAAAAGATGGGTTTCTAGTTTTTAAAGGGATATCAGCCCGGCAGAGTTTTATTCGGGATTTTAATCAGTTATTCCGTTTTACATTTGAAACAGAGATCAGCCAAAATCTACCATTAAATAATGATGAAGGTTGATTTTGGTAGATCTTGAACACCTTACTGGTGGATCAGGTTAAAAAGTAATATTGATTAGGCAAATCCATATAGTAATCTGGCTGATCTCTCTCTCTCTGATTTTGAGCTCCTGTGGCACAACCCTCAAAAAACAGGAGTATTTTGAAAATCTCACCCTTCTTGGCAGGCAGCATGCCGAGACAGCGCTCCTTGGGGATAATGAAATACAGATCAGGTCCAGGTATGGCGATCAGAAGTACTATCTTTATGCCTCATGGGGTAACCTTAAATGTGAAGGAAGCACCTATAATCACGGGCTATCCGAGATCCTGTTTTCAAAAAAACCCATAAAAACCTTTAAAGAGTCCGGTCAGATACCTGTCCGCACAAGTATGGAGTGGCAGGCCCTGCTTAAAAATGCCATATCTGCTATTGCACCCTCTGGTAACGGCGCAGGGGTCTCTGTTGTATTGAACTACCAGGAGATGGTGCTTTACCGTGACACTGAGGGCGCCATACAATTAAAAAAATACAATGAGATACCACCATATGTCAGGGTTACAGGACTGTTAAAGGAAAATAAGGTTGCAGCAGAGATAGTCAGGCAAATTAGCCAGGAAGGGGCAGGTAAAAACCAGGGACAGTTACTTTTTCGAACAGACAGTATTGACCACGGTGGTATTGCCTTTGTTTTTATTGATGTGCTCCGTAAACAGTCTGTATTTTTAATCACTCCCTATAACCCGGAATATTCCCACAGCTCAGGCTCAAACCCGGCAATGTATATGGCGCGCTGGCTTTACAGGTCAGGGCTTTTGACTATTCTCAAAAACCCCATGACAACCATATACAGGCTCTTTTGCAGGTTAAGGCACAGTGCGGCAGTGATCCTCACAGCGAGTGAAGGGTCTGTTAAAGGCGGACTTGTCCCATGCACTGAAACAAACAGTATGGACCTTGACCGGTTTGAGGCCATGCTTAATAACCTGTTCCCCAAAAACAAACCCTTTAAGGGCAATATAAATTTCCTTATAGATGGTGATAATTATTTCCCGCGGCTCATACAGTGCCTCAATGATGCAAAAAAATCCATATGGCTAAGGACATATATTTTTGATAATGACGATTATGCAGTAAAAATCGCCGATATCCTGAAAAGGAGATCACAGGATATCAGGGTGAGGGTGCTCGCAGATCACATGGGATGCATGAGTGCTGCCACATCGTTTCCATCATCTCCCATACCGGATGACTTTGAGTTTCCATCCGATATTTTTGATTACCTTGAGAATGGATCAAAAATCATGGTGAGGGCCACAACCAACCCCTGGTTTACTGCTGATCATACCAAGGCGATTATAATAGACAGCAATACCGCATTTATTGGCGGCATGAATATCGGGAGAGAGTACAGGTATGAGTGGCACGACCTCATGATGGAGGTAAAGGGGCCTGTTGTGGGCAGGCTTAAAAAGGATTTCAGAAAGGCATGGTCACATGCAGGCCCTTTTGGTGACATGGCATACCTGTTTTCAGGGGCATCTACATCAAATTATGACTCTGAAAACGAGCCTTCTGAGCTCTATGATATAAGAACCCTCTATACAAAGGCGGGCGCCACACAGATATTTGATGCACAGCTCGCAGCAATAAGAAACGCCAAAAGATATATCTATATACAAAACCCCTATTTCACTGAAAACAGGATACTTAATGAGCTGATACTAGCAAGGGCAAGGGGCGTGGATGTGCGTGTAATACTGCCCTCAACAAGCGATTATGGCTTTATGGACAGCAGCAATATAGTAAAGACAAATATCATGCTCAGGAACGGGATACGTGTGTATCAGTACCCAAAGATATCCCATATCAAGGCCGCCATATATGACGGCTGGGCATGCCTTGGGAGCGCCAACTTTGATGCATTAAGCTTAAGGATCAACCTCGAAACCAATCTGGCCTTTTCAAACCCGCATGCTGTGGAAACATTGAAGAAGGAGTTGTTTGAAAAGGATTTTGCTGATTCAAGGGAGGTAACCAATCCCATCAAGGTAACCTTTATAGATTATATGGGCGAGCTGATCTCAAATCAGCTTTAAAATGGGTTACACGGAGGTATCTACAGGGTATTTAGTTTCAAGAATTTTAAAGAGCCTGTCAGGGGTCTATTATCCCCCTGACAGGTGGCATAATGAATTCAGTATAAATTTTGACTGGTGGCGAGTAATAGTTTTACTTAATCTCAAATTCCTTGCTTGTAATAAGCGTCCCTTCAGGAGACTCTACATCCACACGCCACTTTCCTGTCTGTGCAGGCAATATAGTTTTGACTGACCATGTCCGCCAGATTTTCCCCTTTACAGGCAGTTCTATCTTTGCCATCACACGGTCATTGTAAAGCCAAACATGAATAATTGTACCCTCTTCCTGTTCACTTTTTATTTTTGTGAAGCAGTAGAGCTTTTCCACCCCGGCTGTAAAACTGACATCAGCCCCAGCAGGTTCCTTGTTTTCTATAGATGTAGCGATCTGGATATCTTCAACACTAATTCCTGAAGTTTCCTGGGCAAATGCCACAGCAGAAAGGGTCAGTAAAAAAAACATCACTAATAATGCCTTTGTTTTCATAAGTTTTCTCCTTCTAATATGTTTAGTTAAACAAGGCCTTTCAAATAACTTTGCCTCTCCCTTTCGGGAAATCTTTCTATTGCTTAGCGCAACATAATTCTTGGCATATTCCTGTAATGTTTATCAAGAAAAAATTTTCTTTAATATCCCCTTCACCATACTCACCTTTGCCTGTTTTGAAAAACCTTTGCGAATGCGAGGCGAGCATAGGGTTTGCTATATCTCCAAGCTCTTTTTGCAGTAAATTCAAAGGCCTGTTTTATTTCCTATGCATTGGTCGGGAAAATAGAAAGACAGGATTTTATCACATCGACTCCTTTTCTTAAAGATATTATAATTTACCTATAGTGAAAAAAGGCCACAAGATTTGTTACGGCCAAATGATCAGTCAGGGGTCTTTGTTATTCCGCCAATCCCGCCTGATGTCTCATACCAGTTCCAGGTACCGACTATACTCTCATCTATTTCTATCTGTACGGGTCCTGCAGACATGTCAGCATTCCATGCCCTGTTAACATAGACATTATAGATACCCATTGGTTAATGAAGCATGCTCAACCAGGTCCTTGAAGGAGGGGGTTATTCAAGGCCCTGGAAGGAGCATGCAAACTCTTTATTTATTCCGGATTTTTAACCCTGCCGAGAAACAGGATTGTTCCAGTGTAATTATCGCGAATCAGGTATATGAATGGCCGTAGAAGCAAACATGCCGGTATCCGGGACTATAATAAGCATGGGAAAAAAGCACCTCCATAGCAGGGCAACTGCACTGCCAGATAATCAGTGCCCCTGACTGCTGATTACATCTCGCCATTTTCGGGGTCATTATCTGAACTGGTGTCGGTACTGTTACCATCACCATTACATGCGCCTATGAGTAAAGACATCTCCAGAAATAAAAAAGCAAAAAGCCCTAAAAGTAACTTATTTTTAGTTTGCATATAACCTTTTTTTAGATGGACACCAGTCATAAATAGAAAAATCTTATAAAAATTATTTAAAAGCCCCTTCTGCTATAAGATCCTTTAAAAGGGTTTTTTTAAGAAATTTTAAAGCCTCGGCTTTATTGCCCTGATACTTGTATGGATAAAAATCCCCAAACGTACCGGTTATACCTATGATATTGCCATTTGATATTACTTGAATGTGGTCAAGTGCACTGATTCTTCCTGCTGTAATTGAGAGCTGCATTAAGCTGTTTGCATATAAAAGTGCCGGACATGGGCCAGAAAGCCTGGTAAGATACATGTCTCCCCCACGCATTATAAAAAGTATCGTATACTGGTCAAGCGCTTTAATATTGTCTATACGGTATGTGGTAAGTTCCTTTACCGGGGTGCCAAGATATTTTTGAGCAGTGGTCTCAGCAGGTGGTGGCAATGTTTCTACCATTGTCTCTTTTATGGGATTTACTGTTGTCTGAGGGATATTATTGCTGCTATCACTTTTATTAATCATTACACTCTCAGGCTGTTCAGAAATTTGTTCCGGGGTTTGAAGGCTCTTTTTCATGTCTCTATTTTCAGCGGTTGAGTTTACCTGCTTAACAGGGGCTGGGCCTGATTTTTCGATTCTTTTATCAGTAAGATACTCCCCTTTATTTGCTATTTGAGTATTATTCTGAATAGTAACTGTCTCGATTGCCTTGTTATCTTTAGGAGAGGTTACGGGGGTAGTTGCTGAAGAGGCTTTTATGCGCTCAAGATCTTCAGTCTGGACAGGTACAGTTACCCTGTTAATGGCTTCAACAGAGGATATAGGAATTGCCATCTTTTCTGGCCCCTGCACTCTGGTGGCGCCTGTTATAAACATAAACGATGAAAACACTATAAAAACCGTAACTGCTACGACTATCTCACGGGCAGGCTTAGAGGCTGAAACTGCCCTGTTCTCAATTATTGAACGGACACGGGCGGCTGTTTTTGAGGTAGATGTTATGAACGGCAAAGAAAATGCTGGGTATCTGCCGGAGCTGTTCTGCCAGATCTCATTAAGTAAAAAATCAGCATAAGTGACATTTTTATGGGTAACCTTAATGACATGGCCATCACAGATTTTTTCCATTTCTTCATGTATCTTCCTTTTAATCCAGTGTATAACCGGATGGAAAAAATATATTGCACCAATTAACGATTCTATAAAAAGCCACAGGTTGTGGCGCTGATCTATATGCTTCAGTTCGTGAAGCAGGGTGAACCTTAAACCGTGAATATATTTCTCGGTAACGAGATGCGTGGGAATCACTATTACCGGTTTAAAAAAACCCATTGCCATTGGGGTGGAAATACCCTGCGCTTCGTAAAGCAGCGGCACATATGTGAGCCCTGTATCAGAGGCACACTGGCGAAGCAATTCGAGAATCTTCTGGTCAGCTACAGGGGTTGAAAGCGTTAAAAGCTTTTTAATGGCACGCGTGGAAGCAACCAGACGGATAAAGAAGATAGAAAATATCAGCACCCACAACAATGTCGCAACCTGTTTCCAGTTTTTATAAAACATGGATGCAGTGTAAATCGCCATCTCTTTTACACTTAGAGGTGACACCTCTTCCTCTGCAACAATGATTTTGCGGTTGGTGAATTTCCCCTTTGCTTCTGGGGAAACCGATAATATTGATGTTTCTGCAGAAACTGGGTTTCCACTGGCTATTATTGTTAAGGGTTTTAAATAATCAGATTGCATCTGTATAGGGATCCTTACAGATTCTGGTAATAAGGAGCGGACAGGGTAGATAACAGGTAGGATAAAAACAAGTACAAATATCCAAATTTTTGTTTTGCCCTTTATTCCTAATAACCGAACTACAAAAAGACTTATCATGCCCATTAAAAAAAGCAGGGTCGATGATATCAGTAAATATTCAATTACGGATTCAGAAAGATTTAATATTCCCATGGTCGCCCTCCTCATTTTGTAGCGCGAGGATCTCGTTTCTTAAGTTTTCAAACTCCGTCTTGGTCAGGCTTTCAGATCCAAAAAGTGTACTCGCAAGCTGCAATGGTGATCCGCCAAATGCCTTATTAAGAAGATTATCTACAAGTCTTTTTTGTGTTTTCTGTTTTGAACAGCCTGCAACATATACATGCGCATGGTTTGATTCATCACGGGTTACAAGTCTTTTCTGGGTCATGATCTGAAGCATTTTAAGCACGGTTGTATAACCTGTGTTTTTTGTCCTGTTGAGTATCTCCTGCACCTCACGGACAGTGCTTGGCCCTGCCTGCCATAAAACATTCAGGATCTCCAACTCCATCTCTGTTGGTATTGGTGTATCTTCTGTATTCATAATTACCCTCTGATTACTTAATTATTGTGCCGGTAAGAATTACCGGCACTTTGTATGCACTCTGACACAATCATGACTTTTTAAGCCTGTTTTTTATTTCAGTTACCTGTTCCCTGTTGTCAAGTTTATATATTTTATAAATGGTGTAGTATTCAGTACCACTGGAATCTACGACTACAATATTGTCAAAACCCTTTGTTACTTTGTGAACGGTTCCGGTAATTCCTATGTTTTGCGCATATGGTAGATTCAGCGCAGGGCGGTTCAGGATAACTAGATAGTATTTATTTATTTCAGATTTCAATATTAAAGACTGGTAGTCTATGGATTCCCAACTGTCTAGCCTGAAGCTGGTAATTTCTGTTTCCTCCTTCAGTTCGTTATCAAGGTTGTATTTGTCCGCCATTTTATAAGGGGTGGTTGCACAGGCGGCAAAAACAAGGGATATTAAAAATAAACCTGCATATTTGATTTTCTTTTTCATTTTATCTTCTCCTTGTAAAAAAAGGTGAATGATTTGAACTATAACCTGTAAACATAGTATACGAACTGTTTCGTAAATGTCAACGAAATTTTTCGTAGAGATGAGAAAATTCGTTATGCTATCAATAACAATTTGATATATCAGGATAAATAATGTTTGAATATGATTTATGCAAATTTACAAATTAGTAGCGGTGTTTTCAAAACCTTGTATGACATTATGAGCCACATATTCGGAGAATGGGGTAATGTGCTTTTTAATGTTTTCCACAATCAGCCCTTGTCCGGCATGAAGGGGGGTATCACTTACAAACTTGAAAAGTAGGCACTTTATGTTGAATCTTTTTGCAGCCTGTAATACTGCGGCCCCCTCCATGTCTGCCAGGTCGGCCACCTCTGATAATTTTTTAAATTCCTCAACATCATGAATGGGTTTATCCTGTGTTGCAAGGATAGCATTTTCAAAACCTTCGATGATATCCGGTGTCTGAATCCACGGGGTGTTTGATCTCAGGTGAGGCCTGTCAGGTTCTATTGTCTTTTCAATCTGGAAGATGCTCCCGACCTCCCGGGTTTCATCAACAGCACCGGCAGCACCCGCGTTAAGGATAATTTCCGGATTATATTTCATGCAGCAGTATGCACTGCCCATTGCCGCATTGGCCTTGCCTATACCTGTGACGCAAAGGAGAATATCCCTCCCCCTGAAGATATTAAATGGTCTTTTTTCAACCTCCTCCATGTCATAGATCCTGATGAATGGTTCTGCCTCCATCAAGGTAGCAGTGATCAGGCATATTAAATTACTGGCAAGCATCCGCTCATCTCCTCCAGTTTCTTTACTGCATGTCTACCCTTTTCACCAATTGAGATAGTAAAATCATTCACATAAAGCCTTATATGCTGATCGATTACGTCATCATCCATCTCCTGTGCAAGGGATTTTACATAGGTTCTTGATGCATTGGGTTTATTAAAGGCATATTTGACAGACTCTCTTAAAATGGATTCAATTATTTCTTTAAGTTTAATTGTTTCCGCATCTCTCCTGATGGCTATACAGCCAAGGGGTATGGGTGATGATGTCTCATGTTCCCACCATTCTCCGAGATCGATTACCTTCACGCAACCATAATCTATAAACACAAACCTGCCTTCATGAATGATCACACCCGCATCAAACTTCCTGTCCCTGATGCCAGGGAGTATTTCATCAAACCGGACGACAATTTTATTTTTTACGCCGGGATACCTGAGATCAAAAAGCATATTTGCGGTTGTATCAATTCCAGGAACTGCAACAAGGGCATCCTCTATAGAAAGATATTCTGACCGAGCCACAAGGAGGGGGCCACATCCAAAACCAAGAGCTGCACCCGAATCAAGCAGGTCATATTTATCTTTAAGCTTTAGCCATGCGGCAAAGGAGAGTTTTGTAACCTGATGCACTCCTTGTTTTGCATGCATATTCAGGCTTTCAACATCGTCAATATGGACGTTGAATGAAAGCCCCCGCGTGTCAACAAGGTTATTCAGCATGGCGTGAAATACAAATGTGTCATTCGGGCATGATGAAAAGGCGATATCTATATTTATATTGTTTTGCTTCATTTACATCTTTCACTGACTACTGACTTCTGCCTTCTGATTTCTGCGTTTATCTTTGACCCCTTGAATCCTTGAACCCTTCTAATTAAACTCCCTAATCACCTTATACGCAGAATCCCTAAGTACAGGACGTTTCCCTGCGTTTCGGATAACCGCAATCATCTCATCCATATTTGTTTTTGTTTCTATTCCTGTAGCCTTTACAACCACCTCTTCCATGAGTACACCGCCCATATCATTTGCACCAAAGGTAAGGGCGATCTGGGCGAGCTTCATACCTTCTGTCAGCCATCCGGCCTGGATGTATATCACATTGTCCAGAAAAATCCGCCCTATGGCTACAATCTTCAGGTAATCAATACCGGTGGCAGGGGTTATATCTTCCATCTGTGTAAGTGCAGGTGAAAAAGACCAGGGTATAAATGCCCTTATAATACCTGTTCGATCCTGGACATCCCTGATCACACTTAAATGTTCGATTCTCTCTTCGTTGGTCTCACCCATGCCATAGGTCATGGTGGCGCTTGACATCATGCCATGGTGATGAAGGGCATCCATAACTGTACACCATTCTTCTGTTGTGATTTTTTTGGGGCTTACCCTTTTACGTACCCGATCCACAAGTATGTCCGATGCCCCTGGAACGGAATTAAGCCCCGCATCCTTTAAAGTGCCGATAAGAGAGATAAGGCTCATGCCCTCTTTTCTTGAGATATGGACAAGTTCTGATGGAGAGAATGCATGTATAAAGCATTCAGAAAAGGTTTCTCTTACAATACGAACCATCTCGATGTATTTATCCAATCCGTATGTCGGGTGCAGCCCGCCCTGGAGCATTACCTGGCTTCCTCCCGCCGCTTTAAGTGCTTTTACCTTATCTAGTATCTCCTCATTGGTGAGTTCATAGGCAGGCACCCTGTTTGCCTTTGCGTGATATGCACAGAATGTGCACCCGGCCTCGCAGATGTTGCTGTAATTTATGATGCGGTCAATAATGAAGCCCACCTGTTCATGAGGGAAGGCCAGTCTGCGCCGCAGATCACCGAGTTTTCCAAGTTCAATAAGATCAAATGAAAAGAGGGATAGAGCATCTTCAGAAGAAATGCGCTCACCTGAACATATTTTATTTTTTAGTGCTTTTTTATCCAAAATATCTTACTTTCACCTCTTTCTCAAACAACCCCATCTCAAACGCCTTTGTATAATAAAATTGAAGTGCCTGCTTTAATCTCTCTGAAAACTTGAACTGGAGACATGTCTCATAATAGCCCTTAACATCATAGGTAATATCGGGGTATTTACGCTGCGCAGCAGCAACCACCTTTTCAACCTCTTTTTCAAGACACTCGATAGATACACGATAGGACTCGACTACCTTAGCTATTTCCCCGGCATATTTATCAATTGCCTTTTCATTTATGGCAAACACGGCAAATACAACAGGATAACCGGTCTTTCTTAGCCACAATTCGCCAAGGTCATAGGAGAATGAAACCGGCGTACTGCTTCTTAACATAGCCTCATTACCTATCATGAGCACTGCATCAAGACCATCCATGGAGGGGTTTAGTTGTGTAAGCACATATTCAGGTTCAACATTGTAATAGTTTTTAAGGAGCATCTTAAGTAAAAGTACAGAGGTGTGGGATGCCCTTGTAAGACCTACCCGCTTTCCTCCAAGCTCCTCGATAGGCAGGTTGCTTCTTAATATTACAGAACCTACATACCCTATTGAGCTGAGACAGAAATCAGGCAGGAGTACTGCCTTCTCCTGTATTAGCGGGTATGTTGCAGCCGATATGGCGCTCATATCAAGTTCCCCATCTCTCATCATGCGGTTGAGTTCATTGGGGTATCTCTGAATGACCTCAATGCCATCTAACTTTTTATGTTCAAACATGTGGTAATAAAAGGGGTAGCAGTTCAGATAATCAATATAACCAAGTTTCATTACGCCCTTCCCCCTGCACCGTAACCGGCGGTTGTCCTTACCGGTCTCATGCCGGCATCTGTTATGAGCCTGCGTAAAAAATCTTCCGATCCGAAATCGGGAGTCTTTGCCCCTGCTGCATGCACCACCTTTTCATTATTGTATGTGGCGCCAATCTCATCCGCGCCAAAGTAGAGCATTGTCTGTGCCATCTTTTCTCCCAGATACATCCAGAGGGCCTTTATGTGGGGGATGTTATGGAGCACGATTCGGCTTGTTGCATAAATCCTTATATCATCATAACCGGTTGTAGTGCTGGCCCGGCTGGTTGACACTGCTGTATTCTCTTTATGAAAGGCAAGGGGCACAAATGCCTTGAATCCGCCTGTCTTGTCCTGAAGCGCCCTGATCTGAAAAAGATGGTCACCGATATCGCCAGGCTTCTCAAGATGGTTGTAAAGCATGGTGGCATTAGTCCTGAGCCCGAGCCTGTGCACTGTTTCCATGACATCAAGCCATCTTTTACCTGATATCTTTTTTGGGGCGATAATGTTTCTTACATCCTGTGCGAATATCTCCGCGCCCCCGCCTGGCAGGGCATTTACACCTGCATCAATAAGCCTCTTAAACACAGTCTCGATGGGCAGGTTGTTGAGCCGTGCAAAGTAGTCATACTCAACAGCGGTAAATGCTACAATAAAGATGTCATGTTTTATTTGTTTAATTCTTGCAAGCATCTCTTCAAAGTAGGGGAGCTTAAGTTCAGGGTTAAGGCCGCCTACAATATGAACCTCGTCAATGCCCGCAGCGACTGCCTCTGAAACCCTCTGTTCTATCTCATTCAGCGACAGGGTGTAGCTCCCTTTTTCTCCCTTATCCTTTGAAAAGGCGCACAGGGGACAGCGCAGCTCGCATATGTTGGTGTAGTTAAGGTTCATATTAACGCCGTAAAACACGTCGTTACCATGCAGTTGCTGTTTGATAAAGTTCGCAATCATACCCAGGTCAAGGATGTTATTGGTAGTAAGAATCTCTATGGCATCCTTTTCATCCACCGGGATGCTGTTTGTTACCTTTTCGGCGACCTCTTTCAGTCTTTTATCTTTTATAGTATCTGGTAAATTCATTTCGTATATTTAAACACATAGTTTACATTGAATTGTAGAGACAAGGCATGCCTTGTCTCTACGGTCATTCTCCCCAACCTTTAAAAAGGTCATTCCTTTTACCAAGCAGATTCAATATTTTCCCCACAATGAAATCCACAACATCATTCACTGTCCGGGGCCTTGTATAAAATCCCGGTATGGGGGGTGCTATTATCGCACCGGCCAGTGTTACCTTTCTCATGTTTTCTATGTGTATAAGGTTAAGCGGGGTCTCACGCGGTACAATAATGCACCTTTTCCTCTCCTTCAATGCCACATCACACGCCCTTGTAATAAGGTTATCAGCATAGCCGTTTGCTATGGCAGATAGGCTTTTCATTGAGCAGGGTGCAACCACAATTGCCTCAAAAGCTGATGTTCCGCTCGCGCAGGGGGCAGTAAAATTTTTATCATCATATTCCCTGAAATTGGTCAGGTCATGCACATTACCCCTTTCCTCAAGTATCCTTGTAAGGGGGAAATCCCCTGATATGGAACATGATATTTCATGTTCTATAATTCCAATGCTACCTTCCGAAACAATACCTGTTACAGTCTCTCCGCCATTAAGGAGTTCTTCAATGAGCCTTATACCCATAATGGGTCCGCTTGCACCTGTTATTGCGACAATAATCATTTCCGCCTCCATTACACAAATATGGATACTGCTGTCCCTGCTAAAAGCAGGGGAGAAATAAGCATATTTGTCTTAAAAAGCCTGGAATACCTTTCTCCAAGCATGCCTTTTCTTGCAAGCAACTGATGATATATGAATATAACACCAACAAAAAATATTGCCAGCCAGTAGGGCCACTTCATGCTGCCTGAAAGGCCGGTTATGAGCATTGATACAAATGAGCATGCATAACAAATAGCAGAAAGCTGTATGGCCTTTTTGATCCCTAGAGTTAAAGGCATGGAATGGAGCCCCGCCTCTTCATCAAACTCTTTATCCTGGATGGCGTAGATAATATCAAGCCCTGCTATCCATGACATTATAACAAATCCCAGGAGAAAAGGGGTAAAGGCAAATTTACCTGTTACAGCAAGATAGCCACCCACAGGGGCAGCCGCCTCAACAAAGCCTAAATAAAAATGGGATGATGATGAAAATCTCTTCAAATAGGAATATGTAAAAAGCAGAAACACCGCAAAAAAAGAGAGATAAAAACAGAGCTTATTAAGCATGTAGGAGGCAAATATCAGCACAAGGGCGGATATAACCGCAATCAACCAGACAGTAACGGGGTTTGCATCACCCCTTGGCAGCACCCTCTCTTTTGTCCTCGGGTTTTTTTTATCTATCTCCGAATCTATCACCCTGTTGAATGACATCCCGGATGTGCGGGCTGCAGCAAGGGCGATGGTAACCAGTATCCATGTCTTAAGTGTCCCGCCTCCGGCAAAGAGGAGGCCCAGGTACGCAAATGGGAGGGTGAAGAGGGTCTGCTCAATAAGTATCAGCTCTGAAAACTTCTTAAAATCCATATTCCTTCCATCGCCTGTCCACAATGGCCTTTACATCGGGGGTCATGACTATCTCCTCCGGCCACTCCCTGCCCATGCCCTCTTCGCGGGTTTTGCGCGTGGCATCAATCCCCATCTTTCCCCCGAAATTTGCGTATGAAGCAGAGTGGTCTAGTGCATCAAGGGGCCCCTGTGAAAAGAGCAGGTCCCTTCCGGGGTCCACATTGTTCAGGAGTTTCCATAAAACAGTGCCTGAGTCCCTTAAATCCAAATCTTTATCAAACACCGCAATAAACTTGGTTGATGAAAACTGCCCGAGCCCCCACAGTGCATTTATCACCTTTTTTGCCTGGCCAGGGTATTTTTTATCTATGCTCACAAGGGCGCAGTTATGAAATACCCCCTCTATTGGTAGCTCTATATCCTTTATCTCAGGCAGGATCATCTTTATAATGGGTAAAAATATCCGCTCGGTCGCCTTGGCCATATAACAGTCTTCCATGGGAGGTTTTCCCACCACGGTTGCCGGGTAAACCGCGTCATTCCTGCATGTAATACATGTGACATGAAATATCGGGTACATATCCGCTGCAGAGTAAAAACCCGTATGGTCACCGAACGGGCCCTCCATCCTTTCCTCATGGGGGTCAACATATCCCTCTATAATAAAGTCAGACTCTGCGGGCACATATAAATCAACCGTGTGCCCTTTGACTGTCTCGATTGGCCCGGAGTTTAAAAACCCGGCGAGCATAAGCTCATCAATATCCGGAGGGAGTGGTGCTGATGCAGCATAGGTAACCGCGGGAGAACCACCCAGGGCTACGGCAACCTCCATCCTTTTACCCATGTTTTTATATTTATCAAAATGGCGAGTGCCGTCCTTGTTATACTGCCAGTGCATCCCTGTTGTGGCCCTGTCATACTTGTGCATCCGGTACATGCCAAGGTTCTGGATGCCTGTAACAGGGTCTTTTGTGATAACGATAGGAAGGGTCATAAATGGCCCCCCGTCAGAGGGCCAGCATGTAATGATGGGGAGCATGTCCAGGAGGTCGGATTGTGAATCAAAAATCCTCTCCTGGCATGGGCCGTGTTTTATCTTTTTCGGGATAAAATCAGCAATCTCCTTAAGCGTAAAAAGTAATTTGATCTTTTCAAAGAGCCCTGAAGGGGGCTGCATCTTTATGAGGGTTTCTATCCTTTTACCGATGTCATCAAGGGAGGGAGAGTTTAATGCCATCTCCATGCGTTTGAAACTGCCAAAGGCGTTTATGAGGATTGGAAACCGGGAATTCTTAACCTTTTCAAATAGGATAGCCGGGCCGTTTGTTTTACTCATGCGGTCAGCAATCTCGGTTATCTCAAGATAAGGGTCAACCTCAGCTTTGACCCGCTTTAGTTCGCCGGCCTTTTCCAGGGCTGATATAAATTCCTTAAGGTTTTTAAGGGACATAGGGCTCCTCATAAATATGGTTTAAAAAATTTATATAATAAGGTAGATTTCAAAGCAAAGGAAAAAACCCAGTGATCGGTGGAGCTATTGTCAACTCATTTACTCATATTTACGATTCTGATTATTGCCATTGCCTTTTTTTCTGTGATGCTTTTTGCATTTAGATTAAAAGGTGAAGAGCTTATCTATGAAAAGCTCAGCAAATACCACCATATCATGGTCTATGAAGAGGGCTCTATCAGGACCCTGCGCCTTGGTGACGGCCATGATGACGGAAAACAGTCACGTATAGACCTGAATGATCCGGATTATTTGCTCCTTGAATATACGAGGCTTGTGTTCTCTGCCCTTTTTATTAATGACAGACCATTAAAGGTTTTGATTATCGGCCTGGGCGGCGGGGCACTTCCCCGTGCGATCAGCCATTATATCCCGGATGCGGAGATAGATGTGGTGGATATAGACCCGGATGTGGTTGAGGTGGCCGAACGTTTTTTTATGTTCACCCCCAGTGAACTGACAAAGGTATATATTGGAGATGGCCGCACCTTTATTCAGGAGATGGCAAAGGATAGCTCTCGTAAAAGGTATGATATGGTAATCCTGGATGCATTCAACAGCAGTTCAATACCCAGACACCTCATTACAAAGGAGTTTATAAAGGAGGTTATACAGGTGCTTGACCCGAAGGGTGTTGTGGCTACAAATGTGCTTGTTGACAACAGGTTGTTCCATTCCATGCTCAAGACCTACAGGAAGGTCTTTAAACGGTGCTACCTCTTTATGGGCGGTATTGCGCAGAATGCTGCCTTTATATCACCCGGCCCGGATGCCCCTGATATTAACAAAAAAGATATAGAAGAGAGGGCACAGGCCCTCCAGGAGTTATACCACTTTACATTCAGCATGCTCTCTGTTGCAAGGCAGTTCAGACATAGGTATACACCAAAGATCTCCGCAAAGGTGATTACAGATTCCAGAGATTCTTAGGTTTATTAACGCTTTGAAACTTATAGCAATAAATTTTGAATCTTGATTCTTGAATTTTCAATCTTGAACTTTGATTCATTTGGGTTTAGTGTAGACCAAATTTACAGGTCTGAAGAAAATTATCCGGTAACCACGCCCGGAGGACTCAGATAAAAATGCTTCGGGCATAATCTTAAAAGGAGGCAATATAATGAAACTCAAAGGAAAAACCGCACTAGTAACAGGGGGAGGCTCCGGTATCGGGACAGCAATAGCCGGTGGATTGATAAGAGAGGGTGCAAAGGTCTGTATCACAGGCAGAAGCAAGGAGAAGCTTGAAAAGGTGGCAGCAGGGTTCCCAAAGGACCAGATTGCCATATGTGCCGGAAGCGTAACAAGCCTTGATGATATCCAGAAGATGATGGATGCAACCATAAAGTTAGGCGGAAGGATAGATGTGCTGGTCAATAACGCAGGTATTGATCCGGGCGGAACAGTAGTTGACCTTGACCCTAAACTGTGGCAGCAGGTTATGGATACCAACCTGACAGGCCCATTTCTGACCATGAAAAAGGTTATCCCGCACATGATAAAAAACGGCGGCGGTTCCATTATCAACATTGCATCCCTTGGTGGGACAGTTGCCCTCCCAGGCATGGCACCCTACTGCACCACAAAGGCCGGCCTTATAATGCTGACAAAACAGGTTGCCCTTGATTACGGTCCGCAGAAGATCAGGGTAAATGTTGTATGCCCGGGCGCAACCAGGACAAAGATGCTGGAAGATTCACTCCAGGGACTTGCAAAGGCAATGAAGACAGACCTTGACGGCGCATTTGCGGTTATGTCAAAACCATTGCCATTAAGAAGGGTGGCAAAACCCGAAGAGATGTGCGGTATATGCAACTTCCTCGCAAGCGACGAGTCATCATTCATGACAGCCGCAACAGTTTTGGTTGACGGTGGCGCATCTATTGTTGATGTCTCCGGCGCGGCCTTAAGTAATGTCGGGGTTAACTGGGGCGCATAAGACCTTTAGCCGTAGGCATCAGATTTGCTATTAAGGCTATCAGATGCCAAAAAATAATTTTAGGGGTAGCGTCGGGATCTAAAGTATATAATCCCGACTCTGCCCCATTTCTTCTATCCCTGCTCACTCCGCTGATCTGTCTCAGCTTCAGGTTATTTCAATCTAAATTAAGTGCCTGTCAAATACTTAAAACCTATCGTATGGTTTGGAATATAATTTTCAATCCAGAGTGATAACGGGATGTACTGGTATGGGCAATAAAAAAGGAGCTACCCATTAAAGGATAAACTCCCTGTTATGTGTTTGTGGCGTCCCCAAGGGGATTCGAACCCCTGTCGCAGGCGTGAAAGGCCTGTGTCCTGGGCCGGGCTAGACGATGGGGACGCAGGAAACTGCAATTCTAATTTTCTTTTTCAGTTTAATCAAGATCAATCTTGCGTTATTGACCTGATTTTTTGTTTTTAACACATAGCCTACTGTGTTTTAAAACCACCTTTTTCCATCACCAGATGCTGTTACTGGTGGGTCGTGCGGGAATCGAACCCACGACCAACGGATTAAAAGTCCGCTGCTCTACCATCTGAGCTAACGACCCCTGAAAAAGAATCATTTTATATAGAGAATAAAATTCCCTTTGTCAAAACAAATTTATTGATTTTTAAAAGGAGTAATCTTCTAAAAAGCTATTTCTCTCACGGAGCCCGCAGAGAGCACAGAGAAAGATAAAACCCTTTACATTACAATACCTGAATTTTGTATCGGGTTTCGTAGAGACGGGTTTGAAACCCGTCTCTACAACTCTTTCCTATCGGCTCTATGCCCTTAGCCCTCTGCTTTTTCAAACCTGGCCTTGACAGTCCTTGCATGAAGCGGTAGCCCCTCCTCTTCTGCCAGTGTAATTACCGTATCTTTAAGCCCTTCAAGCCCCTCTTTGCTCAGGTACTGGAATGTCGGTTTCTTTATGAAATCGTCAACAGAGAGCCCTGAAAACATCCTTGCGCACTGACCTGTTGGCAGCACGTGGTTGGTCCCTGATGCATAATCACCCACAGGTACGGGCGCGTATGGCCCCATAAAAATAGAGCCTGCATGCTTTATGGAGTTTAATGTAATAAACGGGTCTTTTGTAATGATCTGAAGGTGTTCTGCCGCATATTCGTTTGTAAAATCAATAGCCTGCTCAATATCATTTGCTACAAGCACATATGAGTGCCTGTTAAGTGAAGATTCAAATATCTCCTTTCTGGGGAGTGTTTCATACTCTCGCGCAATATTGTCACACACCTTTTTTGCCAGCTCCACTGAGGTGGTTACCAGCACTGCCGCAGAATCAGGGTCATGCTCTGCCTGTGAGAGAAAATCCACGGTAATATAGTCAGGGTTACCGCTTTCATCTGCAAGTATAAGTGATTCACTTGGCCCTGCTGGTGAATCTATATCCACCTGCCCGTATACGATCATCTTTGCCGCAGTTACATATTTATTGCCCGGCCCCACTATCTTATGAACCTTTGGCATGGTCTCTGTTCCGTATGCAAGCCCCGCAATACCCCAGGGGCCGCCCACCTTGAATATCCGGTCGCACCCGGCAATATCTGCTGCAACAAGTATTGCAGGGTTTACAGTCATGCCCCTCTCAGGCGGGGTAACCGCTATAATATTCTTTACACCTGCAACCTTTGCAGGGAGCACGGTCATTAAAATAGAGCTGGGGTATACCGCCCTGCCGCCAGGGATGTAACAGCCAACAATGTCCATGGGTCTTGTAATGCGGCCGGCCAGTATGCCTTTTTGTACCTCTATTGACCACATCTCCCGTTCAAGCTGTGCCCTGTGGAATCTTGTGATATTTTGAGCGGCCTTTTTGAGGCACTCCACAACATGCGGGTTTATCTTTTTATAAGCCAACGCAATTTCATCTGCTGTGACCTCGAGGTCAGCAGCACAAATATCATCTTTATGTTTTTTATAATGCGTAAGCGCGACTCTGTCGCCGTTCCTGCGCACATCCTCTACTATCTTTCTTGTATCTTCAAAAACAGATGAGATGTCCTCCATGGACCTTTCCATAATGGATTTCCTTCTCGCACTGTAAAGGTCATCAATCCTTTCCGGTTTAAGATTAAGCAATTACTTTAACTCCTTTTTCGGTCTTTTTTTTGATTCAATGTAATCCATAAGCGCATCCTTGGTGCTTTCAAAGGCAAGCTCATCCCATTGGATTTCCTCAACCCCTATTAGCTTGCTATCAGTGGTTTCATCATCAGCGGTAAGTGTGCCGGATAAATAATCCGCAAGATAAACAATAATTACTTCGAGATATCCCGGATAGGAATAGACCCCAAAGAGCCCTTTAAGCCGTATATCAATCCCGCACTCCTCTTTTGTCTCCCTGATAGCCGCCTCTTCTACCTTTTCCCCCCTGTCAACATACCCGCCGGGCATTACCCATTTGCCTCTTTCAGGTGACCTTGCACGTTTTAACAGGATGATCCTGTTATCCATTTCAACGATCGCACATGCCACGAGCTTCGGGTCAAGGTAAAAAATAAATCCGCATTCATCGTTTTTACAGACAAGCCTGGGAGGTTCATGATCCTTTACTTTCTTTTTTGTAAACTCACCACCGCACACGGGGCAGTGACGAAATATATAATTATGATGCATTCTTTAAATAAAACTTCCCTAATGATTTAGAATAATTGACAATCTTTAACAGATATGGCACCTTTTAACAATCTTTAATAGCGCTGAGAAAAAAATTATATCCCTTGGGTCTCCTGCGATGAATAAAACTGATCTAGTAAAAAGTGTCATAGAAAATGTTCATCTTAAAAAGAAAAAGAAGGAACGTCAGCAATATCTCTTTCCTGAACTCAATTATGACCTTATGCCGAAAAACAAGGCCGAAAGCATAATCAATTCCCTGATTGATATCATGAAAACATGCCTTGAAAAGGGCGATAACATTAATATCCCCGGATTCGGCAGGCTTGATGTGAAATTCAAATGGGCCAGAAAGGGCAGGAACCCTAAGACAGGGAAGAATATCTTTATCAATTCCAGAAGAAAGGTAAAATTCCATTGTTATACAAGGCTTAAGGAGCGGATGAACGGGAAGGG
>CAZCMD010000008.1:38494-46156 GCA_964499695.1 uncultured Desulfatiglans sp.
AAACACCACCTTACCATTTTTAATATCCATTTGAATCTTACTCCCCTCACTGATTCTACCTTCAAGTATCTTCATTGATAGAGGGTTCTGTACCGTATTCTGAATAACCCTTTTAAGGGGCCTTGCACCATATACCGGGTCAAATCCAGCTTCAGCAAGATATTCCCTGGCCTTTTCCGTAAGCTCAAGGGTTATCTTACCTGCCTCAAGCCTCTTTTTAAGGAGGTTGATCTGGATATCAACAATATGCTTGATATCCTCCCTGCCAAGGGAATGGAATATAATGGTCTCATCTATACGGTTTAAGAACTCCGGTCTGAAGGTGTTTTTAAGCGCCTCCATTACCCTCGTCTCCATCTCCTTTTCATCACTGCCCATGAGTTCGTTAATCCACTGGCTACCAACATTAGAGGTCATGATCAGCACTGTATTTTTAAAGTCCACTGTGCGGCCCTTGCCATCTGTCATCCTGCCGTCATCAAGTATCTGTAAGAGGGCGTTAAAAACATCAGGATGCGCCTTTTCTATTTCATCAAAGAGGATTACAGAATAGGGGTGTCTGCGCACCGCCTCTGTCAGATACCCGCCCTCATCATACCCCACATACCCGGGAGGTGCACCTATAAGCCTTGCCACAGAGTGCTTTTCCATATATTCGGACATGTCTATCCTGATCATGTACTGCTCATCATCAAATAGAAACTCCGCCACTGCACGGGCAAGCTCTGTCTTTCCCACACCTGTGGGGCCAAGGAATATAAATGAGCCTATGGGCCTGTTCGGGTCCTGGAGCCCTGATCTGGCGCGTCTTACCGCATTGGCGACCGCTATAACACCCTGCTCCTGTCCTATAACCCTTTTAGAGAGCATCTCCTCCATTTTGATGAGCTTTTCACGCTCACCCTGCATGAGCCTTGATACAGGTATGTTTGTCCATTTGGCAACCACCTCTGCGATATCCTCTGCATCTACCTCCTCCTTGAGCATCTTTTTACCCTTCTGAAGCTCGTTGAGACTTGCATTCTGTGCCTCAAGCTCTTTTTCAAGGGCAATAGTGGTGCCGTATCTCAGCTCAGCGGCCTTTGAGAGGTCGCCCGCCCTTTCAGCCACCTGGGCTGCTGTTCTGGTTGATTCTAGTCTCTCCTTGATCTCGCCTATTTTAGAGATGATCTCTTTTTCCATGCGCCAGTGACTTATCATCTCATCCGAGCCAGCCTTTAACTCCTTCAGCTCCTCCTCTATCTTTACAAGCCGATCTTTTGAGGCGGTATCCTTTTCCTTTTTAAGTGCCTGCTTTTCTATCTCAAGCTGAGTAATCTTACGCTGTACTGCATCAATCTCAGCAGGCATGCTGTCGATCTCTATCCTGAGCCGCGAAGTGGCTTCATCTATCAGGTCAATGGCCTTATCAGGAAGAAATCTGTCTGTAATATACCTGTGTGAAAGGGTTGCTGCTGCCACAAGGGCAGAGTCCTGTATCCTTACTCCGTGGTGTACCTCATACTTTTCCTTGAGACCCCTTAAGATGGAGATGGTGTCCTCCACTGAAGGCTCCTCAACATTAACAGGCTGGAACCTCCTCTCAAAGGCCGCATCCTTTTCTATATATTTACGATACTCCTTTATGGTGGTTGCACCCACACACCTGAGCTCACCCCTGGCCAGCGCCGGTTTCAGCATGTTTGATGCATCCACAGCCCCCTCTGCTGCACCTGCACCAACAATAGTATGCATCTCATCTATAAAGAGTATTATCTCACCATTTGAGTCAGTGACCTCCTTGAGCACGGCCTTGAGCCTGTCTTCAAACTCCCCCCTGTACTTGGCCCCTGCAACAAGCGCACCCATATCAAGTGCCACCACACGCTTGTTCTTGAGTGTTTCAGGGATATCTCCCTGTATGATCCTCTGGGCAAGCCCCTCAACAATGGCGGTCTTTCCTACGCCGGGTTCACCTATCAGCACAGGGTTGTTCTTTGTCCTCCTTGAAAGCACCTGGACAACCCTTCTTATCTCATCATCCCGGCCTATTACCGGGTCAAGCTTATCCTTTGCAGCAATAGCAGTGAGGTCACGGCCAAACCTCTCAAGTGCCTGATATTTGTCTTCCGGGTTCTGGTCCGTAATCCTCTGACCTCCTCTTATATCCACAAGAGCAGCAAGTATGGTATCCCTTGTTATACCGGATGATTTGAGTATCCTTGCCGCATTGCCATCCTTTTCATCGGATATTGCAATGAGTATATGTTCAAGAGAGACATATTCATCCTTCATCTGCTCGGCCTCTTTGAAGGCCTGTTCAAGGGTGGCTTGGCTCCTTGCAGATAGATAAGACTGTCCATATCCGCCGCCTGATACCTTTGGGAGTCGTTCAAGTATCTCCGTAATATTTTTAACAAGGGCGGGCTGGCTTGCCCCCGCCTTTGCCAGCAGGGGAGGTATGGCCCCATCCTTCTGGTTGATTATTGCGCTCAACAGGTGTTCCGGCTCTATCTGCTGATGCCCCAGCCTTTCAGCGGTCTGCTGTGATTCCTTCAGGGCCTCCTGGCCCTTTAATGTAAGTTTATCAAGACGCATATAAGTATCCTCCTGCGATTTTTTTAACATTCCGGTCTGTTCAGCCGATTAACAGAAATTAAGATCATGATATTTAATGTCAAGATGTTTAAAAAAGTTAAGATACATTTTAAGTATTGAAGTTAAACTGTGTAAAATTAGCTGTATTATTGACATAATTTGCCAGGATGGCTATTATATCCTATTAAAAGGGGCAAAAATTCAAGGCATCTGTGGGCAGGATGAAAGGGGGCTTACATGATAAAGATCGCAGCCAGGACTTCCTCCTTATCTTTATTGTTTCTGTTTTTTATAATGCTTTTTCCCCTGAATACTTTTTGTCAGCAACCGGATTCTCTTCAGAAAGGTATTGATGAATACAAAGATGAAAGTTATGAAGAGGCCATAGTCACCCTCACAAAGGTGAGGGTCGACGAACCTGGCTCTTCTGCTGCCGCATTCTTCCTTGGTATGGCCTATAAACAGACAATGGATTATGAAAAGGCCCTTATTAACCTGCTGGATGCAGTAAATCTTACGCCCAGGATTAAGGAGGCACTCATCGAGGTGGTGGATGTCGCCATGCAGCTTAATAAACCGGATGTTGCAAAATACTGGATTGAAGTCGCCGAAACGGAAAATATCCTCCCTGCAAAGACAGCCTTTTTAAAGGGGCTTATCCTTACAAAGGAGGGTAAAACAAAAGAGGCAAATGAATCCTTTGCAAAGGCCAAGGCCATAGACCCCAAAATTGCCCAGGCCGCTGATATGAGGATTGCCATAGGCTTTATGAAAGAGCGTGATTTAAAGCAGGCAAAAAAGAGCTTTGAGGCGGCCATCCTTAGTGACCCGCAGTCAGATATTGCCGGATTTGCAAGGCAGTATCTTGCAGCGGTTGAGCAGAGGATCGCCATTGAAAAGCCTCTAAGGTTCACGATCGGGGTATTCGGACAGTATGATGATAACATGGTCTTAAAGCCCGATGACCAGGCATTTGCTACAGGGATCACAAATGAGGGGAGCGGGGTTTTAAACACCTCATTCCGTGTTAACTAGGCCCCATACCTTAAGAGCAGGTGGCTCTTTAGCGCCCAGTATGCATTAGGCTCCAGTACACACGATAAAAACAGGTTTACCCATGACTCCATCTCAAACAGCATATCCATTACACCGGGATACAGTTTCGGCAAATATGCAGTATATCTTGCTACAAGCTACAGTCACGCATTTGTGAGAAGCCCTGATTATGAAGAATACTCCGGTTCATTCAGTACCGGCCCGCTCGTAAGGATGGCCTTAAAGGATACACAGCTCCTTGAGATATTTTCAGGATACAGTAATACAGAATATTTCAAACCCGCCCTTGCCCCTGAAGAGGACAGGGATGCAGAGGGTTATAAAAGTTACATAAGCTTTTTATGGCTCTTTAAAAAAGGACTACTTCCTGAATCTCAGGTTGATGTCGGATATTATGGACACCGACGGCAGCAACTGGGATAACAGTATCCTGGGTTTTTCAGCAAATTACGCAATGCCTGTTTATAAGAATATAAAACTTCAGTTGAGCGGTCAGATCAGTGAGCAGGATTTTAAGCATGTGCACACGGTTTTCGGTGTAAAAAGAGAGGATAATATCTATTCGTTTTCCGGTGGTTTTTCCTGGAACTGGACAAATGACGTAATTGTTGTAATTCAATATTCCAGAATGAGGACTGACTCCAACGTCGGGATATATGATTATAAAAGAAACATCTGTACATTAGGTATGGAGTACAGGTTCTGATCATTTTTTTACCTATCCGATTGAGAGGACTGAGTTGCCCCCTCATTGAGGTGTCTCTTGACTTTTTAACGCTCCTGAATTAGTTATTACTTTAATATCTCATTGAAAGGACGATCACTATGAAAAAATTCACATTATTGTTTGCCTGTTTTATTGCCCTTATTACAGGCTATGTTCTCCCCGCTTTTGCAGCAGAAGTAAAGATAGGTGTAATTGATACCCAAAAGATTTTGTCACAGTCAGTAAAAATAACTAAAGTGCGCGCTGATTTCACAAAGGAGTTAGAGGCCAAGAGTCAGGAACTTTTAAAAAGGCAGGGTGATGCGCAGGCGCTTGAGATCGAACTCACCACCAAGGGAAGCACAATGACCGATCAGGTCAGGCGAGACAAGACAGAGACCCTGAGAAAGGAAGCAAGGGACCTTACCCGTATGAAGGAAGAGGTCGATGCTGAAATGCAGGCAAAGGATACAGAACTCGGGCGCAAATTTTTAATGGCCATACGAGCTACAGCACAGGAATATCTGGAAAAGGAAAAACTTTCAATAATAGTTGAGAAGGGTTCTATAGTGGCATCGGACAAGGCGATTGATGTAACTGATCAGATAATCAAACTCTACGATTCAAAGCCCTAAAAATATTTTTAACGTTATATAAGGCCCCGGGTCTTTTCCGGGGCTTTTAATTTTTCAAGACCTGATGACTCTATGATTTATCAATAGCTTGTTTGCTGCCAGACTGACTAAATTGAGAAATAATTTGAAAATTAATACAAAAGCAATAAAAAACCTGGCAATAGCAGTATATTCATTTATTATTTTTCTCTGCCCTTCCATTAACTGCCCGGCGGATAATAATACAGCGGTAATTCAGAAGATAGCCGGGTATATTGTTGAATATAATACAGAACAGATCAGGCTTTCAGATAGCAATGATGCCTACAGGGGTGAAGAGGGGGTTCTTTTCATAAAACCTGAGGATGCCTTAAAGCTGGGCCTGAAAACTTATATTGATCAGGAGTATACGGATGCTGTTACCCTGTTTAAAAAGGCGGCTGATGCCCTTGAGTCTGCGGAAAAGTCCCTTTCTTACAGGGGTAACAGGGAGTCTGAACATGCTGTTATACAAAAAATCATCTCAAATACCATCCTCTATAAAGAAAATTCCTTACTTGCAAAGGAAAAACTCGTTAATTACCGGAAAAATTTAATTAAAGATCAGGATGACAGGTTTAATCCAGAGACCTGTAACAGGTTAATCCTCACCATTCTGAATGAATGCATGAATGAGACCCGGAATAACATGAGGGATGCACTGGCCTGTTTCTATAACAGGTGCCACAGTACAAGACACGGGAGACATTTTCTGGCCCCTGAAAACGCCCGGTTTGTCAATAGTGTCTTTAGCAGATTTATCGCAAATGCATCCCCGGAGGAAATCACTCTTTTTGATATCGATAAGAACGGCAGGAACGGTAATGGTTCGGATTATGGGGACTGGAAAAAGGTTGTAAATGAAGAGCTGCCTGAATTTATTACCTCTATTGAATCTGCTACAGAAAAGGGAGGCAGCATATACAGGACAGACCCCCTGCTCTTTCTTGCACTCATGAAAAAGGAGTCATCATTCAGGCCCAGGGCTGTTTCTTTTGTCGGGGCAGCCGGCCTGACCCAGCTCATGCCCCAGACCGCGCTGGATCTGGGTCTGAAAGATGTATATATGCCTGATTATTATAAAAAAGTCGGTGAGTTATCCAGGTCAGAGCGGGAATTGAGGGCAAAGGCCAGGGAGAAGCTTTTAAACATATCAAAAAGTGGTGATACCCAGGCTGCAAAACAGGCAAGAGAGCATATGCATAAATCCATAAAGGCAGGCGAAAAACGAAAAGAGCTGCTTAAAAAATATAAAAAGGAGCTTACTGATGGCAGAAACGATGACCGGTTTGATACTCAAAAGGTTATTGAGGCAGGATATCTTTATTTTACAAGGCTTATGAAGAGCAATAATGGGGATATAAGCCTTGCACTTGCCTCCTATAATGCCGGGCAACACAGGGTAAAGGAATTTTATGGCCTCCCCCCTTTCAGTGAAACCATAGGTTTCAGGAATCTTATTCTCCAGTATTACAGTGAGTATCTTGAAGAGCTAACAGACTGATATCAAAAGAGATTCGCATCTTATTGACCATTGACTAATCCGGTTTAAATATTTAAGTCTTTTTACCCACCTGTCGATTTTGAATCCAGAGAGGGTACTGGAGTTATTTTTTACCCTCATATTTATCTGAATAACCGCGAAATAATCTGCGGGAGCTAAATCTGCATGTCTTAAAACCGGGGGTCAAAATGGGTAAGATATTAACCGGGATTTTTATTATTATACTTTCCGCTGTAACCGCTCAGGCGGTTTATGCTGAGTCGGTCGGGAAATTTACAAAAGTGGAGGGTCGCGTTGATATAACAAGACCCGGAAGCCCGGCAGAAGAGGTTAATACCGGGACTCAAGTCTTTGAAAAGGACATAGTACGGTCAAAGAGCAATTCAAAGGCGGAGAGCCTCTTTGCAGACGGAAATATCCTCAAACTTGCCCAGAATACAAGGGTAGAGATATCAGAATATATAAATGTATCAGGCAGGAGAAGCACTGTGCTGAACCTGTCAGACACCATGACCAGTGAACAGATAGAGTTCAGCGGTGTTGCAGGTGGCACACATACCGCAGGCGCATCAGGCAGTTTTGCGGGCGAAGGGGCTGGCTACGTAAACGAAAAACCTTGATGTATTAATATACCAAAGGGGCGGGTAACTTAACCTGCCCCTCTCTTTACAAAATAAAAACCTGATCATTCCCTGTTTCCCCTGTTCCCTGCCTGCAGGGATCGAATACAAAGTACTTTTCCCTGCCCTTAATTGATAGAAAAGGGGCGTATTATCACAGATTCGATTATGCATTAGAAACATATGCAAATGTACATGAATTATGATCGATTTTCAACAGACTATTCCGGGTAGCGTACTTTAACCCGAACCATGGGATAGGGATTTTAAGTTATTGACAAATAATCAATATTGATTGAAATAATCTGAAGATGAGATACATCAAAGAGGAGAAGGGGGATATATGAAGAGCTGTTATTTAAAATTTATAATTATTTCTGTAGTTGCCTTCGTGATATTTTCATGTATCGGGATTACACCTGATATAGAAAAGAGGGTATATGAATTTCCATTTCAGAACCCTTCTCTCCCCAAAGAGACACGCATTAATGATCTCATGACGCGCATGACCCTTGATGAAAAGATATCACAGCTTACAAATACATC
>CAZCMD010000008.1:46256-57845 GCA_964499695.1 uncultured Desulfatiglans sp.
TTCTGGTCTCCCAATATCAATATATTCCGTGACCCCAGGTGGGGCAGGGGCCAGGAGACATATGGTGAAGACCCGTTTCTCACCTCACGTATCGGTGTTGAGTTTGTAAAGGGGCTGCAGGGTGATGACCCCAAATACATGAAGGCTGCGGCCTGTGCAAAACATTATGCAGTACACAGCGGGCCTGAGCATCTCAGGCATGAGTTTGATATAACAGTGAGTGAAAGGGACCTGTGGGAGTCCTACCTCCCTGCCTTTAAGGCACTTGTTACTGGGGCGGATGTTGAGGCGGTCATGTGCGCATATAACCGGTATGAAAATAATGCATGCTGCGGGAGCGACCCGCTGTTAAAGGATATTTTAAGGGACAGGTGGGGTTTTGACGGCCACATAGTCTCAGACTGTGGCGCCATAGAAGATATATTTATGAATCACAAGATTGTTAAAACTGCCCCTGAGGCGGCAGCGGTCGCCATTAAAAGCGGCACAGATGTCAGGTGCGGATGGGGCGAACCCGCATTAAAGGATGCGGTTAAGCAGGGGCTTGTATCAGAAGCGGAGATAAACACAGCCTTAAGGCGATTATTAAATACACGTTTTAAACTTGGGATGTTTGACCCGCCTGAGATGGTTTCCTATGCAAAGACCCCCTATGAAAAAAACAATGCGCCCGATCATGGCAGGCTTGCGCTTGAGACAGCAAGGCAGGCCATTGTGCTGTTAAAAAATGCGAACTCCATACTGCCCTTATCTAAAGAGCTTAAAAAGGTTGCAGTTATTGGCCCGAATGCAGATGACTATGAGGTACTGCTGGGTAATTACAATGGCACCCCAGTAGCCTATTCCACTGTGTTTACAGGCGTAAAAAAGGTGCTCCCGGAAACCGCCACTGTTACTTATGCCCTTGGAGTAAACTACCTTGGAGAGAAATACCGGCTTAAGCCTGTACCGGCAGAGGCCTTTTCTGTGAATGGTGAGAAGGGGATAAAAACCTCATATTATTCAAATGCTGAGCTTAAAGATGAACCCTTCAGGGTTGCAACAGAGCAGGATATAAACAGGGGATACTCCTATGGTGCACCCATAGAGGGTATGCCCGTGGATAATTTTTCTATCCGCTTTGAGGGAAACATCAGGCCGGACAAAACCGGGAAATATTTCCTGGGCATAACCGGTGATGATGGTTTCAGGCTCTATCTTGAAGACAAACCCGTTATTGATTCATGGATGAGCAGGGGCAAGAAGACAACCGTCTGTGAGGTGGAGCTTCAAGCAGGTAAGGTTTATCCATTTAAGCTTGAATATTATGATGGAAGCAACAATGCACAGGTGATGTTCGGATGGCATGAGCCGGGCTATGACCTCTTTAAAGAGGCAATAAAAACCGCTGCTGATGCAGATGCAATAATATTTGTCGGCGGCATAACCCCGCGTCTTGAAGGTGAGGAGATGGGAGAGGATGTAAAGTTTGAGGGGTTTTATCGTGGTGACAGGACAAAGATAACGCTCCCCTCTGCCCAGACAGATATGCTGAAGGCGCTCATGAAACTTAATAAACCGGTTGTGTTTGTAAACATGAGCGGGAGCGCCGTGTCCTTTATTTGGGAGCATGAAAATGTCCCAACGATCTTACAGGCATGGTACCCCGGAGAGGCAGGAGGAGAGGCAATAGCAGATATCATATTTGGTAACACAAATCCCTCAGGCCGGCTGCCTGTTACCTTCTATAAATCAGAGGAGCAACTGCCCCCATATGAAAACTATGATATGGCAGGTCGCACCTACAGGTATTTTGAGGGTGAAGCCCTATATCCATTCGGGTATGGTTTAAGCTACTCTACATTTGAATACTCTAACATCAGTCTGACCCCTGATATGATCGGAAAAGACAAGGATATCATTATCTCTGTTGAAGTTAAAAACACATCGGCCCGAGATGGTGCAGAGGTTGTTCAGGTTTATATTACCGATAACAAGGCCTCTTTCCCTGTACCCCTGAAATCACTCAAGGCATTCAAACGGGTAGAGCTTAAGGCCGGTGAAAAGAAAAACATAACCTTTTCGCTAAAGCCGGATGATTTTGCTCTTTATGACGATAACATGCAGCGGATCATCGAACCCGGAGATTTTACAGTTATGGTGGGGGGAAGTTCTACATCTGGCATAAAGGCAACAGTTATTGCAAAGGAAAAGATTGTTGTGAGTGAACAGGAGTAATTTTAGCCCTAAAAAAGGAGACCCCCCGACTCGTAAAAAGCAGTGGGGGGTAATAGGAGAAAAGAGTATCAAACCCTCTGCTTTACTTATCGACATACTCCGGAAAAACTTAAACATGTTTTCCATTTTTTCTGGATAGAAGGCTAAGCCTTATTTTGTTTAAATTAACTTAATTTAGCATACTATTATTCGTGTACAAAAATATTTGACACTTCTGGGGGTTAAACCTTCTCCTGCTTTACCCTTTTAAAGTGCACCTGGAGGGCCATGATGGCGGCAGGTGTTACCCCTGAGATTCGGGATGCCTGCCCAAGGTTAAGCGGCCTGATCTTGTGCAGTTTTTCCCTTACCTCTCTTGTAAGGCCATAGACCTCATCATAATTGATGTCAGCAGGTATCCTTGCATCCTCCATCCTTTTGGACTTATCCACATACTCCTGCTGGCGCGCTATATAACCCTCATATTTTATCCTTGTTTCTACCTCTTCATATATGACTGCATCCTCTCCGTCGAGATCAGGCGCAAAAACAAACAGGTCTTCATAAAACAACTCGCTTCTCCTTAAGAGCTGTGCAAGTGTTGCAGGGTTTTTGATCGGTGATGTGCCCATATCCTTGAGCTTATCAAGCGTGGGGACATCGGGCATGACCCTTATCTCATTAAGTCTCTTTTCAAGACCCTCTATCCTTGCCATCTTTTCAATGAATTCCCTGTATGTCGCTTCAGGCACAAGGCCAAGCTCATAACCAATTTTTCTTAACCTTGCATCCGCATTGTCTTCACGTAAAAGAAGCCGGTACTCTGCCCTTGATGTAAACATCCGGTAGGGCTCCTTTGTCCCCTTTGTTACAAGGTCATCTATTAGCACACCTGTATAGGCTAGAGCCCTGGATAAAATTAAGGGTTCTTCGCCCCTGATCTTTAATGCCGCGTTGATCCCTGCAAGCATACCCTGGGCCGCTGCCTCTTCATAGCCTGATGTACCATTTATCTGGCCCGCATGATAAAGGTTTTTAATAAGCTTTGTCTCTTGTGTGGGTTTAAGCTGGATGGGGTTTACATAGTCATACTCAATGGCATAACCGGGACGAAGTATCTCTGCCCTTTCAAGCCCTGGTATGGATTTTACCATCCGCTCCTGCACATCAACCGGAAGGCTCGTGGGTATTCCATTCGGATAGACCTCATTTGTATCAAGACCTTCAGGTTCAAGGAATATCTGGTGCCTTTCCCTCTCAGCAAAGCGTACAACCTTGTCTTCTATGGATGGGCAGTACCTTGCACCCACCCCTTCGATAATGCCACTGTACAAAGGGGATTTATCAAGCCCGGCCCTGATCGCATCATGGGTCTTTTCATTTGTATAGGTTATGTAACATGGGAGCTGGGGCAGTGTTATCTCTTTTGTAGTAAATGAAAATGGTCTCGGGTCTTTATCACCATCCTGTCTTTCAAGGCCGGAATAATCAATAGTGCGGCTGTTAAGCCTGGGCGTTGTGCCCGTCTTGAGCCTGCCTATCTCAAATCCCAGCTCTTTTAGATGTGCTGAAAGCCCTTCTGCTGCCGGGTCACCCATTCTCCCAGCCGGGAAATGGTCAAGCCCTACATGAATCAATCCGCGGAGCGATGTGCCTGTAGTAAGTATTACTGCCCTTGATAAAAACCGCTCGTGGATCAATGTCTCTACGCCATATACAGTGCCATTATCCACCAGGAGCCGCTCCACCATTGCCTGGCGTATATCAAGATTTTCCTGCACCTCCACTATTGACTTCATCCGTTTTCTGTAGAGGTCCATGTCACTCTGCGCCCTTGACCCCTGTACCGCAACACCCTTTCTTGTATTGAGCCGCCTGAACTGTATGGCAGTGGCATCGGTATTTTTCGCCATCTCCCCGCCAAGGGCATCTATCTCCTTAACGAGATGCCCCTTTGCAAGCCCACCAATGGCAGGGTTGCAGCTCATGGCCGCAATATGGTCAAGGTTAACTGTTATAAGGAGCGTCGGGTGGCCCATACGTGCAGCAGCAAGTGCTGCCTCACACCCTGCATGGCCTGCGCCGACGACAATCACATCGTATTGTTTGTTATTTTCAGACATGGGAATTTCACTATTTATTACTAAATCTGGATTCCCCGATCAAGTCGGGGAATGACACATTTGAAAGCGATTACTACTATGGGCACAAGGAAAAGCTTAAAAAAAGTTTTACCCTGCACCTTGTGCCTTGTGCCTATTCAAAAAAACCAAAAAGATTTTTCCTTATGAACAAGCTGTTATTTTAAATAAGGATCAATCAGTTCTATCGTCTGATCCCTCATTGGGCCCACAGAGATGATGGAGAAGGGCACCTTCATGATCTCTTCAAGCCTCTTTAAATATCTCTTTGCCTCTGCGGGAAGTTCGTCAACAGTTCTCGCATTTGAGATGTCACCCTTCCAGCCTTTCAATTCCTCATAAACAGGGGTGCATCTGGCAAGCTCCTTTATGCTTGCGGGCATGTAATCTATCCTTTTGCCATCAAGCTCATATGCTACGCATGCCTTTATAACATCAAGACCGGTAAGCACATCAAGCTTTGTCATGCCTATGCTGGTAAACCCGTTATACCTGATAGAGTCTTTCATCATCACCAGATCAAGCCAGCCGCAGCGCCTGCGCCTGCCTGTTGTTGCGCCGAATTCCGCACCCTTTTCCTGCAGGTACTTACCAATTTCATCCTTGAGTTCGGTAGTAAAAGGGCCGGAGCCAACCCTTGTTGTGTATGACTTTACAATACCCAGGATGTGATGGAGTTTATCAGGGCCTACACCCACGCCCGCGCATGCGGCGCCTGATACAGGATTTGATGATGTAACAAAGGGGTATGTGCCATGATCAATATCAAGGTGTGTTCCCTGTGCCCCTTCAAAGAGTATCTTCCCCTTTTTTTCTGCGACCTTGTCTACAAGGATGGAGACATTTGCGATATAGCGCTTAAGTATTTTAGCCATTTCCATATATTTGCTGTATATTGGCTCAAATTCAAGGGCCGCTGCACCATAGAATTTGGTCAGAAGAAAATTCTTTTCTTTGAGGTTGGTGCGGATCTTGTCTGCCAGCATCTCCGAATCAAGGAGGTCAATGGCCCTTACACCGCGCCTCCCTGCCTTGTCTTCATAACAGGGGCCTATGCCGCGGCCTGTTGTACCTATCTTGTCATCACCCTTTGCCGCCTCACTCGCAACATCAATGGCCTTGTGATAAGGCATGATAAGGTGCGCCTTTTGGCTTATGGAGAGATTTTCAGGGGAAATGGCAATCCCTTTTGATGTTAGCATCTTTATCTCATCAAGCAATACCTCCGGGTCAATCACCACGCCATTACCGATCAGGCATTTTTTCTCTTTATGAAGGATGCCCGAAGGGATCAGGTGACATATGGTCTTTTCACCATTCACCACCAGTGTGTGCCCTGCATTGTTTCCCCCCTGGAATCGTACAACCATATCCGCCCTTGATGCCAGAAGGTCAACAACCTTGCCTTTTCCTTCATCACCCCACTGTGCCCCAACTACCACAACATTTGACATATATTTCTCCTGAAAATGATTTATTCGGGTTTAGACTGTACCCTGATCCGGTAAAGGTTTTTATTTTGCCAGGAGCTGATTACAGCCGAAAAACCGCAGGGTATACTAAAATTACCGGCCTCAAGTGTCAACCCTGATTAATATAGAGAGGGATTTTGTATTGAACCAGGGAAAATCTTTTCACTTGACTGAACATATGGTGTCTGTTAGACAATCTGGGCACTTTCCAAAAAGAGGTAGTAAAATGACAAAGGATAAATCAAGAAAAGAACTGTTATCAACCAACGACGAGTTTGTAACCTTTTCTACCAGGATGCTGGTACTGGCCGGGGAACATAAAAAACAGCTTCATATCGTAGGTTATTGCATCCTTGCGATTATTATTCTGTTTACAGCCGGAAATATGTATCTTAAAAATCGTAACTCAAGGGCACAGGATGCATATAACACAGCATATTACGGGATCTCAGGCAATATCAGCCCTGAGAAAAAACAGGAAACCTATGCGAAATCCAGGGAGGATTTCGGGAAGGTGCTTGCTGAATATAAGATGACAAAGGCTGCACCTCTTACTCTTCCCCAGCTTGCCCACATCGATTTTCTTGAAAAAAAGTATGATGATGCAATCGCAAAATATCAGAAATATCTGGATAGTAAACCCGGAGAGCCCTATTATTCATTCGGGATGCTGGCCCTTTCAGCCTGTTATGAAGAAAAGGGTGATTATGACAAGGCCATTAGCACCCTTGAAAAGATGAAAGATGCAGAAGGCTATTCAAAAGAACAGGCCCTGTTGGGCCTTGCCAGGATATACAGGCTTAAAAAGGATACCGCAAAGTCAAATGAAATACTCAAGGATTTTATAGAAAAATTCCCCTCTTCCCCATCTGTTCCGGTGGCAAAGGCCGCTATAACATCCTGAGATTATTAAAAATAAAAAAGATATCAAAAGGGCATGGGTTTTCATGCCCTTTGTTTTTGGAGGCAATATTCCAAATCCTCACATAGCCCTGCACACTGAACATAAAATTTATTCATCCCGTATATTTAAAGCCGGATCAGCCTGAGCGGTTTTATATGACTGCAGGGCAATGGTTACAAAAGCAACTGTTATGACAATCAGTGCAGACAACGGAAAAATAAAAAGCACCTCCCCAACCATTTGCACCTTGTATGTAAAAGTCTGCAACCACTCATCCAGGGCAAAAAATGAAATGATTGATGCAACAACAGAACCTGCGAGGACCAGCCATAGAATCTGACGCGCCAGCATGAGTATAATCTGGCCCGTGGAAGCCCCTAAAACCTTACGGATCGCTATCTCTTTTTTACGTTGTTCGGTATTGTATGCTGCAAGGCCGTAAAGTCCAAGACAGGATATAAAGATACAGATACCGGAAAAGATACCTGTCATTGTCATCAGGTTTTCTTCTGACAGATATTTTTCATTGATAAGATCGTCCAGAAAATCATAATCAAAAGGATGTCTGGCATCATATTCAGCGAACCTCTCCTCAAGAAAACTCAGGGTCTGTGGAATATTCTTATCGGAGATATGCAGAATCAGGTTTCTCTGAATAGCAGCGCGGGCATCGGGGGGGATGTTTTCAAAATCATCGTTATAAGGATAAATTGCAAAGGGCTCAATCGTGTCATGGAGTGAATTGTAATTGAAGTCTTTAGCTACTCCGATAACCTTTCCATTAAAAGGGCCAAGCTGAATTCTTTTACCCAGCGGCTCCACCCATCCCCGTCTCTTTACAAATGCCTCGTTGACAATAAAATTAGACCCGATATCGGTTATAAACCTTGTTGAAAAATCTCTACCCGAGAGCATCTCCATGCCCATGACCTTGACATAATCATTTTCTACCTGGGTGTGCGCGAACCCTGCCTGATCAAGCACGCCATTGTTGTTATCGACCTGTGCCACATTGCTCCCAAATCCCTTTCCAGCGCCGACAATACCGGAACTTGCGGTAACTCCCAGGATATTGCTGTTTTTTAAAAGCTCGTTTTTAATAACCTGAAACTTTTTAACAACATCAAGCCCGCGCAAATAGACTATAACCCTATCTTTCTTTTCAAAACCCAGCGGTTTATTTGCAATATATCTCATCTGCATGGACATAATCAGGGTTCCTGCAATAACAACAACAGAAACCACAAACTGAATCAAGACCAGCAGTTCTCTCAGCCGGAAGGCCCCTTTTTTCCCTTTGGCCCCTGTTAATGCCGAAAACGGGGAGATGGATGACAGGTAAGCTGCCGGATAAAGGCCGGACAAGACACCTATTACCACCGCAAGAGCTATGGCCCATAGTAGATCGGTTGGATAGTTCAATTGGAGCGGTTTACCGAACAGTGTATTTACTGCAGTTAATTTCAGGATAGCTTCCACAATAAAAACACCTGCAACTACCGCCATAAACGAAAAAAAGATTGCTTCGCTCATATAGCGGAATATGAGGTAAGCCCTGGGGACACCCAGGATCTTTCTCATACCGATTTCTCTTGCCCGTTTTGTAGCCCGTGCAATGGCAAGATTAATGTAATTGATACAGGCTACCATCAGGATAAACAGGGCAACCGCACTGAACCCATAGATGTAATATTTGTTACCATGGTTGGATATATCATATGGAAGACTCGAATTGAGATGTATATCAGCCAGCGGTTCCAGCCAGCCTCGCCAGGTGCATTTGATGGAAGTGCCGATTTCTTCCATATAACGTTTATAAAAATCTTCACTGACAGCCTTGAAGTCAGCAGGATTATAATTTTTTGTCATCAAAAGATAGGTGTAATAGTTGATACCGAAAAGCCGATTCTTCTGATCATTCTCACCCAGATTGGGTTGTTCATAAAGCAGTACATCATATTTTAAAAAGGTATTATCCGGAAGGTCACGAAAAACCAGGGTTATTTTCCGGGGGATCTCCGGCGCCTCCTCAACATTGATGGTTTTACCGATGGGATTCTCATCACCAAAATATTTTCTGGCAAAGGTCTCGCTAACTGCTGCAGACTGAGGGTCTTTAAGGGCGGTTTTCGGGTCTCCGTAAATAATGTCGTGTGTGAAGATATCAAAGACATTAGCATCAACATGAAAGACCCTTTCCCAGTAAAATGCTACTTTATTAACCTCAATCATTATTTTTTCTTCCTGCCCCCGGGGATATCTGAACCTGACATAGTCAATGACCTCAGGATAATTTGCCTTGAGCATTGGACCAAGGGCCGATGATGTCAGTGCAAAATCAGCAGAATCACCGTTTGTGTTGAAATTATCCACCACCCTGAAAATTTCTTTATGCCGCAGGTGATGCCGGTCATAGGTCAATTCATCCTTTAAATAAAGACCAAGAAGCAGACAGCATGCAATAGCCAGGGATAAACCGGCGAGATTGATAACTGCATAGGACTTTTCCCTGTAAAATGTTCGGAACGCGGCTTTTATTTCACTGTTAAACATCAGGTCTCCTTTATTTTTCTCTTGTTAAAGTTACCGGGTTAACATTGCCCAACTGCTTCCATACACCTTCGATTTTTTCACCCTTTAATTCACCGGAATATTCGCCGGAGGTGGCTTTAAGTGACAGTGCCATACCTGAAATCGCTACCTTGAGAAAGGGTGAAGCAGCATCCCCCCGGCCTTCATACTCCAGGAGCACCTCATTTTTCGCATTTTCATTTAACTTAAATATGATATAGGCGGTTGTATTATTCATTGTACCTTTCCATCGCCCTTTCAACCTTTTCATCATATCGGCAGATATATCCACCTGCGGAATCAGGGGTTCCAGTTTAACCCCTTTTACCAAATCCATTTCAAGCTTCATATTACCTAGAATGTAATACCCTTTAATAGCATTATCCTTTAATGTCCCCTCATACCTGGACCATCCTGTTTTCAGGTTTAGTTTGCCATCTTTTAACTCTATATCCGAGAGTTCTATATCCTTCATTTTTTCATTGGGGCTGTCAAAAAATGCCCTGGATTTACCGTCCTTAGCTTCTTCAAACCTTATCCTTACAGGAATAGGAATACCTTCAACAAAGGTGAGTTTTCCAACCCATTCCCCTTTCAGGTTTTTCATGGCCTCAACAGAGACATCAAGCATCCTTGGAGGCGGTTCATACTTTCCCTTTTTAAAATTCACCTCCATTTCCCTCGTGTTCTGGATCATATGCCCGGGTATTTTTTCACCTTCAAGTTTACCCTTGTATTTAAGCTGAATAGGCTGAACCGCAAAATTGACCTCATCTCCCGCCAGGGTCACCTCTGTAACAGGAAGGTCTTTGGCATTTTGTTCCGGGATATCCAGTAAACCTGTAAATTTGCCATCCTTGTTTTTGTTATAGCGAAACACAACGGTAAAATTGCGCCCCTGCACATCAAGCTTACCTACCCATTCGCCAAGCAGCGGATCTGTGGGTACCTCCTTTGGCTTTTCGTAAGGAGCTAATACCAGCTTCATAGTGCTTCCCGGCTGTTTCCACTCACCGGTTATGAGACTATCTGCGATCTTTCCCGAGTAGGTTCCGCTCAGACTTCGCACTTCCATGTTAAGTGTCCCGTCCTTATATATAACACTGTCAGCGGCGATATTCTTTATTGCCCCTGTGTCCGGTGAATTTAAAACAGCGGTGTAGGAGCCGTCATCCTTTTTGGTGATTACAAATTGTATTGTAAGCTTCTGTTCAGGGGTGATTTCCATTGTGCCCTGCCAGGTTCCGGCAAGATTGGTTTGAGCCAGAGAAGCGCCGCTGTTTAAAAGTCCAAGTATCAGAATGACCCAGAGATAAGCCCGCATTTTATCCTCCATGAAAAATCATAATGACGTAAATTCTATAATTAACAATGTCCCGCGATTACAGGTTATGCCACCATTCCTTCCTGGCATAATCATGCGCTAATTTAATTACGCCTGATAGAAATATTTATCTGATGTGAAGCCTAGTTTTAGAGAAAAAGTATATTAATGATAAGACTATATTTTTTGTGTCGAACTATATAAGCTGGTACCCTCTCAGTCAATAGAATAAATTTCGGAAAGAGAAACTGCTTTCCCGTTATATATACTGCTGAAGGTAATGCAGCAGAAGACATTTTGGCGGTGGCTCAGGGGATAATTAGTCATATTGACAGAATGGACTTCTGTTGAGAATATGCGGGTTTGATTTTTTATTAACGGGTATTTACTGGAGTCTGGTTTTGAAAGAATGGAGATTATTAGATACGGGCCATATGACCGCCGCACAGAATATGGCTATGGATGATACCCTTCTTGAACTTAAAGGGGAGAGAAGAACCCCTGATACCATACGTTTTTTACAGTTTTCACCCCCATCTGTACTTGTTGGATTTCATCAGGCAGTATGTGAAGAGATACGTGAATCATACTGCCTTGAAAAGGGCATAGAGGTAAACAGGCGCATCACAGGCGGCGGGGCAATCTTTTTTGATGAAAACCAGATAGGCTGGGAGATCATATGCGACAAGGATTTCTTTGGTATGGAGATCCCAAACCAGAGGCTTTTCAGGATACTGTGTGAGCCGGTTGTTAATGCCTTAGGTCAAATGGGTCTAGAGGCCGCCTTTCGCCCCAGGAACGATATTGAAATAAACGGTAGAAAGATATCCGGTACAGGCGGGACAGAATCTGACAGGGCATTCTTTTTCCAGGGCACCATGCTCGTAGATTTTGATGTGGATACCATGCTTAAAAGCCTGAAAATCCCTGTTGAAAAACTCAAGGCAAAGGAGATCGACTCGGTAAAGGAGCGGGTTACCT
>CAZCMD010000009.1:0-56548 GCA_964499695.1 uncultured Desulfatiglans sp.
AAGCAGAAGATGCAGGCTCTAATGAGCGCAACACTGCCGGAACGGCTTCAGTCAAAAAACCCGGATTTTATGCTGGCCCGGAAAAAACTGGCTGAATCCGTTGAAGCGTTAAACTCCATTGTCGGCACCGGCAGTGAAGATGCTGTTAAAAAGGCAATTGAGGATCTGCATACAAATTATCAAACCGTTCAGAAGGTTTTTGATTAATGTCCGAAAAATTAAAAAATATTCCGGCAAAGTATGGAGATCAGCGGCCATAAAAAATTAACTAACTCTTTTCAGTGATCAATTATTTATGTAAGCGATTTTTCACCTTTAATATATAAACCAAAAGGGGGCTATCATGAATATTCAAAAAGTAACGTCATTTTTTATGTGGTGTACCATCATTAACGGGGTCTTACTGGTCTTCTCGCTCATAATAGGTACCGCAGGTCTTGATTGGGCCTATTCTTCTCAAGGCCGATTATTCCCGATCTCCCGTGAAGTATTTAATGTGGCCTATTATTCGTTCCTTGGTCTGTACAAAATGATCTGGATTTTTTTCAATGTGGTTCCGTTCGTGGCGCTGCTGATTATCAGGAATAAATAGCAGCCAGGTAGGTTGGGTTAATAACCCAACCTACATACTACAGTCAAAAAATCCGGATTTTATGATGACCCGGAAAAACTGGCTGAGTCCGTCGAAGCGTTAAACTCCATTGTCGGCACTGGGAGTGAAGAAACTGTTAAAAAGGCAATTAATGATCTGCATACAAATTATCAAGCCGTTCAGAAGATTTTTGAATAAATATTTCAATAATCAATGAACAATGATCAGTTATCAGATATAAAATGTAAAAAAGGCTGTTAGGGAAAGCCAAATAAAAAATGGGTTCCCGCTTTGCGGGAATGACAGTAATGAAAGGGGACACATTTATGTTATTAGATTTAAAACTGTCGACCTTATAACCGAACAGCATCCCGGGTTTTAAACAACGTGAAAACAACTGGGTCACAGATTAAACGATTAGGAGAAAAGAGTGACGAACATCCCCTGAAAATAAAAAAGGAGTCTTCCATGAAAACCAAATTATTTTCAATCGTTTTATTTCTAGTCTTTTTATTCATTGTCAGCCATGTCTCTGCTGATCAATTTCCTTTGTTAAAAGCTGATCCGGAATCGGTCGGTTTTTCAGCTGAAAGGCTTAAACGTCTGGACAAAACCTTTCACAGTTTCGTGGATGAGGGTAAATTGTCAGGCATTGTGACCTGCGTGGCTCGCAAGGGCAGGATGGTTCATCAAAGCGTCTATGGAAAACGGGACATGGAAAACAACAAGCCCATGGAAATAGACACCATTTTCAACCTTGCTTCCATGACTAAACCGGTCACAGGCGTTGCCATGATGATCCTGTACGAGGAGGGAAAGTGGCATCCCGACGATCCCCTGGTCATGTATTTTCCGGAATTTAAAAATCTTATGGTGTACGCTGGAGCTGGTCCATATGGCCAGGATATCCTGGAGATACCCAGACGTGCGCCAACAGTGGGCGATTTGATGACCCACACGGCCGGCTTCGCCTATGGTCTTGGTGATTCACACGTGAGTAACCTGTATAATAAAATTCAACCAATGGAAGCGGAATCCATGGACGAGTTTATTAAAAGAATGGCCAAATTGCCATTGTTGTACCATCCCGGAGAGGCCTGGGAGTACAGTGTTGCTGTGGATATTCAGGGTGCCCTGATAGAACGGCTGAGCAATATGAGCCTGGCGGATTTTATGCGCACCCGTATTTTTGAACCTTTAGGAATGAAAGATACTGCCTTTTTTGTACCGAAAGACAAGCTGGATCGTTTTGCCACGATCTACACCGCAGAAGAGAAAGGTCTTACAGCTATACCCATTGATGACAGTGTTACGACGCCACCCGGTTTTGCATCCGGGGGCGGTGGTTTATATTCCACTGCGGGTGATTTTTTACGCTTTGCCCAGATGCTGATCAATGGGGGTGAACTGGACGGGGTCCGGTTGCTTGTGCCCGGCACAGTAGAATTGATGTGCAGCAATAAATTATCCGAGAAACTCCTGAACGGGGGATACGGTATCGTATATCATCAAATAAGGCCGGGCTTTGGCTTTGGTTATGACGTGGCTGTTTTTACAGATCCGGCGTTTATAGGCAGTACGACCGGAAAAGGGACCTACCTGTGGTCAGGCGTGTATGGCACATGGTTCTGGAATGATCCCACTAATGACATTGTCTTCATCGGTATGATCGCACGCATGGCCGGTTTGCCTGAACCCAATATAGAAAATCTGTCACGAACATTGGTTCACCAGGCTTTAATCGAGCCTTAATACTGGCGTTTTAAATCTCTAACGGGGTTATCCGGTAACAAGCATCTTGCATCTATTGTCGCGGCGTAGCTTTAACGAAGAGGTAATAAACCGGAGGGGGCAGGTCTTCAATCTTGATAAACAATATAACAACAAAGTCAGATAAAAGTCTCTTAAACTTTAAAGCTGTCAGGAATGAAGACCCCAATTCTTTTAAACTTATTCTATTAGAGGAGGTAGCCAATGAATATACCGATGCATAGATTTAAGTACACCAAACTGATAAAGGCACAGATTGGGGAAAAGCTTGCCCGGACTATTGCCGGTCCTGAGTGCGCGTCTGAGTTTTCTGATGTTCTTTATGGAAGATCATTCAAGATCGTAACAAAGGATGGTCCCGTTTTGAACTATGAGTTTCATAAGAGTAAAAACGAACTTACCTTAACAGAGAATAAAGGAGATTCCATAAAATCCGGCTATGGCGCACTCACACTGAAACAGATGGTTTTTTTCTCTCACATGATTCCCCGGGAACAGAAGGGCTATAACCTCTTTGTTGATCTTGACACAAACCTTGTCACAGTCATCGAAGTATGGTTATCCAGCGGAATAAAGGAAAAGGCCACGTTTGGAGCTGATATAGTGATAGATGACAGGGAAGTACAACGTCAGATTTACTTTGGCTATATCGAGATTCCAGGCAAAAAACCACCGGAAAAGTTTCACCATTTGACAAACAGGCTTCAGGGCAAGGGCATGTACTGGAAACAGGATACCGGCATTGAAACCCTTGAATTCTATGCCTCTGTCATGTCAACAAATTTTGTTGAACTGACCCGGCACGCGGACGATCTCAGCTATTGCAGCCCAACGGATTACATACTGGTTAATGACAGGATGTTCATCTATGACCGGACCGAGTGTGAGTTTTCCGGCATCATGACCATGTATGCAGTGGATCAATTCACAGAAACCCAGGTGGGCATGCGGCTTGGTTTTAACGAAAAGGATGAGCTGGAGTATTACATGTTCAGAGGAACGGGAAAGACCCTCGGTCATCTGACCCCCCTGCAACCCTGGGATGAACATGGCGAGGTCATTAACCTTGGTACGATGGGCCCTGCTGCTGATTCAAAACAGAAGCCTGCTGCCCCGCCTAAAGGTCAGAGAACAGTCTATCGTCCGATAAGGTCCTTTAAGAATATGACAGAGGAAGAGGTCCATCAGGCCGCTGAAAAAAGCACCCTTTCTTTTACCGGCGTTCCGGATACTCCTATGGCGAAGGCCGGTCAAATGGGGGACAATATCCTTCCGTTCAGTGATCTCCTGGTGGGAAAAGAGTTCACTCTCCGTTATGATCACGACGGCCCGGTCTGGAATTACCGGGTCATTGACATTCATAATCTGGAGTGGAAAGAAGAGGGTAAAACCCAATGGCAAAAAGAGAGCTACCGGGGCTTTGAAGTGGATGATAACCTGGTTTTCTTAGGTCATATTCACAGCGGAAGCAGGCCCCGTGCCAGCAGAAAAATCGCCCTGGACCTGAACAACGGTTTAACCACCTGTGTACTTTCTACGATGGGCACAAAGTATTATGGAAATGAGACATCTTACAGAGCCCTCTTTGGTGTATGCGAGATGGAAGGGGTGGAAGCCCCGAAATACATACGTCATGAACTGACCGATGAACTGGCAGGACGCTCGATCATCACGACTTACTCCGATGAGGGGGCATCCATGCATCTGTTCGCTACGCCCCACTCCTCGGCGTGGACAATCTTCATGGAGGATCAAACCCTTGGAATGCAATGGTGTGCCCCGTCCATATATGTGAAGCTTCGTGACGGCGTTTATATATACACCGAATGTGAGGAGGCCTGCAACGGTGCTGAAATGTGCTGCTTACTGAATGACAAAAATAAGTTCTACACCGGCTTCGGCTTCTCCGGCGGTGAAACGGGAGTAACTCTTATCATGATCGGGGCGATTGTTCGCGACCTCGGACGATATGATGTGGCAAAATTCTTCGGGCCGAATGGGAAAAGGAAAGGAGCGTAAGATGGATATTTTTAATAGAACACCAGAACTTGGTGACAGTCCGGAGCAGCCGGACACGGGACGCAGGTCTTTTATGTGGAAGATCGGCACAGGTATGTCCGCCGTTCTGGCTTTCGCTGTCCCCGGAATGTCAAAACCCGTGATAGATCATGATACAGAATTGAAGGCCCGGGTTGATCAACTCTCCAATCAGTTGGGAATCCTCGAAGATGAGAATGCCATCCGTGAATTGCACAAGGCGTATGAAACCTCCCTTAATAACGGCAGGTATGAGGATGTCGTGAACCTGTTCACCGATAGCGGAGAGGTGGTATTTAATGGAGGAGTCTTTAAGGGAAAAGAAGGGGGTCTCCGTCGCCTCTATTTTGAGCAGTTCAGTCCCGGTTTGACCGGAAAGAGGATCGATCCGGCGCCGGGCTTCTGGCCTGATACATTAGACCTACAGGATATGATAAAGGTGGCGGCTGATCGCAAGTCGGCAAAAGCTCAATTCTCATATTCCATGCAGGTGGGTGCCCCCATGGTCTCGGATTGGCCATTTGCTAAGATGGCTCGTCTGCAGGGCCAGGGAATCAGGAAATGGTGGGAAGGCGGGGTATATGATCTATCCTATGTGAAAGATATGAAGGATGGGAGCTGGAAAATAGAAAGACTTGAACACCGTGTGTTGTCGAAAGCGGATTACAGACCCGGAAAGTCCTGTGCCAGACCGATTTCCGTCCCTCTCTTCTCAAAGAGATACCCGGATGATCCGGCCGGACCGGACAGGCTCATATAAAAAAGGAGGCTATCATGAATATTCAAAAATTAACGGCATTTTTTATGTGGTGTACCATCATTAACGGGGCCTTACTGATCCTCTCGCTCATAATAGGTATCGCAGGTCTTGATTGGGCATATTCTACTCAAGGCCGATTATTCCCGATCTCCCGTGAGGTTTTCAACGTGGCCTATTATTCGTTCCTTGGTTTGTACAAAATTATCTGGTTTGCTTTCAATGTCGTTCCTTATGTGGCACTGCTGATTATCAGAGATAAATAACAGCCAGACAGTCAGTGCATGTGACGGCAAGTGCAGAGTACTTTTGAATTATTTTTTGACCTGCATCCCCTGTTGTTTACATTAATTCTTTTTTTGACAGGAACGTCGCTCTATTCGTCAACTTACCGTGTTCCTGCGATCTCAGCGAGGATCTGTCTGTACAACCTGTATTTCGTAAAACGGATATTCGCCCTTGGCCTGTCGTCCAGACAGGGGATGTATCGCCCCTTTTCAAGGAGAGGTAAAACAGTCCCCTCGATTTCATTCCTGAGAGTTATATCATCCTCTATAAGCGCTCCTGCCTTGATTCCGCCAATCAACGATATGTTATCACCAAAGTGACAGCGCAGGGCCATGTACTCCATACTGGCAGCAGCAATGTTACTGATCCAGAGGACATTTATCCCTGCATCCACAAGAAGGTCCAAGACGGAGGTCAGGTCGCCCCCGGTGGAACAGAAAATACGAAGCGGCACATCATATTTATCCAGAAGCGCCATAACTTTTTTATACCCTGGTATTGCATAATGCCTGAACATTTCAGGGGAGACAACAGGGCCATGGTTGGAGGCTATTGGTTCATAAAATGAGGCATAATCTACATGCACCCTGGAAAGTACACGTTCAAGGCAGGTGCAATAAAAATCGGTTGTGCTGCCTAAAAGGTTTTCAACACGTTTCGGGTCATTTATCAGGGCATCACAGGCTGCTGTAAGGGAGTTCCAGTCTCCTACCCCAAGCATCTGTAAAAGTCCGCCTCCTGACGCATCCACATAAATGACCCTGTCCTCTTTCCTGAGTCTTTCTGCCCGTGTAACAAAATCCTTTTCATACCGAGCCGGATCATCTGGATTATAGTGTCTTTTAAAAGCGGATTTATCATGCAATAGATCAGGGGCCATCCTGAAGAACGGGGCGCTTCGAAGCATAAGCCCAACAGAATAATGTGTCTCAAGGTTAAAGGTATCAGCCACTGATACCTTTGTTGATAGTCCATCTTTAACCCATTGCGCCACGGTCTCTTCATCCGGTTCAAGATCAAAAAAAGGAAACCGGTCTGTCTCATTACCCTGCAAGGTTCTTATGAAACGTTCCCGCTCATGCATTCTGTCCATAAGGATCTTCCTAAAATAAAAAAGAATCCACTCCCAAAGGGGGGGCGGATTCTTTATTTCTGCACACTGTCAGGAGCAGACCCCGGTCTCTCCCACCGGGGTCTGCTCCATGTACTTAAGTGAAAATGCTATTTTTTAGCTGCGAGTTCGCCCTGTATCCTGACGATATCTGTATCTTTAATCCTGTAGCCGAGATAAAAAATAATCGCAGCGAGGATGCTGGTTATAGCCGGGGCATAAGCCATGAGGGTACGGATACCATTTGCGACCTCCGGTGTCGGCTCTGCACCGCCTACATAACCGATCATCACCAATCCTGTCATTATGATGCCTCTTCCGATCAGTAACCCGAACTTAATAGGCAGCATCATCATGGACATGGTGAACCCCAGGATATTTTTACCGGTTTTATACTCACCATAGACTGATGTGTCCACAAACAGTGCCCCTGACATGGCCTGGGAGGCACAGCCAATCATTGCAGCAATGGTAAAGATGATTGTAAAACTCCAGGTGTTCGGATCGATAAAGGCCACTGAAAAATAGATAAGGCCGCTTATAATGCAGGCCAGTCCGTAGGAGTGGCGCTTGCCTAATTTAACACCGATCCACGGGGAGGCAAATGCGCCCAGGAGTGTACCGATACCGTTGCCAAGAATAAAGATCCAGAGAAAAGCCTCATTCTTCAATACATTATTAAAATAATAGGCTGCAAAGGATAAAATAAAGAAGAGACAGGTGTTTCTGAATGTCTCGCAAAGAATAAGAAACAAAAGGGGCGGGTTTCTAAAAACAAGCGCCACCATTTCCCACACGCTTCTCTTATCCGCAGCCGCTGTTTCAGCGGGGGTGGCTTCCATTTCGGCTGCTCTAGTGTTGGCAGACATCTTGTACAGATAGAAATACCCGAGTATCATCACGATACCGAAGATGAGTATAGTAAGGGAAAAACCGTAGACCAGGCCGATGCCCACAGTAAAAATCGGAACCATTTTTGCGCCAGTAAACGAAAATAACAGATTTCCGGCTGATTGTCCCTGTGCCCTGCTGCTGGAAAGGATTGTTCTTTCATCAGGATCCTGCGTTATGCTCCCCATCAGGCCGCCGATCGCGCCGTATCCCACATTCCAGAAAAGATGACTCGCCAGAAAACCGATAATAATGATTGCGGCCGCAAGGGCCTCACCACCGACCTTTGAAAACTGAAAGAGAAATAAAAGGACAACCAGCGGTGGGGCAATAATGAGCCATGGTCTATATTTCCCGCCAGACTTAAATGAGACCTTCTGAAGGACAACACCGGCAAGTAAGGCGCACACGATATCACCGATACCCGTGGCATATACGATTACATTACAGGTGATCATCGAGAACTTGGCATAATCAGTAAGAAACAAAGTGAAAAAGTACACTTCCATACAGACCAGCAGGGTAAAGCACAGATCACCGATTCCATATGTATAAAGCAGGGATTTCTTCAGTTTTTCGGTCATAACGCCTCCTTCATGAATGTAAAAAAATTATTAAGTCGGTTTTTTCTTATTAATAAGGATTTATCAGAACAGATAATTGACAAGATTATAGCGGGTTGTCAAGATAAACTTAAAACCGGCTTTTTACTCAAGACAAAGACATTCCTTCCAAATGTATAAAAAAGTTGCAGGGGTAAGTGGGTATTTTAATTTTGAATCTTGAATCTTGAATTTTGAATCTCTAATCCTGCCCCCTTTTTTTCTTATTTTCAGCCATATAAAATGCCACTTTTTCATCGGTAAGACCGTAAAAAATAAAGACAAAACCGGCAATCAGGTAACATGCTGCCGGTAAAAAGGCAATAAGGTTCATAAGGCTCTCTACAAATTCGGGCGTTGACTCCATATTGGCCTCATAACCGATAAATGCCAGGAATGAAGGTATGAGTGTAAGGGCTATAGCCATACCTATTTTTACGGGCAGGGTATACATTGATACAATAAGGGCGCTGGCATTTTTCCCTGTTTTATACAGACCGTATTCAGCAGCATCCATATACATTGCCTGCCTTACTGGCATGGGCAGATAAACTAAAAGATTTGTGCAGCATATAATAGAGGTATAGATGATCGGGCTATTCGCTCCATAAATACGCAGAATAATATAACCCAAAATACCAACAAAGGCTGTGTAGATGCATATACCTTTTTTACCCACCTTTTTAGTAATGGCTGGCGCTATCAATGAGCTTACAAGAATTGCACTGGAGGAGAGTAATGGATAATAGGCCATCCATGAACTGTCACGTGTAACATATTTAAAATAATAAGCAGCTATGGATGTGAGGCTGAATATTGCAATATCTTTAAAGGTATCAGCAATCATTATTATGACAAGAGGTTTATTGCCAATGATCTGCGTAAACATCTCAGACCATGTCAGATTATGTGACGGTTTTAATTTTTTATCGGGATCATAACGGTCATATTCATTTGTCCTTATGAACAGGTTCCAGTATCCCAATACCTGAAGTGCCGCGAGCATTATTACTACAGTAAAAAAGCCTAATGTCTCTCCATATTCAGCATTTAAATGATTCAACATCCTGATGGCAAAGATACTGAATAAAATCTGTGAACCATACTGGTATTGAACATTTCTTGCTGATAGTTTTGCCCTCTCACCAGTGTTGCCGGACAAGACAGAGATAAGACCTAGTTGTGCATTAAAGGCAAAGTTAAGGCTGATATGGGCCAGTAAGTATGCTGAACCCAGATAAAACATCTTAAGCCAGTAGCTTACAGAGGGTATGTTTGTAAAGGTAATGGTAAAAAACACAAAGGTGGAAATTGGCAGAAACAGGAGCCATGACCTGAACTGGCCCCACCTGAACTGTGTTTTCTGGATCACCGCCCCGCCCACAGGTACAGACACAGCATCCACTATATGTGTGATAAACATAAAAAAAGCCAGATGGGCAGGGTTGATAAGCGCAACATCTGTCATGAAATAACTGTAGTAGTATATGGCCACCAGCATCATCATGTTGAAGGTCATGGTAGAGATGCCATAGCTGTGAATAACAAGTGAGGGGAGCCTTTTTTCAATCATTCTTTTGATCTCCAGAAAGGTTTTTGTTATATTCTGAATAGTGCTTTTATAGGATTACTAATGTCGTGTCAACGATGTAATGTTCCTACATGTCATTTCGACCAACGGGAGAAATCTTTGAAAATTGCGTGAAGGCAAGATCTCTCCTTGCAGTCGAGATGACAACTTGCACATGACGTGACACTAGGCTATGCAGTTTTTTTCTCAAGACAATAATTTTAATAAGCTGTAAAAACTGCATAATAGTCTAATTAGTATTAATAAAATCTAAATATACGCAGGAGAAAATTATATGCTTGCAGGTATTTACCAGAATAATCCGTTGTTCGGCGAAACCAAAAAAAATCTTGAGCAGGCAATAAATGCAATGGAGGGCATAAAGACCGATCTGATGGTGCTCCCTGAGTTGTTTGCTACAGGCTACCAGTTTACCTCCATAACTGAACTTGAAGGGCTTGCCGAAGAGGTACCAGACGGGCCAACCTGCAATACACTTATCAAATATGCTAACAAAAAAGGTCTTTATATAGTATTCGGTATCGCTGAAAGAGATAATGGTAAATTTTATAACTCCGCTGCGCTTGTTGGCCCTGATGGCCTGATCGGTATCTATAGAAAAAGCCATCTTTTCTATGAAGAAAAACTCTTTTTCAGCCCTGGTGACACAGGGTTCAGTGTGTATGATATCGGTTGTGCCAGGGTGGGTATGATGATCTGTTATGACTGGTGGTTTCCTGAGGCCGCGAGGTCACTGGCCCTATCGGGTGCGGATATAATATGTCATCCCGCAAACCTTGTCCTTACCGGGTGCCACAGGGCCATGATGACCAGGTCCCTTGAAAACGGGGTCTATTCTGTTACAGCAAACCGCATAGGGGCTGAGGCACGGGGTGGTAAACCTGAACTTAAGTTTACAGGCAAAAGCCAGATAGTTGACCCGAAGGGAGAGGTTATTCTGTCACTTAAGGAAAAGAAAGAAGGGATCGCAGCGGTTGATATTAATGTAGAAAAGGCAAGGGATAAATCCATAACAACAATGAATGACAGGTTTTATGACAGGAGGCCTGAGCTTTATAAAATTATCTGATCTTCCCTCTTATGCTTTTTACTACCCTGCCTGATGTCCTGTTCTGTGAAATTTTTACCTTTTCTATCCTGCCATCAGGGCGTGGTGAATAATATTCATCCGCGCTGGACAGCAGCGGGAAATATTCCCCGTTTATCTCTTCAAAGAGTTCAACCTGCATGATCCCTTTATCGGGGCTTTCTAACTCAGCAATCCCTAAGAGGCCATCCTTTTCAATTACCTTATAGGTGCCCTTTTCAGATTTGTAACCCACAAGGTTTCTTGACCAGTGCCTTATATAGAAGTCTGCATCAAATGGGAATAGCTTGCCTCTGACAGACTCAAATAGCTTTCCCCTGTTTACGACGATCCTTTTACATGAACTCAGCATAGGCCTTCGCGATGTCAGGTTGTCAGGGTTATGGGTGTAGACCATATTTTCAAAAGGCGCATCTGCTATATCTGCATAATCTGTATGCACAATACTGTTTTTCGGCGCAATATCATGTATGACCACAGAGCCTTTATATGCCTCCATTGCCTTTTCATATCTCTCCTTGCTCCAGGTACGTTCAATAAAATCATTTATGTCGGCATATATAATGGTTGATTTCTCAAACTCGCTGCGGCTTACCTTATCAAAACTCTGGGGTCGGTAGGTTTCGCAGAGTTCTTTCCACAGTGGTGGTTTCCATACTGTGTCTGCGCTGTACAGGAGGCTGCTTTTTTTTGTCATGAATTTGAATGCGACCGATGTAAGGCCATGCCATACGGATGATTTTATTGCCCTCACAGTAAGCCCTGCCTCATCATCATAAAAATCATTTCTTTCTTTTTCGTAAAATGATGTGGCGCTGAAGGGGTAATAGCTTACTGGCTCAACCCACTCCCCTGACTCCTCATCCTTGAAAAGGAGCCTGGGCCTGTTTGCCCTGTGATTTATAAATATCTTTGCCCGGTCAGGGCCCAGTTCGTTTCCGTCAAGGTCTTGAACACAGTATCGGAATGTGCCGTCTTTATTGTCTTTCAGATTAATAAAATATTTTTCCCTGGGGCCTATTATACATTCCTCAACCATCATATCATACGGGATATCCACTATCCTTTTTGAATCAATGGAAAGAGACCTTTCCAAAGCCCCCTTGGAGTTCTTTCGATACTCTTCAAGGACAGGTTCTGATGAAATAAGCCTGAGTCTGCCTTTTGAATGTGGATTATAAAAGTTGAAAAGTACTATATCTGTAAACCATCGTTTGTGGTCTTCGTGGGAATGGGTTCCAAAGATGCCTTTGATCCCGGCAATGCCCTTGTACCCCAGATAGGGGAAAACAGGAGATCCGCATTCAAGCAGGTATACATGACCGTTTACGGTTATCATATACCCGCTGCTTTCTCCCATCATTGAGAATGCGCTTGTATTACCCACAACATCGAAAATAATATCATGGCTCACAGTGCAGTATAGCTCCCTCAGGTTCAGATAGATGGATGTCCTACTCAAGACCGCCTGATTTTTCACATTTATCAGGTAAATGCAAGGTAAATGCAAGTAAAATCTAAAAACAGACAGATAAAAGACAAAAAATGATGATTAGTATTCAGGCCCGGCCCTTCAGAATGCCTTCATGCACCTTACATTATATGTGAGTATTGGGTTGTGTATACCCTTGACCATAACCTCCCCGATCTTATCCGCCTCAACAATATCCTGCACGCTGCTGTATGTTCTCTGGCTGATTAGAATCTGACCCGCCTTTGCGTTTGATTCCAGCCGTGAGGCCACGTTTACCTGATTGCCGATCACCGTATAGTCAAGCTGCATCTCTGAACCGATATTCCCTACGGTCATAAACCCGGTATTAATACCTATGCCCATACCAAATTCATAACCGAAATATCGCCAGTCCTTTTTAAGCTCATCAGTCTTTTTCTGCATCTCAATGCCCATCATGACCGCCCTCTGTGCATGATCAGCCATTGTGACAGGGTCACCCAGGAAGATCAGCATGCCGTCACCTATGATCTTGTTTAGTGTGCCGTCATACCGGTAAACAATCTTGGTCATTTCGGAGATATAGTTATGAAGCAGAGTGAACAACTCTTCAGGTTCAAGATTATCGGTAAAGGTGGAAAAATTTCTGATATCAGTAAACATGACAGTCATCATTTTTCTTCTTGGTGTTGCCCAGAGGGTATTATTGTCTGACAGTATCTTTTCAGCAACATTGGGTGAGAGGTAACGCCTGAGATTATTATATTTATTTAATTCCTCTATCTGATTTTTTACCTTCTCCTCGAGACCTTCATTAAGGACAAGCAAATCTTTTCTGGCCTTTTCCAGTTCCTTTGTCCTTTCATCAACCTTCTGCTCAAGGGTGATGCTGTACTCCTCAAGCCGCGCCTTTGTATCCTCAAGCTCTTCATTTACGACTTTTAATGTCTCATAAGCCCTGTTTCTGGCCTTGATATTAAGCCTGAGGTTATCAATGGTATCCTCAAGGTGGGACTCGGACTCGGATTCATAACTGTTTTTCTTCATCATCTTTATGATGCGCCTGAACCATGAAAACCTGCCATAGGTAATATCAAGTATAAAGTATGGAGAAGTAAATATTTCACCATTTTTTAAAATAATACGATCATCTCCTCTGACAGTTTCAGTAATCAGGATTGCCTCCGGGTTCCTGCTGTTTATGCGGCTTAAGTCATGCTCAATATAATTTCCAAGAAAAACCTCCTTTTCATTAACCCTTTCCGGTGTGAGAATAACCTTTTTCCCGACCTTTTTTCGTATCATGTCTATGGGGTCAGTGACCAATAAATTGCCGTCTTCCATACTGGCTTTAAGATTAAAGCCCCTGAACTCAGGCTCATCGTTCAGGAGAATAACAGGGTCATATGCCTTTAAGGGCTGTTTAATATCGGCGGCAGGCAGTCCCCATACTGTCGGGATGGATGAAATAATGCCTCTCCTGTACGAATCTACAATAAATTCGCGGTTAACATCTATATCACTGTGATAAACAACCTTGAGCATGACCCTCATTTTTTTTAGGGTCTTATCATAGTATGGAGGGATGATTACTTCGATATCCTTTGTATCATTGATGTTATAGTTGAAAAAGGGAACCCTTTTATAACCGTCATCAGGCCCGGCAAAAAACTTTGCCATATAATCGAACCTTCCCCAGGATTTCAGCAGGGCAGAAGAAGAGCCACAGTTGAAATAGAAAAAAGGTTCCTCAGAAAGATCTTTTGCCCTTCTCATTATTCTGTGAAAATTTTCATCGGTAGTCCATTCGTCTTCATTCAAAAAGAAGGCTTCCGGGGTGTCATACCTGTCTGATGGAAATGTAAGGCCGTGGAACAGCGTAGGGTGTCCGCCTATCTTTTTATTAAGGTATGAGGATACTATGCCTATATTCCTGTTGCTTATACAGTCTGGTCTGCTCATGTTTTCTTCCTGCCTGGTAAACAGTGTTAAAAATATTTAGCAATTAGTATGCCATGGTATAACATATTGTAATTTAAGTAACAATTGTTATATGTCGTAATTTTTCCTTTGCGGAGTATAAATTTGCACATAAAAATGTGCATAAAAAGATATATTCAGTAATTTAAAAAATTATTATGGTTGACAGTATTACTGTTTTTATATTATCTCTTGACCCGATCGGGACGTAGCGCAGTCTGGTAGCGCACCTGAATGGGGTTCAGGGGGCCGCTGGTTCAAGTCCAGTCGTCCCGACCACTTTTAAAATTTTGCCAAAGTTTAGCAAAGTCACAAACAAACATGGAAAGGGTAAATTCGGTTTTACTAGGATTTACCCTTTTTTGTTTTCATGCCTTAATTTTAACCTCTCCACCATTTTTAAAACCGAATTCCTCTGCAAACCTCTTTGACTTTTCTCTTCGCTCTTTCCTGAGTCTGGCCCTTTCAGGGGCCGTTTCATATAATCTTTTTTCTATGTCACTCTCAGGAATAACCGGTGGTACCGGGTGGGGCCTACCGTCATCACCAATAGCTACAAATGTTAAAAATGCTGTTGTACATAAAAGCTTTTCACCGGTATAGAGATTTTCACCTAAAACCTTAACGAATACCTCCATGGAGGTATGATTTGTCCATGTTACAAATGCCTCCACGCATATTGCCTGACCTCTTTTGATTGGCTGAAGAAAATCCACAGAGTCTGTGGAGGCTGTGACCACATTAATTCTTGCATGCCTGATAGCGGATAACCCTGCTACCTCATCTATATGAGACATAGTTTTTCCGCCAAATATGGTCCCATGGTTGTTTGTATCAGGAGGAAGGATCAAAGATGTCTTGGAAACAAATGATTCTCTGGCTTTTTTAGGTTCCATATTCTTTCACCTCTGTAAGATAAAAAGTATCTGGCATGAATTAATCCTGTTTTTACATCAAGAAGGGAAAAAAATACATAAAAAATTATCTTCATTCAATTAAATCTGTCTATAAGGTAATTCCCAGCTCATTATCCTTTATTATTGGTAATTCCGAATATAATGCTATTTTCTATCAGCTTTTCCAGTTTGACCTTTTTTTCTATCTCGTAGTATGGGTTTATGTCAGGCTAACCTAAAGAGAGTCACAACATGAAAGAGAATAATCAAAAAAAGAATTGCATAAGCAGAAGGGCCTTTATTGCAGGCTCTGCCGGTGCTGTCATTTCAACAGCCATACCTGTATCCCTGAAGGCAGAAAAAAAATTCCGCAGTGAAACCCTTCAGGTCTGGTCATGCGGAGGTCTTGCAGAGGCACTCATACCTGCTAATAAAATATTCAGGGAAAAGACTGGTGTAGAGATCGCCTATACCGGCGCATTTGCAGCGGCCCTGGGCAAATCCCTTCTGGGAAGCGCAACAACAGAGGTATTTGCCGGAAGGGTCCTTGATTTATCAAAAAAATTAAGGGGTGCAGGCAAGATGGTCTCATTTAAACCCCTCTGTTTTACAAGCTATGTGCTTGTTACACCAAAGGGTAATCCTGCAAATATCTCAGATATCCATGACATAGTAAAATTTGGTGTAAGGGTGATACTTTCTCCCGATGCCTCTCCTCCTGGCGGAGATGCTGTTAACGTCCTCTTGAAAAAGGCAGGGATATTGGATGCGGCCATGAAAAACTGTGTTATCAAAAGCAGTTGTGTGCAGCGGGCAATGCAGGACCTTATTGAAGGGAAAGGTGATGTATCTATAGTTGAAAAGAGGCTGACAAGGATGGAGCGGTTTAAAGACAGGGTTGATATTATACAAATACCGGCAGAGTTTTTTCCACCTCCACCGCTTACCTTCACCATAGGCATGATGAAGGATGCAAAAGATCCTGAGCTTGCAGAATACTATATAGAATTTATTCGAAGCAAAGAGGGACAGGATTTTTTTGAAGCCGCGGGATTCATACCTGCAATATCCGAAGATGGGATGAGACTAATTGAAAAACTGGGGGTAAAGGATGTCTGATACAGGGAACACAGCATTTCAGGAAAAGATATTCACCGATATAAAAACCCGGACAAAACCTCTATACTGGCTGAGACGGGTAGTCCAGCTTGTTTTTCTTTCAATCTTAGGGCAATGGTCATTTTACGGTATATTCAGATGCCCTTTTATTGTGCCTTATGTGAGCTGCCAGAATTGCCCGGTGGTTACATGTCATGGCAGACTCCTTACCATGTTCTGGGGCTTCTGGCTGCTTCTGCCTGTTTCTGTAATCCTTTTTGGCAGGGCGTTCTGCGGGTGGGCATGCCCCGGTGGATTAATCAATCAGATTTTCGGGATCGTATCACCATTGAAATTAAGGATTAAGAATACGCTTACAAAGGTTGCACCATGGGTTAAATATGTTGTTCTTTTGCTGGCACTGTATGCCTATTATGTAATGGGGCAGCCCAGAGTAAATGTCCCCATACGTATAGGCGAGTTTTTAAATTCCATATCCCTTACATTTGAACATGCAAACACAATATGGCTTGTGCGAACATTCATAGTGATCGGATTTCTGGTTATGGGGTTGATAATTGCAAATCTATGGTGCAGGTTTATATGCCCGACAGGCAGTATACTTGATGCCTTAAAGGGGATATCCCTGTTCAAGGTTTATAAAACCAGCGCATGTAATGACTGCAATAAGTGCATGAAGATTTGTGAGATGGGCACACGTCCGGCAGAGACCAACTGCACAAACTGCTGTGACTGTATCTCTGTCTGCCCGCAGGATGCAATAAAAACAGGAAGAGCGATAAGGTAAGAACATGCTTAATAGTATTTTACCTGAAGGCAGGCTTCATCCCTGTTTTTTTTCAGAGGCAAAAGGGGCATACGGAAGGATACATCTCCCTGTTGCATCCGGATGCAATATCCAGTGCGCCTACTGCAGAAGGGATTATGATTGTGTCCATGAGAACAGGCCAGGGGTAACGGAAGGGGTATTAAGTCCTGAAGAGGCATTAGAAAGGCTTGAAAGGGCGCTTGACCGGATGCCCTATCTTTCGGTAGCCGGTGTTGCAGGCCCCGGTGATGCATTTGCCGACCCTGAACGCACACTGAAGACATTTGAGCTCATCCGCAGAAAAAATAATAAGATCGCCCTGTGCGTATCCACTAATGGTCTCAACATCATGGATTTTATCCCTGATCTTAAATCGCTTGATGTAGGGTTTGTAACCATTACCATCAACACCCTTGATCCCCTGATAGGGGCCATGATTTACAAATGGGTTGATTACAATAAAGCCCGGCTGTATGGGGAATATGGTGCAGAAGTGCTGATAAACAATCAGCTTAAGGCCATAACCCTGTTAAAAAGCCGGAATTTCACAGTAAAGATAAATTCTGTTGTAATACCCGGTGTTAATGATGATCATATCCTTTTTCTTGCAAAAAGGCTTGGCATGGCAGGTGCTGATCTCATGAATATGATACCTGTGATTCGTGTCAAAGGTACAGAGATGGAGAAAATCACTCCTCCATCAAAGGAGATGGTTCACAGGCTGAGAAAGGCTGCCGGTGCATTTATCCCCCAGATGCATCACTGCACAAGGTGCAGATCTGATGCAGCAGGTATGCTGGGCAGTTTATAATCTAAATTCTTTTAATCCTTGTCTCATAAAGCAAAATTGACAAACAATCTTTATGTGGTTATGGTTTCTCCGGGAAAATAAATGGAAAGTGTAAAGGAAAACCAGACCAGGATAATACTGGACAGTATAGCGGACGGCGTATTTACCGTTGATTCGGATTGGCGGATAACCTCCTTTAACCATGCTGCAGAAAATATTACAGGCATAGGTAAAAAGGATGCAATCGGACGCCATTGCTGGGAGGTCTTCAGGGCAAGCATATGTGAAAGCCATTGCTCACTCAGGCATACGGTGGAAACAGGAAGCCCTGTGGTTAACCAATCTATCTATATTGTGAACGCAAATGGTGACCGTGTACCCATCAGCATTTCAACCGCTCTCCTCAAAAATAACAGGGGGAAGGTAATAGGCGGGGTCGAGACATTCAGGGACCTGAGCCTTGTTGAAACCCTTAAAAAGGAACTTGATAAAAGCCATTCATTCCATGACATAATCAGTAAAGATGAGGAGATGCAGCGCCTTTTCGGTATCCTGGAACAGCTTGCTGACAGCGATTCAACAGTATTAATTGAGGGTGAAAGCGGCACAGGAAAGGAACTCTTTGCAAAGGCCATCCATTCCATGAGTTCAAGAAGAAAGAAACCGGTTGTTACAATCAACTGCGGTGCCATCCCTGATAACCTCCTGGAATCGGAACTTTTCGGATACAAGGCCGGTGCATTTACTGATGCAAAAAAGGACAAGGCCGGGCGTATTGCCCTTGCTGAAGGGGGCACACTTTTTCTGGATGAAATAGGCGATATCTCCCCGGCCCTTCAGGTAAGGCTTTTAAGGATTATACAGGACAAGACTTATGAACCCCTTGGGAGCACAAAGACTGTAAAAGCCGATGTCCGCTTTGTAACTGCAACCAATAAAAACCTTGAAACCCTTGTGAAGGAAAAAAAATTCAGGGAAGACCTCTATTACAGGATAAATGTAGTCAGGCTAAAACTTCCTCCACTAAGGGAAAGAAAGGGAGATATCCCACTTCTTGTCTCACATTTTATAAAGCGATTCAATGAGCTGAAAGGCAAGAACATACAGGGGTTGAAGCCCGATGTAATGCCTATCCTTATGGCTCATCAGTTTCCAGGAAATATAAGGGAGCTTGAAAACATACTCGATTATGCAACAGTAGTCTGTAAGGATGAATATATCGGTATTGAACACCTGCCAGACTATCTTGCCGGGTCTAAGAAATCAGCAGCACCTACCCGTACAATGGAAAATGCAGGTATTAAAGGGGTGGAGCGTGATTATATATACAGTGCCCTTGAAAAAAACAGGTGGAACAGGAAAACCACTGCCATATCTCTAGGTATGCACCCAACAACACTCTGGCGTAAAATGAAACAGTTGAATATCGATTCGCCCGATCAGGATGGAAGGTCAAAAGGCATGAAATAGTATTGCAATAATGCAATGTTGTAGTGTTGCATTATTGCATTATCGCGATACCGGTCAGGCTAAAGTTTTTCAGTCATTTTCTGAATTAATCAATTAATACAGATCGTTATAAAAAATAAAATATCAGGTATGTCTATGGCATGTTAAATGCTTTATCTATGTTTGTATTCGTTGAACATTTTTAACATACCTTTTAAGGAGGTAATCAAATGCCAGGATTAAACAGAAGAGGCCCAGAGGGAATGGGACCAATGACAGGTGGAGGAAGAGGTTTATGCAACCCTGCAAACAGATCCTTTTTTGGCCGTTGTTTTTCAGCCATTGGCTGGGGAGGCCGTGGAAGGGGTATGGGGCTTGGCCTTAGGGGATGGGGCAGGAACAGAGGCTCCTTCGATTATGATACTAATCAGGAAGAGGCTTCATTAAGGTCTGAGGCGGAAATGCTTAAGAATGAACTTGAAGCTGTTGAAAAAAGAATAAACGACTTGAAAAAACAGGATAATATTTAAAATTTACAGGTGTATTTAATGGTGTTACTGTTCCTGATTCATGCAGGCCGGGCTGCTACCAGCTCCCCTGGCCTGCTATCATAGTGTGTTGTAATTATGCGAATAGCTATACCAGTATGGGATGATAAGGTTTCTCCGGTCTTTGATACAGCCCTGAAATTATTGGTGGTGAATATTGATAATAACAGGGAGGAATCGAGGTTTTTTTATCCTATTGATGAAGAGGACATTACCCGGAAATGTCAGAGGATAAAAAGGCTTGAGCTTGACACACTCATATGTGGTGCTGTATCACAGGTTTTTCTCCAGATACTTCTTTCATCAGGTCTTGATGTAATACAGGAGATATCAGGCCCTGCTGAGGATGTGCTTAAGGCATATCTTGACGGGACCATCTTCCAGCCCCGTTTTTTAATGCCCGGGTGCAGGAGATGGCAGCACAGGTGCTGCGCAAAAGGCAATATGGGAGCGGGGTGCAGGGCACAGGGAAAAAGGCATTGATGTAATTTATTGATTTAATGCCATGTAATTATGGATTATGAATATCCGCAATTAAACGAAACGATTATGAAATTGTTTTAACAGACTTACTTAACATGGGGGTGTTTAAAAAGAAATGTCTAACAATCAACAGAACCAGGGGCTTAAAAATTTGGATGGGCAATCTCAACAGGAGATGGAGATAGGTAAACGTCTTAAAAGGATAAAAAACAAGATACTTGTGATGAGCGGCAAGGGAGGGGTAGGTAAAAGCAGCGTGGCTGCCTATCTTTCCATCAGCCTGGCAAAAAAGGGGTACAGAGTCGGGCTAATGGATGTGGACCTTCATGGCCCCAGCATACCAAGGATGCTTGGAATAAATGCAAACATAGCTGTATCGCCTGTATCAGGTAAGGCAATACCTATTGAACCCATGCCCAATCTGCAGGTAATTTCCATTGAATCAATCATGGGGTCTGACAAGGATGCTGCAACCATATGGCGCGGGCCTATCAAAATTGGTGTTATCAGGCAGTTTATATCTGATATGGACTGGGCGGAACTGGATTATCTTGTTATAGACTCTCCCCCGGGCACAGGTGATGAGCCCCTTACAATAGCCCAGACAATAAAGGATGCAAAGGCGCTTATAGTAACCACGCCACAGGAGATATCACTTGCAGATGTGCGGAAATCAATTAACTTCTGCAGGCAGGTGAATATGGAGATGCTTGGCGTGGTTGAGAATATGAATGGCTTGAAATGCCCCCATTGCGGTGAAGTAATCAACCTGTTCAAATCAGACGGAGGGAAACATATGGCTGAAAAAGCAGGGGTTAATCTTCTTGCAAGCCTGCCCATTGAACCTGAGGTTGTAAAACTTGCTGATACCGGCAGGCTTTCAGAGCTTTATGATAAGGGAATTGTTTTTAGTGATGAATTTAACAAAATGGTTGATCATATCATCAGTTGTATGGAGAAGGTTTAACAACTATAAAATAACAGGAAAATTATTCAGGTGTAAATGATGGCGGATGATTCATTGAAAATTGTAAAAGAGTTAGATGATCCTATATATGCTGAGTTGTTAAAAATCTATAGCCAGGAGGCTTTAGAGAGGTGGATAGATCCTGACAATTTCGGGCCGATTGAAAATGCAGATGCTCATGCCTCTGTTAGTGGCAGGTGCGGAGACAATATGCAGATATTCCTGAAGTTTCATGAAGACAAGGTTACCAAATCTACATATATGACTGACGGATGTCCATCAAGTAATATATGCGGCTCGTTTGCGGCTGATATGGCCATGGGTAAAGGTCCTGATGAAATAATTGAGATCACAGGAGAAGCTGTAATGGAAAGGGCAGGCGGTTTGCCAGAGGAAGAAAGACACTGTGCATTCCTGGCAGCAGAAACCCTTCAGGCAGCGCTCGATGCATATATGAAAAAACAGAGACAGGTAAAAGGATAATATTGTGATTATAAGCATTGCGAGCGGAAAGGGCGGAACAGGCAAGACAACAATAGCGACCAACCTGGCCATATCCCTTTCTCAAATGGATGTAACACTTCTGGACTGTGATGTTGAAGAGCCCAATGCTCATCTCTTTTTACAGCCTCAAATGGAATCAAAAGAGACTGTTACGCTACCTGTACCTCAGATAGATGAGAACAAGTGTACCCTGTGTGGAAAGTGTAGTGAGATATGCCAGTTTAAGGCTATTGTGCGCATAGCAGATACCATGCTGACCTTTACAGACCTCTGTCACAGTTGCGGAGGTTGCATGGAGGTATGCCCTGTGGGGGCCATCACCGAAACAGGGAGAGAGCTTGGCGTAATTGAAAAGGGTAATAAAAACGGGATAAAATTTATTCATGGCAGATTGAGGGTCGGAGAGGCCATGTCACCTCCCCTGATAAAAAAGGTCAGAAAGATGGCTGGAAGCGAGGGCCTCACAATAATAGACGCACCGCCCGGCACATCGTGCCCTGTGATATCAGCCATGAAAAATACGGATTTTGTAATTCTTGTTACCGAACCCACACCCTTCGGGCTTAATGACCTTAAGCTTGCGGCAGGCGCTGTAAAGATCCTGGGCATCCCCTGTGGTCTAATAATTAACAGATCGGACATGGGTGATGACAAGGTAAAAGGGTTTGCAGCCGATGAAAGCATACCGATACTCATGGAAATCCCTTTTGAACGCAAAATAGCTGAATCATATTCAAGGGGTGAACTTATTGTTGACAGCATCCCTGAGTACAAAAAGAAATTCATTGACCTGTATAATAATATCCGGGGAATTGTGGCTGAGGAGGTAACTCACTGATGAAAGAGCTTGTTATTATAAGCGGCAAAGGCGGAACCGGAAAGACAAGCATGGTCTCAGCCATTGCATCCCTTGCGCAAAATAAAGTCCTTTGTGACGCGGATGTTGACGCCGCTGACCTGCACCTCATAATGGCCCCTGAGGTTATAAAGTCAGAGAATTTTACAGGAGGACGTGAGGCAAAAATAGTAAAAGACAAGTGTACAGGGTGCGGTCTCTGTCTGAAGCTTTGCAGGTACGGCGCAATCAGTAAAGATTTTATGGTGGATACCATAGAATGTGAAGGATGCGGGGTATGCCATTATTTCTGTCCTGAGAAAGCCATCTCATTTGAACAGAAGAGGTGCGGAGAGTGGTTTATCTCCGATACAAGGCACGGGCCAATGGTGCACGCAAAACTCGGGATTGCAGAAGAAAATTCAGGGAAACTTGTTACTCTTGTCCGCAGAGAGGCAAAAAGGCTTGCCGAAGAAAAAGGGTTGAACCTTATCATTACTGACGGCGCCCCTGGCGTAGGCTGCCCGGTAATAGCCTCCATTGGCGGTGCAAGCGCGGTACTTATTGTTACAGAGCCCACTGTATCGGGTGTTCATGATATGAAAAGGGTTGCAGAGCTGGCATCTTTCTTTAAAGTGCCAGCTATGGTCTGTGTAAATAAATATGACCTGAATCCGGAAAAATCAGAAGATATCAGAAATTATGCAGAGACACATGATATTGTCTTTGTGGGTGAAATCCCCTTTGATCATATTTTTACAAAAGCAATGGTAGAGGCCAAAACAATTTTTGAATATGATCCGGGTTCAAAAACATGTGAAAAGGTAAGGGAGATATGGCAAAAAGTGTATGATAGGATCAATAATTAGATGATCGCATTTTTTGTGCAGTCATGCAGTCAAATAACAAGGTTGCATATAATCTGTCTTTTGCTAAAGATATGGCAGGATATGAAAGCCCCTCTGGCAAAAGCAATCAATGAAAATGTAGAGTGGGGTATTTCACCTCATTGGTATTTAAAAACAATATAGAATGATAATAACTTCAGGAGGATATTAATTATGAAAGACGGAAGAATAGCAGTTCCATCAATGAATAAAGGCGGGCTTGACGGAGAGAGAGCAGGGCATTTTGGCCACTGTGATGTGTTCACACTTGTAGATGTAAAAGATGGGAAAATTGCCCAGGTGACAACAATTAATAACAGGGCACATGTCCAGGGCGGGTGTATGGTTCCAGTGAACCTGCTTTCAGAACACAAGGTGAACGCCCTTGTAGTCGGCGGAATAGGCATGAGGCCGCTTATGGGTTTCCGCCAGGCAGGAATAAATGTATATCATGACGCCGCAAGACTGGAAATCAGACCTGTTGTTGAGGATCTGATTGCCGGGAACCTTCCGGAAATAAATGATGATCAGGTCTGTGGCGGCGGAGGAGGTGCACAATAAAATGAAGATAGCAGTTACATCACAGGGAAAAGAGTTGGATTCGCAGGTTGACCCCCGATTTGGGAGGGCTGCATATATCCTTGTAGTCGATTCGGAAAATTATGAATTTCAGGTATTAGATAATAATGAAAATATCAATGCCATGAAAGGGGCCGGAATCCAGGCTGCAAGTAATCTTGTAAACAGCGGTGCGAAGGTTCTTTTGACTGGTCATTGCGGCCCAAATGCATTCAAGGCATTGCAGGCGGGAAAGGTAGCAGTAGCCAATGATGCAACAGGGACTGTAAAAGAAGCTGTGAAGGCATATCTTGATGGTAAACTCCCCCATGCTGACGGCGCTAATGTCGAAGGGCACTGGTGATAAAAACAGGGCTCAGGGCTCAAGGCGCAGGACACAAGGTGGGAAAGGTTGTACTGAGGAAATACATTTACAGTTTAAATCTATATGTAAAAATATTTTTACCGGGAGATTGTTATGTTTAAACTGCTGCTGGTCAGCAAAAATACAGATTCTTTTTCTGATTTTATCGTTACATTAAAAGAAAATGGCAGTAATGAAGTCCTTTATTCAGGTTCAGGTGAAGAGGCACTGAACATGCTGAAACAAAAGTCTTTTGATCTTGTTATCACGGATGAAGATATTGGAGATATGTCCGGGCTTGAATTTGTGAAAAGGCTTATTTCTGTTAACCCCTTTGTCAATTGTGCAGCAATAAGCCATCTTTCTGAAAAGGAGTTCCATGAGGCGAGTGAAGGCCTGGGGCTTATGAATCATCTTCCCTCTGATCCAAAAGGTGCTGATGCAGAAGATGTCCTGAAAACTCTCAGGCAGATCAAGGGTCTTGAATCAGGGCAGGGTTAACAGCAAAAGGAGGATAGTAATGCCAATCTATGATTATTTGTGTACTGAGTGCGGCAGTGAGATGGAAATACTGATGACCAGGTCCGATGATCTGCCTGTCTGTACCAGGTGCGGAAGTCAAAAACTTAATAAAAGGATTTCTACACCATCATCATTTTCAGGGAATGAATCATCAGGGTTTCCCGGTGCCGGTGACACAGGCTGCTGCGGTTCAAATCCGTCACAGGCCGGTTGTGCCGGACCAGGAAGCTGTTGTGGAAAGAGGTTTTCATGATACTTAAAGATATACTCGCATCACTAAATCATGATGCAGAAATAAAGGATATACGGATCGGCATGTTTCATACGGCTGTTCTGACACGAAATTGCGGGCTTGCAGCCTCCCTGCCAAGGGATGCCCTTAAACAGACCCCTCCACTGGTAGCATCTCCCGGCTTTCTTATGGATAGAACCGCCCGTGAACTGACAGATATGGTCTTTTCGGAAAGCATCCTGGAGGCGGCTATAGGCATGGCGGGCATTAATTCACTTATTGATATAGATGAGTCACACTGCTCAGAATTAAATGCAAGCGAGATTATCGCTGAAAAAGGCAGGGATAAAAATGTTGCTATTATAGGCCATTTTCCATTTATACCAAAAATAAGGGAGATTGTGCGAAACCTGTGGGTAATAGAAAAGAATCCTCACCCTGGAGATTATCCTGAGGAGAAGGCAAAAGAGCTTATCCCTGAAGCCGATGTACTTGCGATTACAGGGACAGCCATAACAAATCATACTATTGAAGAACTGCTGAAACTAAAAAATAAAAATACATACACCATAGTACTCGGTGACTCGGCTATCCTTTCACCTGTGCTTTTTGATTATGGTGTGGATGCGATTGCGGGGACAAAGGTGCTTGACCCTGATCTTGTATTGAGATGCATTAGCCAGGGGGCAAACTTCAGGCAGATAAATGGAACCAGAAAACTTATTATGTTAAAGGGATAAAGAAATGGCCGGTATATATGAAGAGATAAGATTACGCGCCCTTAAGGTTATAAATACGGATCTTCTTGATAGAAATATAACTGTGAAGGCCCGTGCATTAAGCACTGAAGAGGCAATCGGCAACCCTGAAGCGGATGACTTCCCTCTTATGAAGGGCAAAGAAAGGCTAATACAGGCAGAGATCGATGGATCATGTGGTCAGGCCTTTACAGACCAGTATGGGAATTTCGAAGGGACACTAAAAGATATACTAACTTCAGAACTCACAAATAATTTCCGCATGTCCATATTTATTGCCTCTATAAATGCGGCATTGAGGCACATGGGGCTAATTAAGGGCACTATCCATTGCAGGGATAAAGAGCCTGAAGAGTGCGCAGGAGAACTTGTCAAAAAGATAAAGGAAACATATGGCACCCCCAGGATATTACAAATAGGGTTTCAACCACGCTTTGTAGAAGCGCTGTCAGGCATAACTGAGCTTCGTGTAATTGACCTTGATAAAGACAATATCGGTACAAAGAAGCTCAATGTAATTATTGAAGGCCCTGAAAAGACAGATGAGGCAATTGAGTGGGCGGAGCTTCTGTTTGTTACAGGGTCAACCATAGCAAATGGCACAATTGAACAATTTCTTAACAAAAAACCTGTCCTGTTTTATGGAACAACCATAGCAGGGGCAGCTTATCTTATGGGGTGGGACAGGTTCTGTGCAAAGGGGAGGTAGATGGTTATTATAAAATCTCCAGTTCCTCTTCCCTGAGTTCCTTTATTTCATCTCTTATTCGGGCTGCCTCTTCAAACTCAAGGTTGGCGGCAGCCTCCTTCATTTTCTTCTCAAGCTCTTTAATTGTCTTTTTAATCTCATCAGGACTAAAATATTTCGGTGCCTTTTCGGAAACTGCCGGCACTGTCACATAGTCTGCCTCATATATTGAACCCAGTACATTATCAATATCCTTTGCTATGGATTCAGGGGTGATATTATTTTCAACATTGTATTTAGTCTGTATCTCCCTTCGCCTGTTGCTCTCATCAATAGCCCTTTCCATTGAGCCTGTCACCTGATCCGCATAAAGGATGACAGTCCCATTAAGGTTCCTCGCCGCCCTTCCGCATGTCTGGATAAGCGACCTCTCTGATCGTAAAAACCCCTCCTTGTCAGCGTCCATAATAGCTACAAGGGATACCTCAGGGATATCAAGACCCTCCCTCAAAAGATTTATCCCTATCAGCACATCAAATACACCCAGTCTAAGGTCTCTGATGATCTCCATCCTCTCTATGGTCTTTATATCTGAATGTAGATACCTGACCTTTACCCCAAGCTCAGAGTAATATTCGGCAAGATCCTCTGCCATCCTTTTTGTAAGGGTTGTTACCAGTACGCGTTCGTTATTTTTTACTCTTTCTCTTATCCTGTAAAGCAGATCATCAACCTGCTCTTTGGCCGGGACGATCATAATTTCAGGGTCAGTCAGGCCGGTTGGCCTGATAATCTGTTCAGCAAGTGCCTCGCCTTTTTCAAGTTCATATGGCCCTGGTGTTGCAGAAACATAAACAGTCTGATTAAGCCTTTCATTAAACTCTTCAAACTTGAGGGGCCTGTTATCAAGGGCAGATGGCAGACGGAACCCGTAATTGACCAAGGTCTCTTTCCTGGATCGGTCACCCCGGTACATCCCGCCTATCTGAGGGACTGTAATGTGACTCTCATCAATAAAGAGCAGAAAATCCTTTGGGAAATAATCAAGGAGCGTTGGAGGCGCATCGCCCTGTGACCTTCCTGTAAGGTGCCGTGAATAGTTTTCTATCCCGTGGCAGTAGCCCATCTCGATCATCATCTCCAGGTCAAAAAGGGTGCGTTCTTCAATACGCTGTGCCTCAATAAATTTATTGTTATTTCTAAATTCCTCTACCCTCTGTTTCATCTCCTCCCTGATACCCTTGATTGCCTTGTCCCTGATTTCTGCGGATGTGACATAATGGGTTGCCGGATAAATGGTGATCCTGTTGAGCTCTTTTTTGACCTTTCCGGTAAGAGGGTCAATCTCCTGAATGGTCTCAACATCATCTCCCCAGAAGGTTATCCTTATGGCCTTGTCCTCTTCATAGGCAGGAAAAATATCAAGTATGTCGCCCCTTACCCTGAACCTGCCCCTGTAAAAATCAAAGTCACCTCTTTCATAATAGATCTCAACCAGTTTTTTTACTGCGGTATCCCTGGACAGTTTATCACCCTTTTCAGCATAGAGGATCATGTCATGGTATGCCTCAGGGGAGCCAAGGCCGTATATACAGGAAACACTGGCAATGATAATGACATCATCCCTGTCAAGGAGTGACCGTGTGGCTGAATGCCGCATCTTGTCTATGTTTTCATTGATACTTGAGTCCTTCTGGATATAGGTATCTGACTGGGGGATATATGCCTCAGGCTGGTAATAGTCATAATAACTCACAAAATACTCAACCGCATTTTCAGGAAAGAGATTCTTGAATTCACCATAGAGCTGAGCAGCAAGGGTCTTGTTAGGGGCCATGATCAGTGCGGGTTTCTGCACACTCTCTATTACATGGGCCATTGTGAAGGTCTTGCCTGAACCTGTTACACCAAGAAGCACCTGATGTTTCAGGTTATTTTTTATACCCCTGACCAGGTCGTTAATAGCCTGTGGCTGATCCCCGCATGGTTTGAGGTTTGAAACGATTCTGAACATGGGAATCCTTATAGTGAAAAAATCGATATTAATTACACAAATTAAATTTCATGATTGGGAGATTCAGATAGCAGGCGCAAGGCTCAAGGCGCAGGGTAGAAGTCTTTCCTTTCGCTTTGAGCCGAATATCATATCAGATTATATTCCCCCATCAGATTTCTTTTCGCCATTTAGTGACACCTTCTTTATCTTCCAGCACAATTCCCATCTCTTTTAGTCTGTTTCTTATCTCATCTGCCTTTGCCCAATCTTTCTGAGCCCTTGCCTCTTTCCTCTGTTTTATGAGTTCTTCGATCTCAGATTCATTTATGTCAGAGGGTTTTTCTATTTGCGAAATAAAGACAGATGGGCTGAAATTCAATATACCTAAAATGGCGCCGACCTTTTGCAGGGCCGCTCTTTCATCTTTAAGCTGCTCTATGACTGTTTTGGAAGGGCTGTCACCTGCCTCATCCATAATCCGGTTAAGCTCTTTTACCCTGTCAAAGATAATACCCACAACACCGGCAGTGTTAAGGTCATCATCCATGAGGTTGATAAACCGGTTTAAAAAATCATTTTTCTGTTCATGAGCCAGTAACCCCTGAATATTGTAACCCTTATCCTCGTCAGGCCCGGTGACATCTTCAACCCTCTGCAGGGTACGATAAATTTTTATAAGCCCTGCCTGAAAATCCAATACATCCTTTCTGGAAAAATCCAGAGGACTCCTGTATTGTTTCGACAGGAGAAAGAATCTTAAAACCTCAGGGTGATAATCTCTAAGGGCATCTTTTATATAAATAAAATTACCAAGGGACTTGGACATCTTTTCTGACTCAACAGTAAGGAAACCATTATGCACCCAGTAGTGCGCAAACTCACCACCTGTAGCTGCCTTTGACTGTGCCCTCTCGTTTTCATGATGCGGGAATAGAAGATCCTGACCACCGCCATGTATGTCAAATGTGCTGCCCAGGTAGTTATTACTCATCACAGAGCATTCCATATGCCATCCAGGTCTTCCCTTACCCCAGGGGCTGTCCCACATGGGTTCACCTGGCTTGGATGGTTTCCAGAGTGTAAAATCCATTGGATGACGCTTTTTATCATTTATATCTATGCGGCTGCCAGCCTTCATCTCATCAAGTTTTCTACCTGAAAGCCTGCCGTAATCATCCAGCTTTTCAACCGCATAAAAGACATCGCCATCAACCTCATATGCAAACCCCTTGTCAATAAGGACCCGGATCATCTCAATCATGCCACCTATGTGTTCTGTTGCCCTGGGTTCAAGGTCTGGTTTCATCACAAAAAGTGCCTTCATATCCTGATTGAATGAGTCAATATACTCCTGTGCAAGCGAGGCTGTATCCTTACCAAGTTCATTTGCCCTGTTGATTATCTTGTCATCCACATCAGTAAAGTTGCGCACATAGGTTACTGACATGCCCCTTGCCTTGAAGTATCTTACAAGTACATCAAACACAATGGCTGAGCGTGCATGACCGATATGGGAATGGTCATAGACCGTAACGCCACATACATATATTCCAACTTTCCCTTCAACAAGCGGAACAAAAATTTCTTTCTGTCGTGTTGCTGTATTATATAGTTTCATAATTATTAAATCCTGATTATCTTACTTTTAAAAAAGATCATTTTACCGAAAACCGCAAACCATATACCTCAGACCTTCTTTATTAGGCTTACTACCGCATATGCCTCCATGCCTTCACCCCGGCCTGCAAAGCCCATCTTCTCGGTTGTTGTGGCCTTGATATTTACACTGCCTTTTTCAACCGCAAGTATAGGGGCCAATTTATCCCTCATATCCTCTATGTGGGGAGAGATTTTTGGCTGCTGGGCAACAATGGTGCAGTCAACATTATTTACCAGATAACCATCTTTCTCCACCATTGACATGACACTCTTTAACATAAGGAGACTGTCAATATCCTTATAAGCAGAGTCTGTATCAGGGAAATGCCTGCCTATGTCCCCTCGCCCGAGTGCGCCGAGTATCCCGTCCATTATTGCATGGACTAGTACATCGGCATCAGAATGTCCAAGCAGGCCGAGCTTCCAGGGTATATTTATTCCACCCAGAATAAGCCTTCTGCCCTCAACCAGGCGGTGAACATCATAACCAAAACCTATACGGAACATGCCGCAATCCTCGTGAACTGTTTTTTAATGACAGGAAGCGCAGCTTCCGCCTGAGCAGGAAGAGCAGCCTGATGAGGATGATTTTGCGGATGAGGAGTAATCTCCGCCACCTTTGCCACCGCTCTTGAAACTGCATGCAGACATCTTACGCTTTACCTTTTTGGTATCACATTTAGGGCATGTGACAGTATCGTTTCCAATTACAATACATTCAAATTCTTCATTGCACTTTGTGCATTGATATTCATAAATAGGCATTTTAAATCCCCTTTATTATTTTTTTCTGTAACACTTTATAAGTTCCATAACAGGCGTTGTAAAGTCTTTTATATATTAAATCAGTGATAGATTATTAACCGGGGGAGTTCATTATTTTCGTGTACATCGTAGCCAGTAGACCTTAAGCCTCATACCGTCATGTTATTCTCCCCCCTGAAACAAAATATGATCCACAAGCTTGCAGATAATGTGCCCGGCCAAGATATGACTTTCCTGTATCCTGGCCGTTCTGTCACTTGGGACAATAAGGCAGAGATCACTCACATCCTTCAGTTTTCCACCCTTGCCTCCTGTAAGTGCGGCCACATAAACGCCCATCTCACAGGCTGTTTCTGCTGCGGATATTACATTCTGTGAATTGCCGCTAGTGCTTATTGCAAGGAGGACATCTCCTTCAAGACCAATAGCCTTCACCTGTTTGGTAAAAATATCATTGAAAGAATAGTCATTGCCTATACATGTAATAATAGAGGAATCAGTAGCAAGAGAAATGGCCGGAAGGGGGGGCCTCTCCATTTCAAGCCGATTGACAAATTCAGCGGCAATATGCTGTGCATCAGCAGCGCTGCCGCCATTCCCGCAGAGCATCAGTTTCCGGTCACCGGTAAATGAGGATGCTATTTTTCTGGCAAGGGTAATCAGGTCATTATAACTCTCTTTGATAAACTGTTCCTTTACCTTTACACTTTCCTGGACAATATCTTCTATTATATCCTTCATTATACCTCCCTGCCTCATGCACTGGTTTTATTCAGATTATTAATACATGCTGCTACAGGCTTAAGTTCCTTTTCCTGTATTGTTCTTACATCAAGGAGTACGCTCTCCTGTTCAACCCTCGCTATTACAGGGGGAGAGAAGGATTTTAGTGCCTCGCTTATCTCATGTGCACTCATTTTATCAGGGTTAAGCCTGATGAGACGTGTGGGGAGTTCCAGCAGCGGTAAAGCACCTCCTCCTATCTTGGATGTACCGTTTATCATGTCGACACTGAAGCTGCCCCCATCCTTTACGGGTATCATGCGATAGAGTTTTTGTGCCTTTGATTTAAGGCTTTCATATGATCTGCATATCATACTGAGCGTAGGAATTGTCTCAATGGCCTTTTGTTCATCCCTGTATATGTTCAGGGTCTCTTCAAGGGCAGCAAGTGTAAGCTTATCTATCCTAAGCGCCCTGTTAAGCTGGTTTTTGCGTATTTTTTCAACAAGCTCTTTTTTACCGATTATTACCCCTGCCTGCGGACCGCCAAGCAGTTTATCACCGCTGAATGTCACAATGTCCACACCTTCGTTAACCACCTGCTGAACTGTTGGTTCCCATTGGTAGCCATACTTGGAGAGATCAATAAATGAGCCGCTCCCAAGGTCTTCAATAACAGGGATATTGTGTTTCCTGCCCAGTTCAACCAGTGTTGATCTCTTTACCTCCTCGTGAAAACCTATTATCTGGAAGTTGCTTTTATGTACCTTTAATATTGCGGCTGTTTCATTTGTTATTGCCTCTTCATAATCATTAAAGTGGGTCTTGTTGGTTGTCCCTATCTCTATCATCCTTGCCCCGCTTTTTTTCATGACATCAGGTACCCTGAAAGAGCCTCCTATCTCAACGAGTTCTCCCCGTGATACAATAACCTCACGCTCTTTTGCCAGTGTCTCAAGGGTAATAAGTACAGCGGCAGCATTATTGTTTACCACCATTGCTGCCTCCGCTGAGGTCAGTTCCTTCAGGATGCCTTCCACATGGGTATACCTGCTGCCACGTTTTCCCTTTTCCAGGTCATATTCAAGGTTGCTGTATCCTCCGCTTATATCAATAAGCCTTTCAATGACCCTCTCTGCCAGTATTGAGCGGCCAAGGTTTGTATGAAGGACAACACCTGTTGCATTAATTACATTGCGGAGGCTCGGACATGAAAGCAGTTCAAGCCTTTTTACAACCCTGTTCACGATATTTTCCGGGTCAATCGCCTGGCTTTCTTTTGATATGTCACCCTGTTCTATGCCCTTTCTTGTTTCAGACAGTATATCATTTATTGCCCGCAGGATAAGGGTTCTGGGATAGCGGTCAGCAATATTCTTAATCCCGGGGTTTTCAAGCAACCGGTCAACCGCCGGTATCATCCTGTATAAGTCTGCCCTGTTATCTGTCATTTCTTTGATTGGCCTGCTCCCTGTTTATTAATATTTTAATCTTTTTGTTGCAAAATTTCTAAAGCATGATAAAAGGTTAAAAAATCTGGTGGGTGTAGCTCAGCTGGTAGAGCACTGGGTTGTGGCCTCAGATGCCGCGGGTTCGAGCCCCGTCACTCACCCCATAAACAGAAAAAATTTCAGGGAGCTTATGCTCCCTTTAATTTTTCCGAACCCGTACTTTTGAGCCTTATTACTCCTGCACCCTGCAAATTTTCTCAATTTTATCAGAAACATAACTTAGTTAACATATTTTTCTTCTGTTTTAAAGAACAAAGAATATGAGATTCATAATTTTGCTCTTGATAAGAAAGATTTGAAAGGGTTGAAATGGGAATCGCACCTCGACCCCAGGGGGAGGTGAAAACATAGGATCGAGGTGCGACGTTAAATGGCTATTTGTCAGAATACTATCTTAATATGTCCATGTGCATGCGGAGTTGACCTTTATCCAGTAACCGTAACCGGGTTTTAAAGCTGTCAGGTCGCTGAAATTCGGGTTCTCAGGGTCATAGACCTTCCACTTGTCATCCTGATAAGTCCAGATACTGATTACATTACCAAGGATTGAAGAGATTGCCTGTGGCATATTCAGAATTGAGGCTGAATTCAACCCGACAAGGTTCCATCCATGAGAAAGGTGCACCCCATATACAGGTACAGTCTCCGGGATATATAATTCGGCATTATCCCTCATGTTCACCCAGAGGCCCTGACCTGGTTTTATTTCAAGAAGGGTGCTGGTATTTGGGTTTGCTGGGTTATATACCTTCCATGCTCCATTAACATAAGCCCACACGCTTACTACGTTATCCATTATAGGGCCAAGGGCATCTTCAATCGGGGTATTTTCAGCCACATTGGGTATAGAAATGAGGTTCCAGTTGCTGGATGTAGAGATAATCATGCCAGGGGCAGTATTTACCTCATTTGAAAAGTCACTTTCAAGTCCGGCCTCATCAACTGCCGTCACAGTGAAATAATATACTGGGTCATCATCAATGATATTGACTGAATATTCATTGACTAAACCTATATTACCACTGTTTTCAGTATAGTTGCCTTTGCTGCTTCCCCAGTATACCACATAATGGCTCAGGTCAGGTTCGCTGTTTGCCTCCCATGTAAGGGTGACTTCACGGGCAGCAGCAGATGTTACAAAAAAAACAACAAAGAGGATTGAAAAAACCTGGATAAAACTTTTGACTAAAAAGCGAATTGCAGAATTTTTTTGTTCCATATTGGCACCTCCCAGTGTCTGCGCTTATCAGCCTGTGGCCGAATCAGCACTTAGGTGGTGCCAACCCGCCCGGCAACCTCGCAACCATGTCCCCTTCCTATTTCAAGAGGATTTAGGTCGACGGCTTTGCGTCCCGCCCTTTCGGACGGTTTGCCCTTATCAAGCGACTTGATCTCTATTTTAGCAATTTATATACCAAAGATGGTTGTTGACTAAAAAGATATTTAACATAATGATATTATAGTAATTTTTTTATTTGATCATTACTGAATAAAAAACAGAAGGCCATAAAACATTATACAAAATCAGACGCAGGAATATTCTATTTTATACACATGAGGTATTGTAGTGATGTTCTGCAGATCAATGTGTCCACAAACAAGCCTTTTTAACATTTATCCAGTAACCAGGTCCGGGCTCAAGGATCTGAAGATCGCTTAAATAGGGATTCATAGTATCATAAACCAACCATTTATCCTCCTGATAGGTCCATATGCTCACAACATTTCCATAAATTGATGATATGGCGTCTTGGATATCTTGAGATTCAGATAAAGTGAATCTGACAAGGTTCCACCCCTTTGCGAGATAAACACTATTATATGTTTTAGGCATAAAGGCTATTGTTTCACTATTTCGCATGTTTAACCAGATGCCTTGCCATGGTTTTATTGTGGAAAGAGTGCTGTATTTTGGATTATATGGGTATGTACGCCATGTTCCGTTTTCATATGCCCATATATTGATTATACTGCTCATAATTGGTCCAAAGGCCTCTTTAACGGATATATTTTTTGATATGTTGGGTATAGAGATGAGGTTCCAACCACTATCCAAAGAGAATACAAAAGAACCAGTATTCACCTCATTCAAAGAGAATGCAACAGAACCAGTATTCACCTCATTTGAGAAATCACTTTCAAGGCCTGAGGTATCGACAGCGGTTACAGCAAAAAAATAAATCTGATCATTGTCAGGGATTACTATTTTGTATTCAGTTACCAGCCCTATATTACGGCTGTTATAGGGATATACCCCAGGCTCAACACCCCAGTAGACTATATAATGGCTAAGGTCAGGTTCGCTGTTGGCTTCCCATGTAAGGGTAATATCCCGTGCACAGACATTTGAAGAGAAAAAAATAAAAATAAAAAAGAAAGAAAGAGATAAAAAAGATTTCAAGAAACGTTCAAATTTTTTCAGATACATAAAATTTCCCAGTTAGTCTGTTTCAGATCAATAATGATGTATGTTCTATTTAACAGGCCAGTTTCAGGCCTTATTAACAACTTGCCACCATCAGAAGAATCAAACTGAAACTATGCAAATTTCATTCCTTCTATTTTTGTCAGCCCGATTATTCCTGTAATCTGCTGAATTATTTACATATATTTTTTATAACAACTTCTTGGAAGGTCATATAACCAGGAACTTTTTGTCCCTGATTTCATGCAGGGGGCTGTATATTTTTCCCTGCATTCTCTCCTCAAACTATGCACACCTTAAGGATAATTTTTCAATATGTAAAGCATTTTTATTATTTTTTATATAATTTTTTTATGGAGGGTTTAACAGGGCAAAAAACTTATGTGATTCACCCTGAGCAGGGTGAATCATCGTATTCAGCCGGTATAAAAATATCATTTTAGCTTATCAAGGAGATACTCAGACACCTCTTTAACCCCGGGTCTTCCATCAAGTTCAATAACCTTGGGTACCCCCTTGTTTATCGCGGAAAGTTTTTTAAAGTAGTTTACCGCTGCCATGGTCCCTGTTTTCGTATCATAATATATGTCATGTCTTTTATCGATTGCCGCCTCATCCTGGTCATCATTTCTTGTTTTGAGACCTCCTCCGCAGACACGGCATTTGTCGCCATTGGGTTTTATGGCATCAATAAATACATTATTGGGATGATTGTTGTCTTTTTCACAGAGTCGCCTCCCCATTATTCTCTCTTTTGCCATCTTTCTCGGGAGCACCATCTCAATTACAATATCCAGCTCTATACCCTCTTTTTTCAGTGACCTGTCAAGTTCTTCTGCCTGTGTAAGGTTTCTTGGAAATCCGTCAAGAAGCCATCCATTCTTACAATCATCTTTTTTGATTCGGTCAAGAATCATAGGGATGGTAATGCTGTCAGGGACCAGCTCTCCCCTGTCAATATAGCCCTTTGCCTCTTTTCCAAGTGTGGTACCTTTCTGGATATTTTCCCTGAAAATAACACCTGTTTCAATATGAGGGATATTCAACCTGTTCTTAACAATAGCGCCCTGGGTCCCCTTTCCGCTTCCGTTTGGTCCGAAGAAAAGAACTTTCATGATTATGTCTCCTTTTTGGTTTTTTTATAGGATTATTTTATATTCCAAATAAAGTCAACACTGTAAAGGAAGGGCAAAACAGGTGATATTTCTTATGTGGGTTTAATAAATAATCTTGACTTAAAAACTACTCCACTCTATAGAATCCTGCCGATTTAAATTGGCGATACATTATTTGTTATATCGGAGAATTATGGTAATAAATCCATGCATAAGTTGTGGCGCCTGCTGTGCGCTGTTTCGCGCCTCCTTTTACTGGGCAGAGACATCGGAATTTACCCCCGGTGGTGTCCCTTCTGATCTGACTGTCAAGATTAATGATTTTATAGTTGCCATGAAAGGATCAGAAAAAACGCCCCCACGCTGTGACTGTCTTGAAGGGGAGATTGGGCAGAGTGTTTATTGCAAAATCTATGAAAATCGCTCCTCAGTATGCAGGGAATTTAAACCTGCCTGGGAAGATGATCTCCCTTCACCAAGATGTGATTATGCACGAAGTATCTGGGGGCTTGAACCTCTTACCCCTGATTCCTGGAGTTCCCCTGAAGGTTACCCCCAGGCCGCATGATTTGCAGTGTATACATATAAAAAGAGATGTATTGACATGTTTCTCTTTCCCCTTTCAAGGCCAAAGGCAGGGTATCATTTATATGTAACATCTCATTTAAATAAATCTGATTTATCAATAGGATATAAATGCCTTGACACATAGATGGATTTTCCATATATCTTGAAAAGCAGTTAAAACCCTTGTCAGATATTAAAGATTATGAATATTTATGACAGTTCTCGCCATTGAGTCCGGATGCATAGCTGTCAAATATTCAGTGATAAACCTGTAAAAAATGAGATAAAAGGAGATTAGGGACATGCTTACAAAAAGACAAAATCTATTGGAAACAATAAGAGGAGGAAAGCCGGACAGGTTTGTAAACCAGTATGAAGCACTGGCATGTCAGGACACCATGTTCGGCATGATCATGGGTGATCCTGTCAGTGCAGGAAACCCATCCCCTGGGCCAGGCCAACAGGCTGTTAATGGCTGGGGCGTCACAATAAAGTGGCCGGAAGGTTTGCCAGGTCCATTTCCTGTGCATGATGATGCGCACAAGGTCATAAAGGATGTAACAAAATGGCGGGATGTTGTAAAATCACCAAGGCTTGACTACCCGGATTCAGAATGGGAAAAATATAAACCTGGTGTGAAGGCAATCGACAGGAAAGAGGTATTTGCCACCGTCTTTATAGCCCCCGGCATATTCGAGCAGACCCATTATCTTATGGGGGTGGATACCGCCCTTATGAACCTGGCTCTGGAACCTGAAGCCATGAAGGATCTGATTGACTATATCACAGAATGGGAACTCGGTTATGCAAAGCTTCTTTGTAAACATTTCAAACCGGATTGTATATTCCATCATGATGACTGGGGCAGCCATACCTCCTCATTCATGTCTCCTGATATGTTCAAAGAGTTTTTCGTTGACTCTTATAAAAAGATTTATGGCTATTACAAGGCAAACGGTGTTGAGCTTATTGTTCATCACAGCGATGCATATGGCGCAAACCTTGTACCATATATGATAGAAATGGGAATCGATATCTGGCAGGGATGTGTTACAACCAATAAGACACCGGAGCTGGTTAAAAAATACGGTGGAAAGATCTCATTTATGGGTGATATCGATAATGGCGTTGTTGACCGTGAAAACTGGTCAAGGGATGTAATTGCCAGAGAGGTAAGAAGGGCCTGCAAGACAAACGGGAAACTCTATTTTATACCCAACACAACAATGGGTGGCCCAATGAGCACATACCCAGGTGTGTATGAGGCTGTTTCCGAAGAAATAGACAAGATGAGTAAAGAGATGTTCTAATTCATCTGATTTTCAACAATATAAAAAAGGTCAGGTCTGTTAAAAAAGACCTGACCTTTTTTATTTTATACCTTATTATACCTCTTTGAATATTCAACATAATAGTGTGATATGGAGTAAGGATATGATTCTAGCGGCTAATCTCATATGGTTTATATTTGGCGGCGGATTTTTTGCCTGGCTCGGTTGGGTAATCTGCGGGGCTATCCTCTGCTGCACGGTTGTTGGCATTCCCTTTGGGATAGCGGCCTTTCGGATCGCAGGTTTTTCTGCATTTCCATTCGGGAAGGAACTTGTAGACGCAAGGGAGTTGGGTGAAGAGAGGGTTATAGGGACAGGTCTCGCAAATTTATTATGGATTATACTTGCAGGTATATGGCTTGCCATCGGTCATATCCTGGCCGGGATAGGCTGTTTTTTATCCTTCATTTTAATATTTCCCATTTTTTTTGGGATAGCCCATTTCAAGCTGGTAAAGGTCTGTTTTTCGCCACTTGGGAAAAGAGCTGTCAGCACTATATAATTTGCTGATGACAGGTTAATTATGAATATTAATGATATACAGAAAAAATCACATGCTAACGATATCTTATCTCACAATGAACTCCTCTATATCCTGAGCTTTCCTCCTGATTCAATTGAAAGTTTTATGGTAATGGCCGAGGCATCCCGTATTTCAAAAGAGATCACAGGAGGAGAGGCCGAGGTTCATGCACAATTTGCTGTCAACCTTGGGCCCTGCCCGTGTGAATGCCTTTTCTGTTCATTTGCGAGGAGGAACAGGATATTCAGTGATGAGACTGAGATCACACCTGAAGCCGCAGTGGATTATGCCATAATGTTTGAGGATAATGGTGCAAATGCTATTTATTTAATGTCCACAGCAAAATTTCCATTTGAACGTTTTGTTGAAATATCCGGTGAGGTAAGAAGAAACCTGAAACCTGAAACAATCATGCTAGCTAATATCGGTGATCAGGGTCTGAAAAATGCGATAAAACTTAAGGATGCCGGATTTACCGGTGTATATCATGTAGTCCGTCTGCGTGAAGGGATTGATACCGGGTTATCTGTTGATCAGAGGATAAGAAGTATTAATAATTTCAAGGAAGCAGGTCTTAAGGTGGGTACATGTGTTGAACCAATAGGGCCCGAACATACAAATGAGGAACTCGCTTTAATGATAGAATTAATCTCATCATTTGAACCTGCATTCAGCGGTGCTGCAAGAAGAATCCCTATCCCCGGTACAGAGATTTCAAAACGGGGCATGATATCTGAGTTAAGAATGGCCCAGATTGTGGCCGCTACAAGGCTTGGTACACCTAGGAGTTCCCTGGGTAATTGTATCCATGAGCCGTGCACCCTTGGTGCGGCAGCAGGGGCTAACCTCTTCTGGGCGGAGGTAGGTGCAAACCCCAGAGATACGGAAAAGAAGACCGAAGAGGGAAGGGGTGAAACCGTTGAAAGCTGCTGTAAAATATTTCATGAAACTGAAATAAATGTAATACAGGGGCCATCCCGGTATTTCAAGTAAGTGACTGTGCGGTGTTATTTTATAAACCATAACCATAAACAGGAGCCCTGATGAAAAAGCTATTGATATGTTTTGCTGCTGGAGGTCTCGGAGGCCTTATAATGAGCCTCGCAGCGTGGGCAGTTGGTGATCTGGGTGTTGCAGCATCTCTTGGCGTTAAGCTCTCCCCGGCGCTTACTCCCCCCTTGCTCTATCAGCAGATTGTTTGGTGTGGCATCTGGGGTTTTCTCTTTCTTTTTCCCATACTCAACTCAAAGGCCTTTACCAGGGGGACACTGATCAGCCTGTTCCCGACCCTTGTCCAGCTTTTTTTTATATTTCCATATAAAGAGGGTAAAGGTATGGCAGGTATAGAACTGGGGCTTCTTACCCCGGTATTTGTGCTTGTCTATAACTGGATATGGGGTGTTGTCACTGCCATTACTATAAAATTTTCAAGGTAGGTTGAAGTTTTTTAAGTCAGAGGCAATAAAGCTATATTAGTGTAATTTTCAACATACTCCTTGTATCAGGTGTCACCTTAAAAGGGTCGCTAATCCTGTATCCAGCGATCCAAACGATTTGATCCCCGTTAAGGATAATGGGGATTTGCCTTCTTTTATGGGGCGGGATCTTCAGGTCAATAAAAAAATCCTTTACCTTTCTGTGTCCTTTCATTCCGAGAGGCATAAACCTGTCACCGGGCCTGAAATTTCTTAAAGTCAGGGGGAATGTAATGAGTGCTCTGTCAATCACTGCAGAATCAGGGGCTGTTTTAAAATCTGTATGAGGGGTGTTCAGCAGTTCCTCTATCCTGATTAACCTCCCGATCTCATTGATTCGGGTCTCTCCCATTCCACTCAATTCATAAGAGAATGAATCCGGGTATAGGGCCCTGGAAGAAAAAATCAGGGAGTTATACTCCTTTCTGATGATAAGATCTCCCGGCAGGTCTATAGTTATATTGGGCTTCGGGTTAATAAGAAGATCAGATATATCCTGTATATGATCCGAATCAATACCATAAAGAGTATTATTGTTTCTTTTTACAATATTCCTGATAATTCTTTTTATGAGTGCATAGTGGAGTCCTTTTAATGACCTGATATCTACCAGATATTCATTCGTCTCGTTTCTTTTCAGGTTGTTATTAATCCATTCATCGGTCAGTATTTCAAGAAGGCTGTTTTCCTCCCTGATGTGATTAGAAAGACGCCCGAGCACCTCAATAAGTTCCGGCTGATATTTAATCATCTCCGGTATCAGTTCAAGTCTTATTCTGTTTCTAATAAACCTGCTGTTATTGTTTGAACTATCCAAAGCATATCTTAATCTCTTTTGCTCAAGATACCCGATGATATCTTCCCTGTGTGTATCAATCAGAGGCCTGATGATGGTATTATCTCTTACAGGAGGTATCCCGGAAAGGCCGGTCATACCGCTGCCCCTTAAGAGCCTCATCAGCACGGTTTCTGCCTGATCATCAAGGTTATGACCCATAGCAATCCTGTGGGCGTTATATTTTGATCGTACCCTCTCAAGAAAATTGTACCGGAGATTTCTGGCCTTTTCTTCCAGAGAAGAGGAGTTTAAATCAATACCTGATGCCTTTTCAGTCTCAAAAGGCAGGTTCATTTCACATGCATATTCCTTTACGAGGACGGTTTCATAAGGGTCTTCCATAGGGCGAAGACCGTGTTCAAAGTGTGCTGCTATGAGAGTTATATCAAGCTCATGTGCCAGATCTGAAAGGATAGTAAGCAGGCAAATGGAATCAGGCCCGCCTGATACAGCAACTATGATCCGGTCACCTTTCCGGATCATGTTGTACCTTGATATGGTCTTTCTGACCTGACTTAGTATATGTTTCCCGGGCATATGATAATGCATGAAAAAAACCCCGGAGCCATCAGGAAATTTACAGATATCTGCCTGTGCTGCGGGGCATGAAAAGGTATTTCTATTACCTCTATTTGTTAAACCTGTCTCTTAATACCGAAGAGCAGTTGAAGGTTATAACCTTTCTTTTGCCAAGGATAAGGTCATCACCTGTAGCAGGGTTACGACCTCTGCGCTCTTTTTTGTTCTTAACACAAAATTTTCCGAAACCCGATATTAGTACATCTTCACCGTTTTCCAGATTTCTCTTTATTATCCCCAGAAGGTTTTCCAGCATCTGAACTGCTTTTACCCGGTTGAAACCCATTTTTACCAGATCTTCCACAATCTCTGTTTTTGTTAATGACATCGCCTCTCCTGAAATTCGAACTTTTTATTTCATCAGATATTTTTTCAACTATGTTCTTTACTGTTATGGTCTGAATATGATATCTCTGTTAACATATTGCTTTTATGAAGTAAATAGAACTTTTAAAATTATACGAAAATAGCTTAATAAGCCGGTTTAACCTTCAAATAAACAGGGTGATATATGGGGTCTGAAAACAGAAAGTTTACTAGATTTTACTATAAGATGAGGTCCGAATTATCTGTTAACCGCTGTACTTACAAGATGGACGAATTGATAAATCTCAGCATTGGTGGCTGCCTGCTTCCAACAAGTGTCCACGCGGAGACAGGCGACATATGCCAGTTGAAGATCATGCTTGGCGATAATGATGTGGCACCTGTTGTATCGGTCGAAGGTAAAATCGTCAGGATTGATGATGTGACCTCCGCTGTCGTGTTTACAAAGATAGACCCTGAAAGCCTGGATCATTTACACAGTATTGCCCTTTACAATGCTTCTGATCCCAAAAAGGTGGAACAGGAGATAAAAAAACATCCGGGATTATTTTAGTATTGATCTGTTTCTGATTTTTCTTATTTAGTTCCAGATATCATATAGCATTAGCGAGAATAATCTAATTGCAGTTGATAGCGATAATTTATGGAGTATTTTAACCATGATAGCGATCATTGATTATAATGCCGGAAACCTGACCAGTGTAAAAAGGGCACTGGATTTTCTTGGTCAGGAGTCGGTCATTACTTCCGATTTTAAAGAAATAACAAAGGCCGACAGGGTCATATTCCCCGGTGTCGGTGCAGCAGGAAAGGCCATCAGCGACCTGAAGGCAAAAAAGCTTGATTATGCGATAAAAGAGGTATTTGAGTCAGGTAAACCGGTTCTTGGGATCTGCCTTGGCACCCAGATTATTCTGGAATCAAGTGAGGAAAATAACACCCGGTGCCTTTCACTTGTAAAAGGGGATGTCCTGAAGTTTCCGGATGATCTGAAAGACACTGAAGGGAGAAAACTCAAGGTGCCTCATATGGGGTGGAGCAGTATAAAATTAAGAAAGTCGCATCCTGTTTTTGAAAGGGTTCAGGAGGATAGTGAATTCTATTTTGTCCATTCATATTATCCCGCACCTGAGTCAATGGATAATGTGCTGGGCGAGACCTTTTACGGGTTTTCTTTTACATCTGTCTTAATCTCAGACAATCTGGTTGCAGTACAGTTTCATCCTGAAAAGAGCGGAAGACCCGGGCTTAAGATCCTGGAAAATTTTTGCAGGTGGAGCGGAAAAAAAAATGTTGAGTAAAAGAATAATCCCCTGTCTTGATGTAAGAGACGGAAGACTAACGAAGGGCATTAAGTTCAAGGGGAATGTGGATATAGGCGATCCTGTTGAAACTGCCTACCAGTACTACCTTCAGGGTGCGGATGAAATAGTATTTTATGATATTACCGCCTCGAGTGAAGGGCGTGACATAATGATAGAGACGGTCAGGAAGGTGGCTGAAAAGATATTCATACCCTTTTCTGTAGGTGGCGGCATCAAGACACTCGAAGATATACGAAGCGTATTACTTGCCGGTGCTGAAAAGATCAGTGTAAATTCTGCTGCTGTCCAGAATCCTGAGATTATCTCACAGGGGGCTGATGCCTTTGGAAGTCAGTGTATCGTACTTGGAATGGATGTCAAAAAGGTGCCTGTTTCAGAAAAGATCCCCAGCGGGTATGAAATTGTAATTAACGGTGGCAGAAAACACATGGGGCTTGATGCGCTTCTCTGGGCAAAAAAGGGCGAAACCCTTGGTGCCGGTGAAATATGCCTTAATTCAATAGATGCTGACGGGACAAAGGATGGTTATGAGCTTGAGCTGAACAGACTCATATCCTCAAACGTTAATATCCCTGTGATTGCCTCAGGTGGTGCAGGCACCCCTGAACATCTTTATCAGGTGCTTGATGGTGACAGGGCAGATGCAACGCTTATCGCTTCAATGACTCATTATGGTGAATATACAATAAGGGAAATTAAGGAATATCTCTCAGACAGGGGAATAAAAGTCCGAATGAACTGGTGATCTAACAAAAAATTGAGGGTGATCCGAACATGAAATCCGGGCAATAGAGGTCAGTAAATTACATGCTGAACCGGCATCCGGGTTGATCTTTCTTAATATGAAAATGAAATTATTTGCATCATCCAGGAAAATATGATAAAAATACAGTACTTTTTTAGGTTCTCCTGTTTTCCAGAGGTATATTTTAAATAGTCCATTCTCATTTGATCCCATTATGCTTTGCAAGGGAGGATTTGATGGCCAAGATACTGATAGTTGATGATGAAGAACATATCCGCTTTCTTTATTCCGAAGAGCTTGCCGAGGCAGGTTATGAAATAACCACTGCAGACAGCGGATACAGACTGCTTGAAAAGATAGAAAAAGAGCAACCTGATCTTGTTGTACTTGATATTAAAATGGTTGATTACAACGGGCTTGATCTGCTTCAGGATATCCGGAATAAATTTTATGAACTGCCGGTTATACTCTGTACTGCATATGATACATTCAAGGAAGACATGAAATCCATTGCTGCGGATTTTTATGTCATCAAATCATTTGACCTGACAGAGCTTAAGAACAAGATAAAACTGGCCCTTGAGGCAAATACCGCAGCATAAAAAGCTAATGGCACTCTTTTTCTCATTTATGGTATTTGTGCCCCTCCATTATTGTAAATGCCCTGTATATCTGTTCTGTCAGAATCAGCCTGACCATTTCATGTGTCAGGGTCATTTCAGATAAGGAAATAATCAGGTTAGCCTTTTTCTTAACATCTTCTGATAATCCCAGAGGACCACCTATGATAAAGCAGACCTGGCCTCTGTTTTCATCCGCCAGTTTTTTTATTAGAGAGGCAAAGCCCTCGGAGCTGTATTGCCTTCCCCCTTTATCAAGGACGATCAGGTAATCACCATGCTCGATCTTTTCAATGATGTGTTCACCTTCCCTCCGGATAACCTCTTCATCTGAAACGCCTTTTGATATTTTTACCGGTCTTACCTCTGTCCATTTATAGCTGATAAATCTTTTAAGGCGCTTAAGATACTCTTCTTCACCTTCCTTTATGTATGATGCCCTTGTCCGATCCACCATTATAAAATTTAGTCTGATCATGATATTTTCCTGAGACCGATGTCTCTCCCCAGATTGGATACTGCAATCGAGATCTGAGACTGTACAAGCCTGTAATGGTATGGAGACCTGCCATAGGGGTCTATTATCTCATCATCAGGATGATCAGGGGCAATATACTTGCCCAGCATCTCAACCTTTCCTGATGCTTCAGGCCATGTTTTTGTAATGTGGTTATAGTGGGTTTTATCCATGACAAGGATCATGTCCGCCCAGTTTATGTCCTCAGAGGTTATAAGTTTAGAGGCATGCCCGGGCACAGGGATTTTTTTATCCATGAGGAATTTTACCATCTCAGGATCAGCTGCCGTACCGGGGTATGCCCCGATACCAGCAGAAGAGACCTCAACATCCTTTATGCTATTTTTTTTGATCTCATTAAGCAGAACAGCCTTTGCAAGAAAACTCCTGCTTATATTACCGGTACATACAAAGATGATATTCATCTATCTTTTTTCCAGCCCCAGGATTCCGGCTATTTCAGTGCTCATGCTTTCAACAAATTTATCCATCTCCTTTCCTGAAAGCGGCTTTCCGGGAGCAGGGAATTTTTTAACTGAAACAGGTTTTACGAGGGCTGGAAAATTCTTCAGCTCCGGAACAGGTTTTACATTGAATTCAGGCTCGAATGAGTCATTAAAATATTTTTCCTGAAAGCTTAAAAATTTTAACATGTGTGCGGTTGAATCAAGGATACCGGTTTCATCCTTTGCCACAATGCCCTGCTCCACAGCCCTTTTCATGCCGGCCATGGATTCACCACCCTGGGTGCAGACCACATTACCGTTTCTGTTGGCCATGATCATGGAGTCCATTATCTCCTGCTCTTTTACCTGAACGACGAATACCTTTTTTTCTGGCGCCGTGTTATTGTATTCATTCGCCACCTCTATCACCCTTGGCATTGAGACAGGGTTACCTATCATGGCTGCCTGTGCAACGCTGGCCTTTACATTCACAGCTTTAAACACCCTTTTATCAGGGTTCCCTTCCAGATAATATCTGTAGACCGGATCAGCATGCTCGGACTGAACACCTATTATTTTAGGAAGGCTTTTAATAACGCCTGCCTTATAAAATTTCAGGAACCCGCTCATGACAGCCGTGATATTTCCTGCATTTCCTATGGGGAGAACAATCACTTTGTCAGACACCTCATAATCAAATGCCTGTGCTATCTCATAGGAATATGATTCCTGGCCAAGTATACGCCAACTGTTTTTTGAGTTAAGAAGGGCAACATGATAATTTTCAGCCAGGGCCTCGACAACCTTCATACAGTCGTCAAAGACCCCCGGGATCTCCAGTACCTTTGCGCCTGCACCAAGTGGCTGGGCAAGTTGCTGGGGCGTGACCTTGCCCTGTGGCAGGATAACCGCTGATTTTAAGAATTCGCCCATGTAGCTTGCATAAAGTGCAGCAGCAGCAGATGTATCCCCGGTAGATGCACATATGGCAAGGATATTGTCTGCCTTATTCTTTGATGCAAAGTAGTTAATATAACTCATGGCGCAGGCCATGCCCCTATCTTTAAAGGATGCGCTGGGGTTGAGACCGTCATCCTTGAAATAGAAGTCCCTACCCACAATATCCGTGAGTCGGTTATTTGCCTTTACCACCGGCGTGTGACCTTCTCCAAGGTATACTATTTTATCCAGCGGTATTATGGGCGCTATGAATTCATAAAACCTGAAAATTCCTTTAAGGGGTGGATCACAGATCATTGACCTGTAGTCAAATATCCTTCTCCACATATCGCCGCTTATATCTTTATATCGATCAAAGGAGGTATCAGTGAGCATCAAAACCGTCCCGCATTCAGGGCAGGTATAGAGCAGTTCATCAATACCAAAATGGTTATTGCACCCGAGGCACCTGTATGACATGGTGCCGTTTGGAGCTGGCATAATATATTTTTGTATATTTTGTGGTAACTGGCTTATTTTCATTTTAAAGTCCTTTTATTGAGATTAAAGCGGCATAATAGCCGAAAGACTTTTTTAATACAAGGGGTTGATTCTTTTTCAGGATATGAGATATTCCGGTTGAAAACAGGAATCATATATAACCCCAGATAACAGACCCGGCAGAGGAAAACAGTTGAAAAAAAAGATTAGTGTATCAGTAAGAAACCTTGTTGAATATTCATTCAGGGGAGGTGATCTCTCCTTTGATACATTTTCACAGATCAACCCGGTTGATGCAATATATGCCCACCAGAAGATCCAGAAATCAAGGCCTGCCGAGTATACGGCTGAGGTTCAGGTAAAAAGGGAATTTGAAACAGAGACACACATCCTTGAGGTAACAGGTCGTATGGATGGCATATTCCGTTACCCGGACAGGATTGTTATAGAGGAGATAAAGACCACCACAAGGGAGCTTGAATATTTTGAGGGGTTTAAGAATCCTGTCCACTGGGCCCAGTTGAAGGTCTATTGCTACATATGCCTCACGCAGGAAGCGCTTAACGAGATATCAGGCCAGCTTACCTATTACCAGCTCGATTCAGGAAAACAAAAAGAGATCATTAATCTATTTAACCGGGAAGAGCTTGACGACTTCTTTTGTAAGCTTGCATCTCACTATCTGAAGCGGATTACCGATCTTGAAAAATGGTGGGCGACCAGGAACAGTTCAATAAAGGCACTTGAATTCCCATTTGAGAATTACCGGCCGGGCCAGAGGGAGATGGCAGTTGAGGTCTATAGGACAATCCATCAGAAAAGGGAGGTACTCATTCAGGCAGCTACCGGCATAGGTAAGACCATGTCTACCCTGTTCCCTGCAATCAAGGCCATGGCCGAAGGCCTTTCATCAAAGGTCTTTTATCTTACAGCCAGGACAACCGGAAAGGATTCAGCCTGTGCGGCCATCAATGAAATGAGGGAAAAGGGGTTAAGGATCAAGACCCTTGTGATAACCGCAAAGGACAAGATTTGTTTTAAACCTGAGAGCGCCTGCTCTCCGGATGAGTGCGAATATGCAAAGGGGTATTTTGACCGGGTTGATGAGGCTGAGGAGAGATTTTTTGAGGAGGACAGCTTTACAGGGGATGTAATTGCGTGGATAGCCGAAGAACATAAGGTGTGCCCATTTGAGTTCAGCCTTGGTCTCTCACTCATGGCAGATGTCATTATATGCGATTATAATTATGTATTTGACCCGAGGGTCTACCTGAGAAGGTTTTTTCTAGAGGAGGAAAACGACTTTATCCTTCTTGTGGATGAGGCACATAATCTTGTGGACAGGTCACGTGAGATGTTTTCCGCTGAGATATTCAAACAGAGATTCCTTGACACGAGAAAGGAATTAAACAGAGAAGAGCTGCCAGCCATATATAAAAAAATAGGGGGTATAAATTCAGCCCTGAATAAACTAAAGAAAAGATGTGATGAAAAGGGGGAAAACTTGATTGTGGAGCCAGATGCGCCCGCTTCCATTGCCCCCTCTATAAGGGGTTTTATAAAGGAGTGCGAAGAGTGGTTTGCACTCAATGTGGACTCACCATCAAAGGAAGCCATTCTTGATCTCTATTTTGAAGCAAGGACCTTTGCGCGTATAATTGAGGAATATGATGACACCTACAGGACTATATATGAAATTACAGGTAAGGACTTCAGGGTAAAGCTCTTCTGTATAGACCCTTCAAAGAGGCTTGAGAGGACATTCAGCAAAAACAGGGCGGCTGTATTTTTTTCCGCTACCATGTCTCCTCCCGGTTATTTTAAAAGGCTCTTCGGCTGTGCAGTGAACACAAAAAACCTGGAGATAGCATCGCCATTTCCTCCTGAAAACCTCTGTCTTGTTATTTACAGCGGTATTTCAACCCTGTTCAAAAACAGGGAATCTACAAAGGTAAATGCCGCTGCCCTGATTAACCCTGTCATTGATATACGAAAGGGCAATTATCTCATCTTTTTTCCATCCTATGCCTATATGCAGATGATCATTTCACTCCTTGATGCAAAAGAAAAAGGGTTTGAAGTCATTATCCAGAATCAGGATATGACAGGGGAGGAGCGGGATGATTACCTTAACCGGTTTTCAGTCACTAATGGAAATACCCTTGTCGGGTTTGCTGTTATGGGAGGGGTATTTGGAGAGGGGATAGATCTTGCCGGGGACAGGCTTTCAGGGGCTGTAATATACGGGGTAGGGCTCCCGGGGATATCTCCTGAAAGGGATATCATAAGGGACTATTTTAATGCGACTGATCAGGCAGGGTTTGAATACGCATACCTTTACCCCGGCATTAACAGGGTTCTACAGGCGGCAGGCAGGGTGATCCGCTCTGAAACAGACAGGGGGGTGGTGATCCTGGTGGATGACAGGTACAGGGGCACCAGATACAAGACCCTTTTCCCGGTGAACTGGAAACCTGTCACAGTAAAAACAAAGGAAGAACTTGAAAAGGTACTGGGAAAATTCTGGATCGGGGAATGATCTGTGCTGATTACAGAAACAAACTTAGCATGGATGTAGATAGATACCTTTTGATAAATCGTAGAGACAAGGCATGCCTTGTCTCTACAGACGTTTTGATTAGCGAATTCCCCTTTTAAATTAAACCTTGTGAAGCATCAGTTATCGTGATAAAGATTCCATCCCAGTTGCCCATAAGGTAACTTGTTGAAAATGGAGTATTTTTATAAGTAAGGAAAAGATGGATACAATAATAGAACAGGCAAAGGATGTATTTAAGATAGAGGCACAGGGGATTCTTGACCTGATAGACCGTGTTGGCCCTGAGTTTGAAAAGGCAGTTCAGTTAATGGTAAAGTCAAAGGGCAGGGTAATAATAACCGGCATGGGGAAATCCGGGCTTGTTGGCAGAAAGATATCCTCAACCCTGAGCAGCACAGGCACACCCTCCATTTTTCTGCATCCGGCAGAGGCACTTCATGGCGATCTGGGTATGGTGACAAGGGATGATGTTGTGATTGCGATATCCAACAGCGGACATACCCATGAGATAAACAAGATTTTGCCCATGATCAAGAAGGATATGGGCGCAAAGATAATATGTCTTACAGGCGATACTGAATCACCCATGGCGCACATGAGCGATGTTGTTATTGATGTAAAGGTTGCAAGGGAGGCATGCCCTGAAACAATGGCGCCAACAACCAGTACAACAGCGGTTGTTGCAATGGGTGATGCAATGGCAGTTGTCCTCATGAAATTAAGGAGGTTTGGGCAAAAGGATTTTCAAAGGTTTCACCCTGGAGGCACCCTTGGCGAAAGGCTGGGCACAAAGGTGAAAGAGGTCATGTTTACAGGGGATAGTGTGCCAACGGTAAAAACAGGGACACCAGTCTATGATGCCATAGTTGAGATAGATTCAAAGAATATCGGCGTTACAGTAGTTGTGGATGAAGAAATGCGTGTTGCAGGCATACTGACTGACGGTGATTTGAGAAGGGCACTCATGAGGCAGGAAAATATCTATTCACTGATTGTGGATGAGATCATGACCCCGTCACCAAGGTCTATTGATGAAAACATATCAGCGGCTGAGGCGCTGGAAATAATGGAGCTTTACCAGATAACTCACCTTGTGATCATTGACCATGAAAAGCGGCTCAGGGGCATCCTGCACCTGCATGACATACTGGGCAAGGAAGAATTCAGACTTAATGGTGGATTAACCTCTACTTAAAATTGGCTCAAGGCACAAGGTCAAAGGTTTTTCCCTGCGCCTTTAACCTTGCGCCTTGAGCCCTGTTTTTATCTCATCTTCCTTATCCTCACATCTATACCCTTTTCATTCTTTAATAGATCAATAAGCTTTGAGGTGTCTGTTTCGCCATAATGATATGGATAGAGGATAGCTAGTTTTAGCGCCTTTGCCGCATCTGCTACCATTTCGGGTGTCATGGTATAGGGCAGGTTCATGGGAAGGAATGCTATATCAATACCCTTTAATGCCTTCATTTCAGGTGTGTTTTCAGTATCCCCTGCAACATATACCCTTTTATCACCAAAGGTTATTACATAACCGTTACCGTTCCCCTTTGGATGATAAGGGTTATTTGCATTCATTTTATTTACGATGTTATAAGCCGGTACGGCCTCTATCTTTAAACCTGACAGGGTCTTTGTATCCCCGTTTTTCATAACAGTGCCTTCGCCGATCTGTTTAACGCCTGCCTCATTTAAAATGATTTGCGTCCCATCCTTTTTGAGGGCCACTATCGCCTTCTTATCAAGGTGATCATAATGCTCATGGGTAACAAGGATTATATCAGCCTTTGGCATATCTTTGTAATCGGTGAATGTGGTCCAGGGGTCAACATGAATGATCTTGCCACCAAATGAAAACATAAGGGTGCCATGACCGATAAATGTTATTTCCAGATTTCCTTTAGATGTCTTTATTGTATCCATATCAAATCCTCCCTGTGCAAAGGTGTAAACGGGTAATAAAAGAAATAAAAAAATTGAGATAACCCTGAATACTTTTTTCATGAAATGCCTCCATTGTTAAATTTTCATAATTCGGTCCGACTTGATCTGTCAAGTACAGGCAGATGCTTGAGATATAAAGTTATTTATTTTGTCTGTTATACAACAATCTGAAGGTTGTATAATAATCAAAATATCAGATTTTGTCTATTTTATGATATGAAACCTGCATTTCTTTTATTAAACGGAGGTAATATCGGCAGCATAAGCGCTGCAATTGTTCCTTATTGACACCTTCCAGTGTATCGCATATACTCACGTCCGGTAAAATGAGTTTTATTAATATATTAGAGACAATAACAGCCGATTAAGTATATCTTTTTTATCAAGGTGTTTTCTAAGCAGGCGTTTTTATTATCAGAGCCTTTATTATCCTGCTCTTCAGCTAATAAAAGCATTATTAAATAATTACAGATACTCCGGCAACACTGTTTTAAGATAGTTGGTCTGTTTTGAGGGAGTTTAATAAATGATTGAGAGTATATACAATGATTCAAATATAAAAACGCCGGGGCAGTTGAGTCCTGGGGTTATGATGATATTTGTTTCCATATTAACAGCATTTCCCATGTTGGCAACAGACATGTATATGCCTGCACTGCCTTCAATCAAGGAACAATTAAACACTACAATTGAACTCGTTAATCTTACAATGTCAGGGTTCTTTTTTATTATCAGTATCAGCGGGCTTTTTTTCGGTTCACTGTCAGACAGATTTGGGCGTAAACCTGTTATTATGGTATCCCTCACACTTTATATTGTTGCAAGCATTTCCTGTGCAATCAGCATAAATATTTATTTCCTGATTGTCTCAAGACTGTTTCAGGCGATAGGCTGTGCTGGAGGTATGGCAGTCTCTTCTGCTATTATCAAGGATTTTTTTCAGCCTGAGAAAAAGGAAAAGGCATTTGCCATAATCGGTGCATTAACAGGTTTTGTGCCTGTTACAGCACCTATCCTGGGTGCATGGATACTGGTTTTCACCTCATGGAGAGGAGCCTTTTTTGTCCTGGCTTTTTTGGGGTTTATTACCATGGTGTTTGCCTTCTTCTACAAGGAGACAAATCATGAACTGTCAGAAGACAGCATACCTGCCTCACTGGGTAAACTTTTTGTTGTGCTTATAAACCCGTCGTTTGCTAGACTGGTAATGCTGTTTGCCCTTGCCCCTCTGGGTATGATGGCCTTTGTAGGTATATCGTCTTTTATTTTTCAAAACACTTTCGGATTAAGCGAGCGGGCATACAGCTATTATTTTGCAGCAAATGCTGCGATAAGTGTCCTTGTTGCTATAGCATATATACGTATTTCGCAATTCATCAAACCAATCAAGCTAATAACCATCAGCTTTATTATGAGCACCATAAGCGGTATACTCACTATCTTTATTGGCGAGTTTCACCCAGCCCTTTTTCTTGCATCCATAGCAGTGGGCAGTGCCGCATTCGCTCTACAAAGACCACCATCCATGAATATCATGATCGAACAGCAGGATAAGAACACGGGCTCGGCATCATCTCTGATGTTTTGTTTTATGGGGACATTCGGCAGCGTTGGCCTTGTAATTATTTCAATGGACTGGAGTAACCGTATTGTAGTGCTTGGGGTTATTAATGTAATCTTAGGTGTATTAAGCACCATATTCTGGCTTTATGCAAAAAACAGGTGCAAGATACCAAAAAATATGATTTGAAGCAGCAAAGTAAAAGCTGTTGACATAGGTTTTATCCTTTTTAATAATGCGCAGGTGTTGCTTGATTGAAAGTGTATGCTAAAAAACTCACTAATACAAAAGAACATTCAATATGAAGAACATCTTTGAATATCCCATAGTGCGGAATATCATCAGTTTTTTGATCAGTATTATTATTGTACTTATACTCTTTGTGGGTATTGTCGGGATTTTACTCCCCATGATAATGGAGGCCCGATTCGAGCATGTGAAGGTCATATCTTTATCATGCACCCTTGTAGGCGCCCTGATTATTTTGATTTCAAGGCGCTGGCCAATTATGCATTTCATTTCCCTGTTGAAAAAACCTGGAAATTACGAGTTGAAATATTATGATTATATCGGGTCACTAATATTAGGGGCAGCTTTTTTAAGCGGCGGAATCATCTTCATGCGCACAAAAAACCCTGTCCTGTTTTTTGTCCCCTTTATTGCCGGGTTTGCACTCATCAGGATATTCATTTTTATTATCAATAAAAAAATAAAGGCAAAGGCCCGGAAATCTGCCCGTCTGAAAGAGGTGGAAAAGCAATCAGACCAATAAAAATCAAAAGGAGGGTATGAATCGAATGGCTGAATCAAAATACAGGAAATACATTCTTGAGACACCCAAAGGTAAACTGCACACAGGCGAGGTATTTGAGGGGTTTCTTGCAAGCCCTGATAGACTCGGGGTTGATTGCCAGATTTTATACTCTGTTATAACAGAGGCCGATCCGGAAGGGGATGAAACAGAGCCCCATACCCATGATTTCCCCCATGTTATGTGCTTTTTTGGCAGTAACCCGAATGATAAGTATGATTTTGACGCAGATATTATTTTTTATATGGAGGGCGAGCCCCAGATAATAAACAAACCTTCAATAGTAACTGTCCCGGCCGGGTTGTCACACTGCCCACTTGTTTTTAAAAGGGTTGGTAAGCCTGTTACCTGGGTTGAGGTGATGCTTACATCAAGTTATGGAAGGGTGGAGTAAAAACGCCAAGAAGCTCAAAGCTGAAAGGATCAAGAGTAATGAAAACAGGTAATAAAGGATATTAAACAAACTGGTAAGAGAGGTAAAAGCCCTTTTATTTTGCTATGTCATATGAATCTATTTTGGAGACGGAAACATGAAAAGGTACATTTATACGATTAGTTTAATAGTTTTAGTGTCCGGTTTATTTGGTTGTGCTTCACCAAAAATGAATATGTCCATTCCAGTATCATCAGAAATAAAACCTGAACAGGACAAGGCGCTTGTTTACTTTCTCCGCCCCAACAGTTTAGGTTTTAAAATTCATGCGGCAGTTTATGATGATGAAAATTTTATAGGCATTATACCATATAACCAGAAGCTACCCTATTTAGCAAAACCGGGGGAGCATCTGTTTATGGTTGTTTCTGAGGCTGCTGACTTTTTAAAAGCCGATTTACTCCCCGGAAAAACCTATTATATAAAGGTTATACCGAGGATGGGCGCATGGCGGGCAAGATTTTCAATGGCACCCATAACAAAAGAAGAGATGGCGACTTCAGAGGTTCAGAAATGGATAAAAGATGCCAGGCCGATACAGAATAATGATGAAGCCTATAAGTGGGCAAAAGACAATCATCCAAGTGTATTAAACAAGAAAAAGGCTTATTTTGAAAAATGGATATCAAAACCGGAAAGTGAAAGACCATTTCTAAAACAACAGGATTTTGAATAGAAAAAAAGGTAAGGAACCAGGTTGTTTACTCTTTTTTATAGAATTTTCCGTTCTTTAAAAAATAAACAACCTGATCTATTACATCTTTGTTCCTCATTAAAAAGGGGTGCGCCACAGGTAATGTTATATGATCTGCCATGCCCTCAAGTTTTGTATTTTCCACTGAAACCTTTCCGTCATCAGGGTCGGGCAGCATTGAAGACAATATGGGGTTTATACTTCTTGTGCCGGCGATTATCCCTACATAAAAATCTGCAGGCCCGAGCCTCACAGGTATACTTGTGCTGCCTGTACCCAGTTCTCTTCCGACAGGGCCATTAAACCACACAAATCCGGGAACATTTTTTAGCTTGTCAACCACCTGACTCCCCTTGTTAGGAGGCCCGAGCATAACAACCCTACCCAGGTTTTTGATTTTACCGGTGCTTAAATATTGTCTGACAAGGATGCCACCCAGAGAATGGGTTACAAAGTGCACTTTGCTATTCTCCGGGCACTGTGAAAGGGCATTATCTATGGAGTCTTTTGCAAGTTTTTCAATATTATATTTTCTAGAAGGGTAATTGTAATTAACAGCGAAATATCCATTATCATTTAAGACTGATTCCATCCTGCTAAATGAGCTGCTGCTCCTGGCAAGGCCGTGCAAAAGGATCACACATTCATCCGCGAAACCGTATGATTGCATGCACAGCATTAGAATAAGTATCCTGAGCAGTAATCTCATATCTGATATTAGAGGTTAAAGTTCATTCAGAAACAACCCTGATAGCGCCTATCCCAAGCAGGGCCTCAAACATATTGGCAGCGCCGCCATGTTCCACTATCTTGCCATTTTTACCCTGTCTACATTAACAGTAGTAATCTCAACCTTTTTTCCTGTTGGTTTCATGCCGAGCCATTCACCCATGTGTGTTGCCCTGGCAGTGATGCATGATACAACCCACTCTCCTTCTGCTATCTGTTTTTCTATGGTCAGATGCAGATCAGGGAAGGTCTTTCGTACCCCTGTAATATGCTGCCTTGCGCCCTCCACCCCGATCTTTTTCTTCTCAGGGTCAAGGGTTTC